>NZ_JASPFK010000001.1:1876855-2201210 GCF_036855935.1 Sphingomonas sp. LR60 | reverse complement strand
TGACCAGTCGCTGCGCCTGTTCGGCATCGGCGGGCGCAGCGGCGTTGCCGTTCAGCACCGCGATCTGCCCGACCAGCGTGACGTGGAAGTCGCTGCCGGGCAGCGCCGCCTGAAGCATCCGGTCGATCTGCGTCGAATTCTGCGCGACGCGGATCGTCGCGGCGTAGATCACCGCGCCGTTGCGATCGGTGGCGAAGATCGTGGCCTCGCCATCGGCCTTGCCGAACAGGTGGATCTGACGCGGGTTGGCGACATAGACGTCCGCTGCGGCGGAATTGGAGGTCCACACCTCGCTGACCGCGGCGGGGAGGGTGATCAGCTCACCTTCGCCGATCGACAGCCACTTCTCGAGGCTGGGCTTGGTGACGCCAACCGGCGGGAGGCCGCTGCGCACGACCGGCCGGGTCGCCGCCGCGGGACGCTGCGCCGCGCGCGGGGCGGCGGTGCTCGCGGCCGGCGCGAGCGCCGCCGTCAGCGCCACGGCCAGCGCCGCGCCATGAAACAGGGAGGAGCGCATCTCAGTTCTTTCCTGCGACGGAGACTTCGGTCACGGCGTTGCCGCGGGCGATCCGGACCTTGGGACCGACGGGGATCGCTCCGGACGCGGCGACCGTCACCGGCATTCCCGGCATCGACGGAGCGGGCGCCGCGGCGTTGTTGCGCGGCGGCGCGGTGCGGCGCTGGAAGCGCGAGACGTCCGCACCGACCGCATAGGTGGTGTTGCCGGTCTGCGGCATGTTGGCCAGCCGGTCGATCGCCGCTTCCTCGGCCTTCGCATCGCGCGTCTCGCCGACGCTGACCGCGCCGGAGGCGATCGCGCGATCAAGCTCGGACGCATTGTCGGCGAGCGAGCGCAGCGACAGCGACAGCGTGCCGATCGTCTGCGCGACCGCGATCTGCTCGGCGATTTTCGGGGTCGCCTCGACGGTGATCGTCGAGAAGGTCTGGACGACGGTATTCCCCTGATCGTCCTTCTGGTCGGTGGTGCGCTGGTCGGTCGCGAGTACGCGCAGGTTGCGCATCACCGTCTCGCTGGCGCGCAGCGGCGGACCGTCACCTTCGACCGACTGGGTCAGGATAAGGTCGATATGGTCACCCGGGAAGACGAAGCCGGCGACGCTGGTCTGCGCCGACACCGGCACCGTCACCGCGCGCATCCCCGCGCCGAGCGCGGCGGCAAGGAAGCCGCGGTCGCCCGGCTTCACCAGCTGCCCCTGCGTCACCGGCTGACCGGCGGTGATCGGCAGGCGAACCACCGTGCCGATCAGCTTCGACAGGTCGGTGCCGCTGCGCATGTAATAGGCGTTCTCGACCAGCTCCTTGGGCCAGGGCTGGAACTTCAGCGCGCTGGCATCGAGGATCGTGCCGACCGGCAACGCGCGCGTGGCGACCAGCACCTCCGGCCCGTCGATGTGCGGGGCCGCGACCCCCATCGCGGCGGCCTCGGGTGCAGGCGAGCCGACCAGCATCGTTCGCGCGGCAAACGCGGTGATCGCGGCGACCATCAGCGCACCGACCAGCAGAATGAGCTTGCGACTATCCATGAAAGACCCTGTCCCCGCGCCGCGATGGCAGCGCTGTGTGACTGTGATTATTGGGTAAATTGGTTAAGGAGCGGTTCGCGGAGCGCGAGAAGTCCGGCGATCGCGATCGCGACGCCGTACGGAACCTCGATCGCGTCGGGGCTGCGCCGGATGCGATGTTCGATCAGCATCGCCAGCGTCAGCGCCCCGCCGATCACCGACATCGCCAGCAACAGGTCGAGCAGGTGCAGCGGCGCTAACCACAATGACTGCGCGCCGATCAGCTTGACGTCGCCGCCGCCCATCTGTCCGAGCGCGAACGCTCCGACGAACAGCGCGAAGACGAGCAGCGCGACACCGAGTTGCACCGCCATCCCCGGCCACGGATCGAGCCCGATCGCGACCCACCACAAAGGGGCGAGCAGCGCGATCGCGGCATTCTTCCAATTGGCGATCTCACGCGAGCGCACGTCCTGGATCCCTGCCGACAGCAGGAGCGCGCCCATCATTGTGGGCAGCAACCATGTGAGAAATCCCCAGATCATGCCGCATGGCGCTAGACGGAACCGTTTGAGAAACCGTAACCATGCCTGCAATGTCGATGACGACCGATCCCGCCGCGATGCGCCGCGCCCTTCCGGCCGATGCGCGCTTGTCCTTCGATGTCGCGGCGGATGGATGGCGATTACGCCGCTTTTCGCGCGACGAGCGGGGGCGCGGGGCGCTGATGTTCCAGGGCGGCCGCGGCGACATGATCGAGAAGTATCTGGAGGCGTTCGGCGATTGGCACGATCGCGGCTGGGCGGTGACCGCGTTCGACTGGCGCGGGCAGGGTGGGTCGGGCCGACTCGGCGTCGACCCGCATGTCGGGCATTGCGACGATTTCGCCCCGCTGATCGCCGATTTGGCAGAGGTATGGCCCAATTGGACCGCGCAGCAGGACGGACCGCACGTGATCGTCGGACATTCGATGGGCGGGTACCTCGTACTGCGCGCGTTGCTCGACGGCGTCATCCGCGCCGATGCGGTGGTGCTGGTCGCACCGATGCTCGGGTTGCGCTCACCGGTCGGTGCATGGCTGGGGACGCGCGTGGCGCAGGCGATGCGGCGGATCGGCGACCCGGCGCGCCCGGCGTGGAAAAGCCATGAACGTCCCGGCATGTTGCCGCGGCAACGGCTGCTGACCGGCGACGACGCGCGCTACGCCGACGAGGAATGGTGGCTGACCGCGCAACCGGAGCTGCGACTCGGGCCGCCGAGCTGGGCATGGCTGGCGGAGGCATTTGCGGCGACCGCACGGCTGCGCGCCGATCCCGGGTTGGGCGCGCTGTCGACGCCGGTGCTGATGCTGGTCGCCGACAATGATCGGCTCGTCGTTCCGCATGCCGCGGCGCAGGTCGCGACGCGTTTGCCGAATGCGACATTGGTGCGGTTCGGCGCCGGGGCTGCGCACGAATTGCTGCGCGAGGCCGATCCGGTGCGGGCCCGCGCGATGGCGGCGATCGACGCGTTCCTCGATCGTCACGCGGCATGACCTACGACATCGCGATCGTGGGCGCCGGGATCGCCGGCGCCAGCCTCGCCGCGGCGATCGGCGACCGTGCGCGCGTGCTGCTGCTCGAAGGGGAGGAGCGTCCCGGCTACCACGCGACGGGGCGTTCGGCCGCGTTCTGGTCCGAAACCTACGGCGGGCCGGACATCCAGCCGCTGACCACCGCATCCGGCGTGGCGTTGCAGGTGGGCGGCTATCTCGATCCGCTCGGCGCGGTCCATATCGGGCGCGACGACGATGCCGCAGCGATCGCGGCATTGCTCGACGAATTCGCCGCGACTCCGGTCGCGCTGTCGGCGGTCGATCCGCAGCCGCTGATCCCCGGATTGCGCGCGGACTGGACGCTGGGGGTCAGCGAGCCGACCTGCGCCTATATCGATGTGGCGCGGCTGCACGGCGACTATCTGGCGCAGGCGGCACGTAGCGGAACCTCGACGGTGAACTCGGCGCGTTTGTCGTCGGCGGTCCGGCGGGACGGCGTGTGGCGGATCGAGACCGAGGATGGCCGCTCATTCGAGGCCACGATCCTCGTCGATGCGGCGGGCGCGTGGGCCGATGAAGTCGCGGTGCGCAGCGGCGTGCGGCCGATCGGGATCACGCCCTATCGCCGGACGATGGTGCAGCTACAGACCGACCCGCCCGTACCCGCGACGCTGCCGTTCGTCATCGACGTGCGCGGCGGTTTCTACTTCAAGCCAGAGGCTGGCGGCCGGCTGTGGCTCAGCCCGCATGACGAGCATCCGGTCGTGGCGCATGATGTCACGGCCGAGGAACTCGACATCGCGATCGCGATCGACCGGCTTGAGCGGGTGGTGAACTGGCGGGTCGTGCGGGTCGAGCGGCACTGGGCCGGGCTGCGATCGTTCGCGCCGGATCGGCTGCCGGTCTACGGCATGGCGGAGGCGGGGTTCTTCTGGTTCGCCGGACAAGGCGGGTTCGGGATTCAGACCGCACCTGCGGCTGCGCAAATCGGTGCAGCACTTCTGCTCGACACGCCGCTGTCAGTGGGGCTCGACGCCGAACGCTACACACCTCGACGGTTTGGCTACTGAGCGCGACCGATCAGTCCTGTTTGCGCTCCGGAACGCCAGGGACCTGTGCCAGCAGCGTCAACAAGGTGGGTATATCGCCAGTGATATAGGTATCGGTGGGCACCCGCAGGCTCGATCGCAGCGCACGTCCCATCGTACTCACTTGCTCGCGACGTTCCCGCTCCTTGGCCTGCACGACGGTAATCCCACAAATCGACGTTGAAGCCACTTCGAATATGGTGGCTGGCCAGCAAAGAACCTGTCGGGGGCCGCTCTGTTCCGTCGCAAGGCTTCGCTTCGTCGCGCCAGTAATTCCGGTGGGCCGATCAATTTTGTTCAGCTTCGCGCAACCTTTGCCTGCCGCGACGATTGTGCTGCCATCAACGATAACGGCTCGCAAAGGTCGCCATGCTGAAGCAATTCACGCCGCTCGCTTTTGCCCTCCTTCCGCTGGTCGCGGTGGTCGGCGCTGTCTGGAACGTTCCTTAATTGATTTAATTACAGTCCCCCGAAGGCACCGCCGTTCCCCCCGAAGTGACGGTGCCGAACAAGGAAAGGCCCGCCCGGAGCGATCCGGGCGGGCCTTTTTCGTGCAGGCGATACGTAGGGCCGATCAGCCCTGCGCGTCGTCCGACTGAGCCTCGGCGGTCGCGCCCGGCTCGGCATTGGGATCGTAATCCTCGGTGAAGCCGCCCTGATCGCGACCTTCTTCGAAGACCTGCTGCATGACGTCGACACCTGCCGACTGCATCTCGGCCTCTTCGGGCGAGCGCGCGACGTTGACCTTGACGTTCACGACGACTTCCGGGTGCAGCTGCACCTTGACGTCGTACAGGCCGATCGACTTGATCGGACGATCCAGCACCACCTGGCTCTTGGTCACCTTGTGACCATCGGCCACCAGCGCCTCGACCAGATCGCGGACCGCGACCGAGCCGTAGAGCTGGCCGGTGTTCGACGACTGACGGATCAGCGTGATCTGCGCGTCCTTGAACGAGCCCGCTTCCTTCTCGGCCTCGCCGCGACGGTTGGCGTTCTCGCTCTCGATGCGGGCGCGGTTCGCCTCGAAGACCTTGCGGTTGGCTTCGTTGGCGCGCAGCGCCTTCTTGTTCGGGAGCAGGTAGTTACGGGCGAACCCGTCCTTGACCTTCACCACGTCGCCGATGCCGCCGAGCTTCTCGACGCGCTCAAGCAGGATGATATCCATCTGCTCTTCTCCTTACTTCACGACGTAGGGCAGCAGGCCCAGGTGGCGGGCGCGCTTGATCGCCTGCGCCAGCTCGCGCTGCTTCTTGGCGCTCACCGAGGTGATGCGCGACGGAACGATCTTGCCACGCTCGGACACGAAGCCCTGGAGCAGACGGACGTCCTTATAGTCGATCCGGGGCGCATCCTTGGCGCTGAACGGGCACGACTTGCGGCGGCGGAAAAACGGACGCGCCATTATGCGGCCTCCTCTTCACGGTCACGACGGGGGCCACGGTCACCACGATCGCCGCGGTCACCACGCTCGCCACGGCCACCATCACGGCCGCCTTCGCGGTCGCTGCGGCGCTCACGGTCGCGCTCCTGCTTGCGCATCATCACGGTCGGACCTTCTTCGTGGCCGTCGACGCGGACGGTCATGTAGCGGATCACGTCCTCGTTGATGCTGGTCTGACGCTCCAGCTCGGCGACGGTGTCGCCCGGTGCGTCGATCTCGAGCATCACGTAGTGCGCCTTGCGGTTCTTCGCGATGCGATAGGCGAGCGAACGCAAGCCCCAGGTCTCGGTCTTGACGACCTTGCCGCCACGTTCCTCGACGATCTTGGTGGCGGTTTCCGCCAGCGTGTCCACCTGCGCCTGTGCCAGATCCTGGCGCGCAAGGAACACATGCTCGTACAGAGCCATGCATGTACCTTCATGTTGGCCGATCGCTGACGTACGCCCCATGCGCAACGCCCCTCCGGCTGTCGTTCCAATGGCAAAGGGCGGCAAGGGTGATCCCCTTCCGCCCGAGGCCGTCGCGCTATGACGTCAAATTGCGTCCAGCGCAACCGAATGTTGAGGCGCGAATGTTGCGAATGTTGAGACGATCGCGCGTTGGATTGAGTGTTCCGCCCTCGTGACATCCTTATGCCAGAAAGCGTGCCGAATCGCCAGTGGTTGACCCGGTGCCGACGCGCGGCCTAGCAGCGCGGGCGATTTTCACGGAGGTCCTCATGCGCGCGTTCATCTTTCCCGGTCAGGGCAGCCAGGCGGTCGGCATGGGGGCGGCACTCGCCGATGCCTCGGTGGTGGCGCGCGAAGTGTTCGGCGAGGTCGACGAGGCGTTGGGGCAGAATCTTCGCAGGCTGATGGCGGAAGGTCCGGCCGACGAACTGACCCTGACCGAGAATGCGCAGCCGGCGATCATGGCCAATGCGATCGCCACGCTGCGCGTGCTGACGCGTGAGGGCAATGTGCGGCTGGCCGAAAAGGCCGATTACGTCGCCGGGCATTCGCTGGGCGAATATAGCGCATTGTGCGGCGCCGAAGCGCTCGACCTCGGCACGACCGCGCGGCTGCTCAAGACGCGCGGCCGCGCGATGCAGGCGGCGGTCCCGGTCGGCGAGGGAGCGATGGCGGCGTTGCTGGGCGCCGACGTCGAAAAGGCGCAGGCGATCGCTGGCGCGGCGGTCGACCTGATCCTGACAGAAACCGGCGAGACGCTGGTTTGCACCGTCGCCAACGACAATGATCCGTCGCAAGTGGTGATCTCCGGTCATCGTGTCGCGGTCGAACGCGCGGTGGCGCTCGCCAAGGAGATGGGCGCGAAGCGTGCGGTGCTGTTGCCGGTATCGGCGCCGTTCCACTGCGCGATGATGGAGGATGCGGCGCGGGTCATGGAGGGCGCGCTGGCGGAGGCCGATCTCCGCGCGCCGCTGGTGCCGGTCTTCGCCAACGTCGACGCCGCGGCGGTCGCCGATCCCGGCGCGATCCGGCGCTTGCTGGTCGAGCAGGTGACGGGCCGGGTGCGATGGCGCGAATCGGTGCTGGCCATGGTGGAGGCCGGCGTGACCGAAGTCGTCGAGTTCGGCGGCAAGGTCCTGTCGCCGATGGTCAAGCGGATCGCGCCGGATGTGGAGGCGGTGAGCGTGGTTTCGATGGACGATATCGAGGCGTTGCTGAAGCGGCTGTAAGCTGGGATCCTTTCAGGCACGAGCGGTCCGGGCGATGCTTCGCTCAGGCGGGCGCTCCTCGATCCGCCGCGAGAGGCGGCGGCCGAGGCGGATGAACGGGCGCTCGACCAGATAGACCGAGAGCAGAACGACGATCGGCAGCAGTAGGATCGGGAACGGCGCGTTCGTGTAATGCGAGGGCGATGCGAGGAAGAGCTGCTGCCAGAGGTACAGGCTGTACGAGCCCGCACCGATGATCTGAAGGACGCGCCATTCGAGGATCGCGCGCACCCAGCGCAGCGCGTTGCCGGCGAAGATTATATAGGTGACGAGGAACGGCAGCGCGACGATCGCGACGACCTCCAGCCGGGTCAGCGGGCCAACCACCAGCAGTGCAACCGCAGCCAGCCATACCGGCGTGGCGGTAGCGCGCTGGCACGCGCTTCTAACGCGGGGCTCAGCGCGTAGAGCGCGCCGGCTGCGACGCAGCCGAACGACGTGAAGTTGCTGTGGAAAATATACGGCTTCATCGCAATTCCGACCGTGCAGCCGATCAGCGCCGCGATCAGCAGCGGCACGCGCCAGCGCGGCGCGGCGAGCGCGATCAGCAGCGGCCAGGCGAGATAGAATTGCTCCTCGACCGCCAGCGACCAGGTGTGCGCCACCCACCAATCGCAATCGACGAAGCCGATGTTGCAGGTGAAGGTCGCCGCGCTGGCGAAGCTGTCGGCCGGCAGCGTGAGCGCACCAGCGGCGGAGAGCAGGCCGACCACCGCAAAATAGGCAAGCAGCGGGGGCAGGATGCGGCAGAAGCGGCGTGCGTAGAAAGCGGCGATGCTGACGCGACCCCGCTTCGCCTCTTCGCGCAGCATCAGCGAGGTGATGATGAAGCCGCTGATGACGAAGAACAACTGAACGCCGATCTGCGAGAGCGGTTCGGACACCCGCTCCACCAGATGCATTGCCGACTCCGCCGGAATGCGGAAGCGGAAGTTGATCGCATGCGAGAAGACGACGAACCCGGCCGCGACCGCGCGCCAGCCATCGATGCCGCGGTGCCGGCGGTGGGGCCGGTCATCGGCGTGCGGCATGTCGTCGGCGAGCGCGTCGCCGACCGGATTGAACGTCAGTTGCCTTACCCCCTGTCATCGTCCCCCGGACTATCTGGTTGGCCTAGAATGATAATCGCGCGACTTCTATCGCGTCGTCAGACTGGCTTGCCCGTTCTGGGACTTGTCGCTCCACGGCGAGGCGATAAAGCGGGCGCGTCATTGTGAAGGATCAGAGATGTTCGACCTGTCAGGCATGACCGCGTTGGTCACCGGCGCATCGGGGGGATCGGCTCGGCGATCGCCAAGGGGCTTGCGGCACGGGGCGCGCGGCTGGCGGTATCGGGATCGAACGTCGCCAAGCTCGAAGCGTTTCTGGGTGAGCTGAGCGGGGCGGGGCATGTCGCACTTCCTTGCGATCTCTCGGACGCCGCCGCGGTCGATGCGCTGGTGCCGCAAGCGGTGACGGCGTTGGGCGGGCGACTCGATATCCTCGTCAACAACGCGGGGGTCACGCGCGACAATCTGGCGATGCGGATGAAGGACGACGAATGGGATCAGGTGATCCGCGTCAACCTGGAAGCGGCCTTCCGCCTGATCCGTGCGGCGGCCAAGCCGATGATGAAGCAGCGCTTCGGGCGCGTCATCTCGATCACCTCGGTCGTCGGGCAGACCGGCAATCCGGGCCAGGCGAATTATGCCGCGTCGAAGGCGGGGCTGGTCGGCATGTCCAAGGCACTAGCGCAGGAACTGGCCAGCCGCACTATTACCGTCAACTGCGTCGCGCCGGGCTTCATCCGCTCGGCGATGACCGATGGGCTGCCCGAGGCGCAGAAGACCGCGCTGCTCACGCGCATTCCGGCGGGCGACCTGGGGACGGGCGAGGACATTGCCGCGGCGGTCATCTATCTGGCGTCGAAGGAGGCGGGGTACGTCACCGGGCAGACGATCCACGTCAACGGCGGTATGGCGATGGTCTGAGCCTGTTGACCCACCATGGGGCTGCGGGAGCGATCTGCTCTTCTTCCGTTCGTCGCGGCGGCTAGGGTGCGTTGATCGGTAGCAGGGAGCTTCGCCATGTCCCGATTGATGATCGGCATACGGGGTTTCGGTTTCCTGCTTGCAGTGCCGCTGGGCTTGTTCATGCTGTGGGACACGGGAAGCACGCTCGTTGCCGGTGCACCGAGCGGGTGGGACGATGCCGCGCAGGTCTGCTGCTCGTGCGCCGCGCTCATGCTGTTGAACGTGGCCATGGTGTCCACATCGGCCACCCTGGGCGTCGTCCGGTTGCTGATCGCGCATGTCGTGCTGGCGCCGCTTGCGGCGGTGTGCTGCTATTTCGGCTCGGTCGACCCGGTGGCGCTATTTGTGGGGCTTCCTCTACTTGCCGGCGTCGTGGTCGCGCTGGGTGCGGCGTCCTGCCCGTTACGCAGACGGGCGGCGTCGCACTGATCGACGACAAAGAATGCCCGCCATCGAAGTCGACGCGGCGTTCGGGCGTTCCGCCGCACACACGGACTTGTCAGGCGGGCCGACCGGCTCTACCTGCGTTCAGGAATTCTAAATCTACCCCCAAATCGAAAGAGGGAAAGTTATGAGCGAGACCGCCGACCGCGTGAAGAAGATCGTCGTCGAGCATCTCGGCGTCGAAGCCGACAAGGTGACCGAGGACGCGAGCTTCATCGACGATCTGGGCGCGGACAGCCTCGACATCGTCGAGCTGGTCATGGCGTTCGAGGAGGAGTTCGGGGTGGAAATCCCGGACGATGCCGCCGAGAAGATCTCGACCGTCAAGGACGCGATCACCTATATCGACGAGCATAAGGGCTGACGCCCTGATGCGCCGGGTGGCGGGGGCCTCGCCCTTGCCATCGCCCGGCCGTCGAACGATTTGAGCGGCTCCCCATCCTTCGCTAGAGGATGGGGAGCCGTTTCGTAATGAAGACCGCCGGATGCGTGGGAGAGGCGCAATGGGCGGGAAGAAGGGAAGCCTATGCGTCGCGTCGTCGTCACCGGACTTGGCCTCGTCACCCCGCTCGGGGCGGATGTGGAAACCGCCTGGGCGAACCTGATCGCCGGAAAATCGGGCGCGGGTCCGATCACGCGCTTCGACACTACCGGGCAGAAATGCCTGATCGCGTGCGAGGTGAAGCCGAAGGACCATGAATATGGCTTCGACCCGGACAAGCGTGTCGACCACAAGGTCCAGCGACAGGTTGATCCGTTTATCGTCTATGGCATCGACGCGGCGGGGCAGGCGCTCGAGGACGCCGGGCTGACCGAGATGGACGAAGAGATGCGGATGCGTGCCGGCGTGTCGATCGGTTCGGGGATCGGCGGGCTTCCGGGGATCGAGATCGAATCGATCAATCTGCACGAGCGTGGCCCTGGCCGGGTGAGCCCGCATTTCGTCCACGGCCGCCTCATCAACCTGATTTCGGGGCAGGTTTCGATCAAATACGGGCTGATGGGGCCGAATCACGCCGTCGTCACCGCATGCTCGACCGGCGCGCATTCGATTGGCGACGCAGCGCGGATGATCCGCGACGACGACGCCGACATCATGCTGGCGGGCGGCGCGGAGAGCACGGTCAACCCGCTCGGTGTCGCGGGCTTTGCGCAGGCGCGCGCGCTCAACACCAGCATGAACGACCGGCCCGAGCAGGCCAGCCGGCCCTATGACAAGGATCGCGACGGCTTCGTGATGGGCGAGGGCGCGGGGGTGATCGTGCTCGAGGAATATGAGCACGCCAAGGCGCGCGGTGCGAAGATCTATGCCGAGGTCGTGGGCTATGGCCTGTCGGGCGATGCCTATCACGTCACCGCGCCACACCCGGAGGGCAAGGGCGCGGAACTGGCGATGCGCATGGCGCTGCGCAAGGCGGGGATGACCCCGGCCGACATCGACTATATCAACGCCCACGGCACCTCGACGATGGCCGACACGATCGAGCTGGCGGCGGCGAAGCGCGTGTTCGGCGACGATCTGTCGGGCGCTTCGATGTCGAGCACCAAGTCGGCGATCGGGCATTTGCTGGGCGGCGCGGGCGCGGTGGAGAGCATCTTCTGCATCCTCGCGCTGCGTGATCAGATCGTGCCGCCAACACTCAACCTCGACAATCCCGACGAGGGGACCGAGGGTGTCGATCTGGTCCCGCATCATGCCAAGAAGCGTCCGGTGCGCGCGGTGCTGAACAATTCGTTCGGCTTCGGCGGCACCAACGCGTCGCTGGTGATGAAGGCGATCTGAGGCGACCGTCATGCGCAGGCTCGGCTGCTTCGCTCTTGTCGCCGGCCTGCTGCTGATCGCGGCCGGCTTCTGGGTCGGGTACGGCTGGAAGGGCGCCGGCCCGTTGCCGCGCGCGGCCACCGTCGAGATCGCCGAGGGATCGAGCCTCGCCGCGGCGGCGCGCACGCTGGAGAAGGCCGGGGTGATCGCCTCGGCCAGCCGCTTCCGCCTGCAGGCGCGGATCTTCGGGTCGGACGCGCCGATCAAGGCCGGCGAATATGCGTTTCCGGATCATGCCAGCGCGGCGCAGGTGCTTGCGATCCTGCAAGGCGGCAAGGCGGTGCAACGGCTGGTGGTGGTGCCCGAAGGGCTGCCATCGGTGATGGTGCGCGACGCCTTGTTGAAGGCGCAAACGCTGACCGGTGACGTCAGGGTGCCCGCGGAAGGCTCGGTACTGCCGGACGGTTACACGTTCGAGCGCGGCGAGCCGCGCACGGCGGTGCTGGCACGGATGCAGGCGGCGATGAAGACCTATCTCGCCACGGCATGGAAGACGCGCAAGCCGGGTGCCGTGGTCAGGACACCCGAACAGGCGGTCATCCTCGCCTCGATCGTCGAGAAGGAAACCGGCAAGCCCGAGGAGCGGCGGACGGTGGCGGCGGTCTATGGCAACCGGCTGCGGCTGGGTATGCCGTTGCAGGCCGATCCGACCGTCATCTACCCGATCACCAAGGGGCGGCCGCTGGGACGGCGCATCCGCCAGTCGGAGCTGCGCGCGAAGAACGGCTATAACACCTATGCCGAGGCGGGCCTGCCGGTCGGCCCTATCGCCAATCCGGGACGGCGATCGATCGATGCGGTGCTCGATCCGGCGCAGACGAAGGCGCTGTATTTCGTCGCCGACGGCAGCGGAGGGCATGTCTTTGCGGATACGTTGGCCGAGCATAATGCCAATGTGAAGAAATGGTATGCGATCCGCCGCGCGCGTGGGGAAATGTAGCCGCGGGCGATAGGGGCAGTCTGCGCCGTTGAGCGCGGTGGCGTCATGTCGAACGAGGGTCGTCATTGAGAACGTAGCGATCAATCGAGCGCCGGATCAGAACGCCCTGGATTGCTTCGCTGCGCTCGCAATGACGGATATGTGTCGGTTTACTGGCTTTCTGATCTAAGCGTTTAACTCGCCTGCTCCGGGGTTGATTGCTCTGTGGGGGCGGCGGGCTCCGGCTGCCATGATGCGCGCAGGCGCCCTCCTGCGTTGCCGGCCGCCGCCCGAGCACCGCGCGCGATCAGCGCTGCGGCGACGGCGCGGCGCTGCGCGAGCGTGCCGCCATCGACCGAAAGCGGGCGGTTCAGCCGGATCGCGCCCCAGGCAAGCGAGTCGAGCGCGGTGATATCGACCACGCCCTCGACGATCGGAACAGGCGACAGCGGCACGTCGGCCGGTGGCGCGAGCAGGATGCGCCATTGGGTCAGCAGCCGGTCCGCGCGCGCCTCCAACGCACGATAGCCATCCAGCCCGAGGCCGGGTAGCGGCGCGGCGGTGGTGCGCAGCGTTCGATCGTTGGCGTCGATGGCGACCTTGTCCGGCGCGACGCCCGCGACCAGCGCAAGATCGGCGACGGCACGATCGCGCGCCGCGCTGGCGATATCCTCGCGTGGCTCTGCGGCGCGCGCGATTTGCGCCGCCTCGACCCCATTGGCGTCGGGGCTGACGCGCAATTGGTCGACGTGCAGATCGATCGGGCGTTTGAGCCGCGCGCGCAGATCGGCGACCAGTACACGATCCGCCTGCGGATCGAGCGACGGCGTTAGAACCACCGCCCGCACCCGGATCGGATCACGCGCATAGTCGATGTCGAGCTGACTGAGCCGCGCTGCGTCGGGGAAGCGGTTGCGGATCGTATCACGCACCTGCCGCTGTGCGACCGCCTCGAACGCGATCTGGCGCAGCGCAGAAACCAGCGGGACCGACAGCAGCCCGACCGCGCCGACGAAGAGCGCGAGCTGCCACCCGGTATGATGGCGCGACAGGTGGCCGCCGAAGCCGTACAGACGCGCGACCAGCGCGGCGGTCAGCGCGATCGTGACCGCATTGGTGGTGAACAGCAGCATCGCGCCCGCGAAGACCGTCCAGTTGCGCGTTGCGATGCCGAAGCCGACGACCGCGAGCGGCGGCATTAGCGCGATCGCGATCGCCACGCCCACGACCGTGCCGCCCCGGCCGCGGATCAGGGCATAGGCGCCGGCAACCGCCGAAAGAAGCGCGACGAGCAGGTCGAAGAGGGTCGGGCGGGTGCGCCCCGCGATCTCGCTGGTGATCGTCTGGATCGGCGAGAGCGCAACGAAAACCACCGACAGCGCGACCGCGAGCGCCGCGCCGGCGAGCAGCGCGGTGGCGCTGCGCCGCATCGCGACGGTATCGAAGGTGGCAATGCCGAAGCCGAGGCCGATGATCGGCATCATGAGCGGCGACAACAGCATCGCGCCGATCAGCACCGCAACCGACGGCATCAGCAATCCGAGCAGCGAGATCGCGGCGGAGATGACGATCAGGAAGGCATAGCGACCGGACCAGCCGGAATCGCCCGCGATCTGGCGGAGCACCGCATCGTGATCGACCCCGCCTGTCACCCACATCGACCACCAGCGGCGCAGCTTTTGTCGCCGGACGACCAGCGGTGGTGCGATCGTCGTCGTTCGTTCGTCAGTCAAAGCGCATTCTGCCGGTTCGTTACACCCGTGAAGCGATCAAACGGTCGGTGGAGCGGCGGGGTCCATGCTGGCCATTTCGCGGCGCGGACGTGTAAGGCGTGCCTATGCCGGAGCAATCTTCATCGCGTCGCCCTCGTCTCGAATGGACGCCGACGCGACTGCGGGCCTTGCTCCGCTCGCAGCGCCCGCGCGCGACACGACTGCGTGCACGGCTGGCGCTTCTGATCGGCGCGGTGGCGATCGGGCTGGCGGCGACGGTGTTCGCGCTGGCGGCGGATGCGTGCGGCGAGTTGTTTGTCGGCCTCGCCCGACAGCATCGCTGGGTGCCGATAATTACGACTCCGCTGACCTTCGGCGCGCTGGCGTGGCTGACGCGGCGTTACGTGCCGTTGGCGCGCGGATCGGGCATTCCGCAGGTGATGGCGGCGCAAGCCGATCCCGAGGCCGCGACGCGCTCGCTGGTGTCGATGCCGACGGTGATCGGCAAGGCGGCGCTGACGCTGGCGGCGGTGCTGGCGGGAGCTTCGGTCGGGCGCGAGGGGCCGACGGTGCAGATCGCCGCGGCGGTGATGGGGCTGACGCATCGTATCCTGCGCGTGCCGTTACGCGCCGGGGTGCTGATCGCCGGTGGTGCGGCAGGCGTGGCGGCGGCGTTCAACACGCCGCTGGCGGGTCTGTTGTTCGCGATCGAGGAACTCGCCTCCGCCTATGAGCAGAAGGTGACGTTGCTGGTGGTCGGCGCGATCGTGATCGCGGGAATGGTCGCGCAATCGGTGCAGGGCGATTACCTGTATTTCGGGCTGGTCGGTGCGCACATGCCGATCGGTTCGGCGCTGATCGTCGCCGGGGTCGCCGGGCTGGTCGGCGGCCTGTCCGGCGGGGCGTTTGCACGCGCGATGCTGGCCTTCGCGCGGGGCGCGCATCCGCTGGCGGCGTGGAGCAAGCGTTATCCGATCCGGTTCGCAGTCGGATGCGGCGTGGTCGTCGCGGTGCTGGGCTGCGGAACGGGGTTGACATGGGGCACTGGCTATAGCGCGGCGCGCGCGATGATCGGCGGCGTCGACGCCCCCTTGTGGTTCGGCCCCGCCAAGCTGCTCGCGACGCTGGCGACGGCGGTCGCGGGTCTGCCTGGCGGGATCTTCGCACCATCGCTGGCGGTGGGGGCGGGGATCGGCAATCTGCTGCGCCCGCTGTTCGCGGACTCGCCCGCCTCGGCGGTCGTGATCCTCGGCATGGTCGGCTATTTCGCGGGAGTTGTGCGCGCGCCGTTGACGGCGGTGATCATCCTGGCCGAAACTACGGGCAGCCGTGGGCTGATGCTGCCGATGTTCGCCACCGCCTTCGTCGCCGATGGTGCCAGCCAGTTCGTATGCCGTGAGAAATTGTATCACGGTCTCGCGCGGACCTTCGCGCTGCCCCTGAACAAATAGCTTGGCTCCTCTGACCTTATATCGTATACGAAGCTTGCTATTCAGGAGGGTAATGTGGTTTCTGGTTCGAGCATGTGGACGGGCGTCTATCCTGCAGCGACGACGCAGTTCGCGGGTGACGGGTCGGTCGACATCGACGCGACGCAGCGTGGGTTGGTCGCACTGGTCGAGGATGGCGTCGACGGGCTGATCCTGCTCGGCACCTGCGGCGAGAACAACTCGCTGGACGTCGAGGAAAAGCATGCGGTGCTGCGCGCCGGGGTCGAGGCGGTCGGCGGGCGCGTGCCGCTGGTGTGCGGCGTCTCCGAATTCACCACGCGGCGTGCGGCCGCGTTCGCGAAGGAGGTCGAGGATATCGGCGTCGACGCGCTGATGCTGCTGCCCGCGATGGTCTATGTCCCGACGCCGACCGAGCTGGCGACGCATTTCGGTACCGTTGCGGAAGCGACCGGCCTGCCGATCATGCTCTACAACAATCCGCCGGCCTATCGTGTCTCGGTCGACTTCGACACGCTGGAGCTGCTCGATCCGGTCAAGAACATCGTCGCGGTCAAGGAAAGCGCGCCCGATCCGCGCCGCTTCACCGACGTCATCAATCGGTTCGGTGATCGCTATGTCGTGATGGCAGGGCTGGACGACGTCGCGCTGGAGGGGATGTTGCTTGGCGCGAGCGGGTGGGTTTCCGGCCTGACCAGCGCCTTCCCGCAGGAATCGGTCGCGCTGATCGCGGCGGTGTATCGCGGCGACTGGGAAGAGGCGCGGCGCATCTATCGTTGGTTCATGCCGCTGCTCCACCTGGATGCCGAGCATGATCTGGTGCAGTCGATCAAGCTTGCCGAGGAGATCATGGGCCGCGGGTCGGAGCGCGTCCGTCTGCCGCGACTGCCGCTGGAAGGCGCACGCCGAGCCGAGGTGATCGCGATGGTCGAGAAGTGCGCGGCGACGCGGCCGGTGCTCAAGGAGGCTCTCGCGGCCTGATGCGCCACACCTTCTTCTGCATCGATGGCCACACGGCGGGCAATCCCGTCCGTCTGGTAGCCGGTGGCGCCCCGTTGCTGCGGGGCGCCAGCATGGCGGAGCGGCGGCAGGACTTTCTCGCGCGTTTCGACTGGATCCGCACCGGCTTGTGCTTCGAGCCGCGCGGGCACGACATGATGTCGGGCGGGTTCCTGTACCCGCCGTGCGGCGATGCGGATGCAGCGATCCTGTTCATCGAGACGTCCGGGTGTCTGCCGATGTGCGGGCATGGCACGATCGGGATGATCACCTTCGGGCTGGAGAACGGCCTGATCACGCCGCGCGAACCGGGACGCTTGCGCGTCGAGGTGCCCGCGGGGGTGATCGAGATCGATTATGCCGCTGAGGGCAATCGCGTCCGCTCGGTGAAGATCCGCAACGTGCCGGCCTATTTGGCGATCCAAGGGTTGCAGATCGACGTGCCGGGGTTCGGGCCGCTGTCGATCGATGTCGCTTATGGTGGCAATTACTATGCGATCGTCGAGCCGCAGGGGGCGTACACCGGGCTGGACAATTTGGGCGCGGCGCGGATCGTCGAGTTGAGCCGTGTGATCCGCGAGTTGGTGCGGGCGGCGTATGAGCCGGTCCATCCGCTGGAGCCGACGATCCGCGGGGTCAGCCATGTGCTGTGGGCCGACAAACCCAAGGGCGAGGGTGCGGACGGGCGCAACGCGGTCTTCTATGGTGAGCGCGCGATCGATCGCAGCCCGTGCGGCACCGGCACCTCGGCGCGGTTGGCGCATCTGGCGGCGACCGGGCGGTTGAAGGTCGGCGACCGCTTCGTGCATGAGAGCTATATCGGCAGCCGCTTCATCGGGCGGGTCGAGGCGGACACCATGATCGGCGATCAGGCGGCGATCGTGCCGTCGATCGAAGGATCGGCGATCGCGACGGGATTCAATACGATCTGGATCGATCGCGAAGACCCGTTCTTCGCGGGGTTCACGGTGGTGTGATCGAACCTGCCGTTCGCCTCGAGCAGCCTCTCGACGGGCGGGTTCTCGGCTTCGCTCGAACCCTGCTCGAGGCAAACGGATTTCATCAAAAAAGGGAGCGGCGCTTGGCACGAGGATTACTGGGGCCGCTTAAGCCCCTGAACGCGAACGAAGCCGATCCGGATCGCAAGCTGCGAAAGACGCTGAGCTGGCCGCATTTGATCGCGCTGGGGATCGGCGCGATCGTCGGAACGGGCATCTATACGCTGACCGGTGTCGGTGCGGAGCGGGCGGGGCCGGCGGTTATCCTGTCATTTGCGATCGCGGGGGCGGTGTGCGCGTGCGCGGCGCTGGCCTATGCCGAGATGGCGACGCTGATCCCGACCGCGGGAAGTGCCTATACCTATACCTATTCCGTGATCGGCGAGAGCATCGCCTGGATCGTCGGGTGGAGTTTGATCCTCGAATATTCGCTTGCCTGTTCGACCGTCGCGGTCGGCTGGTCCGCCTATCTGGTCGGCTGGTTGCAGAGTGCGGGCGTAAATATGCCCGCGATGCTGCTGTCGGGACCGCATGGCGGCGGGATCGTCAATCTTCCGGCGGTGCTGGTCGCGCTGGGGATCGCGGGGATGCTGGTCGCCGGGACGAAGGAGAGCGCGACGTTCAACATCGTGCTGGTCGCGATCAAGATGGTCGCGCTGGGCGTGTTCGTCGTCGTCGCGCTGCCCGCGTTCAACGGCGGCAATTTCGAGCCGTTCATGCCGTACGGATTCGGCAGCCATGTCGAGAATGGCGCGACGCGCGGGGTAATGGCGGCGGCGGCGATCGTCTTCTTCGCCTTCTACGGCTTCGATGCGGTCGCGACTTCCGCGGAAGAGGCGCGCAACCCGGGACGCGACCTGACGATCGGGATCATCGGATCGATGGCGGCGTGCACCCTGATCTATATGGGCGTCGCGGTCGCAGCGATCGGAGCGGTGAGCTACATCGACCTCGGCAAGTCGGCCGAGCCGCTCGCGTACGTCTTGCGCACGCTCCAGCACCCGTTCGCGGCTTGGGCGATCGGACTGGCGGCGCTGATCGCGCTGCCCTCGGTGATCCTCGTCATGATGTACGGGCAGAGCCGCATCTTCTTCGTGATGTCGCGCGACGGACTGCTGCCGCGCAGCCTGAGCCGCGTGTCGGCCCGGACGGGATCGCCCGCGCTGGTGACGATGGTGACGGGCGTGTTCGTCGCGGCGGTGGCGGGCTTCTTCCGGCTCGATGAGATCGCCGAGCTGGCGAATGCGGGGACGTTGCTGGCGTTCATCGCGGTGGCGGCGTGCATGATGGTGCTGCGCAAGCGCGCGCCGGAACTCAAGCGCGTGTTCCGCTGTCCGGCGCCGATGGTGGTGGGGACGCTGGCGATCCTCGGCTGCATCTACCTGTTGGTGAGCCTGCCGACGCACACGCTGACGCGGTTCGCATTGTGGAACGTGCTCGGCCTGGTCTTCTATCTCGCCTATGGCCGTGCGCGCAGTCTGGTGCGGGCGCAGGGATGATCCGCTCGGCGATCGTCATCGGCAATGGCGTGGTGGCGCTCAACGTCGCGCTCGCGCTCCAGCGGCGCGGCACGCAGGTGACGATCGTCGCCCCCGATGCGCCGTGGCGCGGCGCCTCCTGGGGCAATGCCGGGCATATCGCGGTCGAACAGGTCGAGCCGCTGGCATCGCTAGCGACGGTGAAGAGCGTTCCCAGGCGGCTGTTCTCGCGCGGCGGCGCGTTGGCGCTGCCGCCGCGTGCGATCCGGCATTGGCTGCCGTTTACGATCCGATTGCTGCGCGCCAGCACGCCCGCGCGGTTCGCGCGTGGCAAGGCCGCGCTGTCGGCAATGCTCGCCACCGCGATCCCGGCGTGGCAGCGCGTGCTGGCCGATGCGGCTGCGGCGGCGCTGTTGCGCGTCGACGGGCATTTCGTCGTGTGGGAGACCGCCGACAGCGCGGCGCGCGGGCGCGCGGCGTGGCTGGTCGCGGACACCGGCACCGCGACGGTGCGTGACGCGACGCCCGAAGAACTGGCGCAACTCGCGCGCTTGACCACGGCGACGATCGCAGGGGCGGTGCGCTTCGAGGGGAGCGGACAGATCACCGATACCGGCGCGCTGGGTGACGCGTTGACGGCGCGCTTCGTTGACGGGGGCGGCGTGCGCGTTCATGGCCGGGCGCGGTCGATCGCCACCGCGGGTCATAGCGCGACGGTGACGCTTGAGGATGGCAGCCAGGCAGAAGCCGATGTCGTGGTGGTCGCGGCGGGGGCTGCCTCCGCCTCGCTCGTCGCGCCGCTGGGGCTGCGCGCGCCGCTGATCGCCGAGCGCGGCTATCATATCGAGGGCGATCCGGGCGACTGGCCCGCCGACCAGCCGCCGGTGGTGTTCGAGGATCGTTCGATGATCGTCACGCGCTTCGCCGGGCGGTTGCGGGCGGCGAGCATCGTCGAGTTCGCGGCGGTCGAGACACCGGCCGATCCGCGCAAATGGGCGCGGTTGCGCGCGCATGTCGCTGCGCTCGGCCTGCCTTTGCAGGAGCCGCTCGCGCCGTGGATGGGGGCGCGGCCGACGCTGCCCGATTATCTACCCGCGATCGGGCGGCGCAGCGCGGTGGCATATGCGTTCGGGCATCAGCATCTCGGCCTCACGCTGTCGGCGACGAGCGGCGAGGCGCTGGCGGCGCTGCTCCACGACGAGACGCCGGCCTATGACCTGGCGCCATTCGACCTGGCGCGGTTCGGGTAGCCGGCGGCTGGTCATCCGATCCGTTTCGGTGCGGTGCCGCCGCGGCCATTGCGCGGTACGTGACGCGCGGGTTAGATGATTTACCGGTATATCGTCGCCGGTTGGGGCTTTTAGATGACCGGCATTATCGTTCGCAATCTCTCCGAGCAGCTCGTCGACCTGGTTCGGGACCGCATCCTGACCGGGCAGGTCGAAGCCGATCGTGCGATCCGGCAGGACGCGCTCGCCGCCGAACTGGGGGTCAGCAAGATCCCGCTACGCGAGGCGCTGACGCGGCTGGAGCAGGAGGGATTGGTCCGATCGCGTGCGAACCGCGGGTATTTCGTGCGCGAACTGACGATCGCGGAGGCCGAGGAAGTCTATGCGCTGCGGCTCAAGCTGGAGCCGGAGGTCGCCGCGCAGGCCGCCGCGAACGCGACTCAGCAGGAACGCGACGTGGCGGTGCAGTTGCTGGCGCAACTCGACGAGGCGACGAACGCGCATGGTGACGGCGTGGGGGCGTTCAATCGTGCCTTCCATCTCGCGCTGCTGCGCCCGTCGCGTCAGTCGATCACGACGACGATGCTGGAGCGTCTGCACGTGATGGGCGAGCGCTATGTGCGCAAGCATCTGGAGCCACTGGGACGCGACCAGCGCGCCAACGACGAACATGCGCATCTGCTCGAAAGCTGGTTGCTGCGCGACACGCACGCCGTGCGCGAGCGAATGCATGCGCATATCGAGCAGACGGTGCTCGACCTGCGCCGCGAGTTTCGTGGGGGTGGTAACCTCGAAGGAGCGTGAGGTTCGATCAAGCGTCACGACCAAAATGGCCATTTGGCAAAGCAAGAGTGCGCAATAAAATAACAGGCGCATACATTTTTTAGACATTCTTTCGTATAATATATTTGATGTACGCCTTCTTCGATGTATGGTCGGTCGATCAAACAGATGAAAAGAAGGGGGTTAACCATGGTTGGAGCAACGAAGTGGCTCGCGTCGGCCGCGCTTGGCGCACTGGCGCTCGGCGTGGCGATGCCAGCGGCGGCACAGGTGACGACAGGCGATCAAGCGTCGACGTCGACCGAGGCGGAAGGCGAGGGGGTCGTCGTGACCGGTACGCGGCTCGCGCAACCGGGGGTGATGAGCAACAGCCCGATCACGACCGTCGACGCTGGCGAGATCCGGCTGCAGGGCGCGACGAATATCGAGAGCGTGCTCAACCGCCTGCCGCAGGTCACAGCCGATGCGAACGAGAACGTCTCCAATGGGTCGGACGGGACATCGCAGGTCAACCTCCGCAATCTGGGCAGCAACCGCAATCTCGTGCTCCTGAACGGGCAGCGATTGTTGCCGGTACAGGCGACCGATCTGAACTTCGTCCCGGCGTTCATGGTCAAGCGCGTCGACGTCGTCACCGGTGGTGCTTCGGCGGTCTATGGGTCGGACGCGGTGTCGGGCGTCATCAACTTCGTGCTGCGTGACGATCTGAACGGCGTGAAGACCGATGTGCAATATGGGTTTTCCGCGCATCACAACGACAATGCCGGTTATCGGCAGCGTTTGACGGCCGCCGGGTTCAGCCGCGCGCCGGACTCGCCCGTCGACGGGCAGCGTTTCGACGCCAATATCGCGATGGGCACGAACTTTGCCGACAATCGCGGCAACGTGACCGCCTATTTCGGGTATCGCGACGTCAAGCCGATCCTCCAGTATAACCGCGACGTATCGGCCTGCGCGCTCGATCCGAACGGCGACCGCAGCGATCTTGTCTGTGGCGGCTCGTCGAACAACGAATTCGGACGCTTCACGCCACTGCGCGATGGCGTGTCCCCGACCGGCTATAACAATACGCGGGACGGGCAGAAGACGTGGGTGCCGTACGATAACAGCTTCCGCTACAATTACGCTCCGTCGAACTACTTCCAGCGCAACGACACGCGCTATACCGCGGGCGCGTTTGCCAGATATGAAGTGACGCCGGCTGCCGAAATCTACGGCAGCTTCATGTTCATGGACGACCATACCAATTCGCAGGTCGCGCCGTCCGCGCTGTTCCAGGGCTATAATTACTCGATCAACTGCGACAATCCGTTGATGAGCGCGCAGCAGGGCCAGTTGCTGTGCGGAAGTGCCTATGGCACCAGCGCGACGCAGGACACCTATATCGGCTATCGTCCGGTGGCCGCACCGGCGCAGCCGCGTCGGGATGATCTGCGCCACACCGATTATCGCGTCAGCGGTGGCGTCCGCGGCGAGATCGCGCCGGGCATTCGCTATGATGCGAATGCGTTGTTCTCGACGGTGCTGTTCAACGAGACCTATCGCAACGACATCGACCCGGCGAAGGCGAACAAGGCGCTGAAGGTCGTCAACCGCAACGGCACGCCGACCTGCCTGTCCGTCATCGACGGAACCGATCCCACGTGCGTGCCGCTGAACGTCTTCCAATATGGCGGGCCAAGCGCGGAAGCGTTGAGCTACATCTATTCGCCGACGAGCACCGACAGCATCAGCAAGGAAACGGTGCTGTCCGGCACCTTTACCTTCGACGGCGGCGCGTTCGGCGCCAAATTGCCATGGGCGGATACGGGGATCGGCGCGGTCATCGGTGTCGAGCATCGCCGCGAGAGCTATGAGTTCAACGCCGACGCGCTGGCGCAGGCGAAGGGGACGCAGGAAGTCTCGGGCAAGTTCGACGTCACCGAGGTGTTCACCGAAGTGCGCGTGCCGATCGTCGAGAACCGGCCGTTCCTGGAGGAATTGTCGCTGACGGGCGGCTATCGTTATTCCAAGTACAGCACCAACGATAAGGGGGTGTCGACGTACAAGGGTGAGATCGCCTGGGCGCCGTCGCGCGATCTGCGACTGCGCGGTGGGTATAATCGCGCGATCCGCGCGCCGAACATCCGCGAATTGTTCGACCCGCGCGCGCCGGGCAACATCACCGCGCAGGATCCCTGCTCGGGCGCGACGCCGACCGCGACGTTCGCGCAATGCGCCCTGACGGGTGTGACGCAAGCGCAGTACGGCCGGATCATCGAATGTCCCAGCGAGACCTGCAACGGATTGTTCGGCGGCAATCCAGCGTTGAAGCCGGAGGAGGCCGATACCTATACCGCGGGCGTGGTGTTGACGCCGACCTTCATGCCGCGGCTGACGCTGTCGGTCGATTATTTCAACATCAAGGTGAAGGACTATATCGGCACGATCCCGGTGCCGCTGACGATCAGTCAGTGTTTCGCGACCGCCGATCCGTTCTTCTGTTCGCTGTTCCAACGCAATCCGCGCAACGGCGTGCTGTTCGGGGCGGATGCGAATACGCTCGGCTATGTGACGGCGACCAACCTGAACACCGGCGAGCTGGGCACGAGCGGCCTCGACATCGGCGCCAGCTATGCGGTGCCGACCCGCGTCGGAAGGTTCAGCGTCGATATGCTCGGCACATGGCTGCGCGAATTGACGACCCAGTCGCTTCCGGGCTTCCCGACCTATGATTGCAAGGGGCTGTTCGGCGGCTCGTGCGGGCAGCCGTCGCCGGAGTGGCGCCACCAGGCCCGCTTCACGTGGGTGTCGAGCGATCAGAAGAGTTCGGTATCGCTCAACTGGCGGTACATCGGCGCGACGAAGCTGTCGTACAACACCTCCGATCCGTCGCTGACCGGTGACAAATACATCATCAACTCGCGTCTGCCCGTGGCGAATTACTTCGACCTTGCGGCGACCGCGACGGTGGCGACGAACCTGACGTTCCGGATCGGCGTCAACAACCTGTTGGATCGTGACCCGCCTGCGATCGCCCAGGGCGTTTTGTCGTCCTTCGGTAATGGCAACACCTATCCCGGCGTGTACGACGTCGCCGGGCGCACGTTCTTCGTCGGTCTGTCGGCCGAGTTCTGAAGAAGGTGATGGAGAAGGCGGCCGGCGCATGCGCGTCGGCCGTCGTCGTGGGAGAATGAGATGACGGGTCGGGTCGCACTTGCCGTGCTGGTGTCAACGCTGGCGATCGCGCAGGCGACGGCGCAAACCCCGACACCGACCCCCGCCGAATGGGAGCGGCCCGAGGTGATCCGCGTCGGGGCCGAGCCGATGCACGCGACCTTCGCCGGCTTCGAGAGCAAGGCCGCGGCGTTGCGCGACGCGCCGGCGCGGTCGCGCTATCACCTGTCGCTCGACGGGCAATGGTCGTTCCACCACTCGCCCGATCCCGAGGCGCGGCCGGTCGGTTTCGAGAAGCCCGACTATGACGTGAGCAGCTGGGCCAAGGTGGCGGTGCCTGGCATCCTCCAGGCCGAGGGGCAGGGGACCCCGGTGTTCATCGGTTCGGGCTATCCCTTTCCGCGCAACCAGCCGTGGATCGACCACAAGCTGAACGAGGTCGGCTCGTACCGGCGCGAGGTGGTGGTGCCCGCGCATTTCGCGGGACGGCGGCTGTTGCTGACGGTCGGCGCGGCGGGGGCGGCTTACTATCTGTTCGTGAACGGCGAACGCGTCGGCTATTCGGAGGATTCCAAGCTTCCCGCCGAGTTCGACGTGACCAGGGCGATGCACCCGGGGCGCAACACGGTGGCGATCGATTTGTATCGCTATGCCGATGGCAGCTATCTGGAAGATCAGGACTTTTGGCGGGTGAACGGGATCGAGCGCAGCGTGACGCTCTATGCCGCGCCCGCGACGCACCTGCGCGACCTCGATATTCGCGCGGGGCTCGCCAATCGATATCGTGACGGTACGCTGGCACTGAACGTCGCGGTCGGCGGCGGCGTGGCGCCGGTACGGGTGCGTGCGACCGTCATGGATCGCGGGCGGGTGCTGCTGCAGCGCGAGGGTACGCCCGATGCCGGGCGCATTGTTCGGCTCGATGGGAGTATTCCGGCGGTGCGCGCGTGGAGCGCGGAGACGCCCGAACTCTATACGTTGCTGGTCGAGTTGCTCGACGCCAAGGGCAAGGTGGTCGAGGCGACCGCGCGGAAGATCGGGTTCCGCACCGTCGCGATCGAGGACGGCGAGGTGCGCGTCAACGGGCGGCGCATCACGATCCGCGGGGTCAACCGCCACGAGCACGATCCGCATACCTTCCGCATCGTCTCCGACGCGACGCTGCGGCGCGACCTGGAATTGATGAAGGCCGCCAACATCAACGCGTTGCGCCTGTCGCACTACCCCAACGATCCGCGCATCGACGACCTCGCCGACGAGATCGGGCTGTATGTCATGGACGAGGCCAATATCGAGAGCCACGGTTACTTGTCGGCGGCGCAGCAGAACGGCGATCCCGAACATACGCTGCTCGGCTACAAGCCCGAGTGGAAGGCGGCGCATCTCGATCGCGTCGAGCGGATGGTGGAGCGTGACAAGAACCATCCGTCGATCATCTTCTGGTCGTTGGGCAACGAGACCGGCGTCGGCACCAGTTTCGAGGCGGCAGCGAAATGGGTGAAGGCGCGGGATAATACGCGGCTGATCAACTTCCTCGGCCATAGCATGAGCGGGTGGCGGCACCCGACCAACGCCTATGTCGATATCTTCGCGCCGATGTACGACGATATCGAGAAACTGGTCGATTATGCCGAACGACCCGAGTTCACCCAGCCGCTGATCCTGTGCGAATATGCGCATGCGATGGGTAATAGCCTGGGCAACTTCCAGGATTATTGGGACGTCATCCACGCGCACAAGAAGCTGCAGGGCGGCTTCGTGTGGGACTGGGTGGATCAGACGATCATCCGGAAGGATGCGGACGGGCGCGACTATTGGGCGCAGGGACGCGACTTCGTGCCGTATGGCGACGATAGCCCGGTCGGGGATGGCGTGATCCAGTCCGACCGGACGCCCGATCCGGAGTATTACGAGCTGACCAAGGTCTATGCGCCGATCCAGTTCGCGCGCGACGGCGCGGGCTATGCGGTGGTGAACCGTCACGACCATATCGACCTGTCGCGCTTCACGCTCGACTATGCGGTGCTGGAGGATGGGCGCGAGGTGGCGCGCGGGTCGGTGGCGATGCCGCAGGTCACGCCGGGCGCGCGTGCGCCGCTGTCGCTGGCACTGCCGGCGGCGCGCGACGCCGGCGCGGAGCGGATGCTGGTGCTGCGCGCGCGCGCGACCAAGGGCGCGATCCCGCTGGTCGAGGCGGGGCATGTCGTCGGCTATGAGCAATTCGCGCTGTCGCCGCCGCGCGCGCTTGCCGCGCCGGTCGGCAGCGTCGCGCCGAGCGATGGCGATGGCGATGGCGGTGATGCGTGGCGGTTGGCGGCGGGCGATGCGGTGCTGGAGATCGACAAGGCGACCGGGCTGGTGCGGCGCTATGCGCGCGGCGGGGCGACACTGCTGACCGGTGGCGCGCCGGACTTCTGGCGCGCGCCGACCGACAATGACGTCGGCACCGGCGTGACCAAGACGCACAAGGTGTGGGAGCAGTTCAGCAACAACCGCCGGCTCGACGCACTGGCGGTCGACGGTGACGCGATCGTCGTGACGCACGACATGGGCGTGGGATCGGTGAAGGTCACGACGCGCTGGACGATGGACAGCAAGGGACAGGCGCGCGCGGCGGTGCGCTTCGTGCCGATCCGCGACGACCTGCCCGATCCGCCGCGCGTCGGGGTGCAATTCCACATGACGCCGACGCTCGACCGGTTGCACTGGTATGGGCGCGGGCCGTGGGAGAATTATGCCGATCGCAAGACCGCGGCGCTGATCGGCGAGTGGCGCGGGACGCTGGCCGAGCAATACCATGATTATGCGCGACCGCAGGAATCGGGGACCAAGCAGGACGTGCGCTGGTTCGACCTGACCGGCGCGGACGGGGCGGGGGTGCGGGTCAGCGGCGATCGACCATTGGCGATCAACGCGCTGCCGTTCCCGTACGCCGATCTGATGGAGAAGCCGGCCGCCAAGGCGCATAGCAGCGACATTCGTGCGCATGGCGACGGCACGCTGCTGATCGACGCGGCGCAGAGCGGCGTGGGGGGCGACACAGGTTGGAGCCTGGATGGGCGGCCGCACATGAAATATCGTGTGCCGCTCCAGCCAATCGAATGGACCTATACGTTGGGCGCGGCGCAGTGAGGCGTGCGTTGCTCGCGATCGCGTTGCTTGCCACCCCGGCGATCGCGCAGACCGATCAGCGCGTCGCGCGCTCGATCGCGTTGCGCGATCAATGGCAATGGTTGACGCGCGACATCGCCTTCCCGGCGGAATGGGACGCGGATGGACGGCACTTCCATTATCGCAAGACCGTCGAGGGCGGGTTCGCCTTCGTCGATGTCGATGCCGCGACACACGCCAAGGCGGTGCCATTCGATGCGGCGGCGGTGGCGAAGGGGCTCGGCAGCGCGCTGGGGCAGGCGGTCGATCCGCGCCGCCTGCCGTTCGATCATTTCGCCTTCACGGGCGAGCGGCGCGAGATCGAGTTCGCGATCGACTATGCGCCGTGGCGCTGCACGTTGACCGATTATGCGTGCGCGCGGGTCGAGGGTGAGGGGCGGCGGCCGCGCGGCTTCGGCGTGGTGCGTGACCTGAAGGTGCCGGCGCGCAACGCGCCGCATCGCTCGCCCGATGGCGCGCGCGAGGCGCTGGTGATCGACGACAATCTCGTGCTGCGTGGCGTCGGCGGCGGCGCGGAGGCGTGGCGCAGCCAGGATGGCAGCCCCGGCGACTTCTACGATCCCGAGACGATCGCCTGGTCACCCGATGGGAAGTGGCTGGCGCTCTATCGCGTGCGGCCCGGTTATCGCCGGATCGTGACGCGCGTTATCTCCTCGCCCAAGGGGCGGGTGCAGCCGGAGCTGGCCGAGCAACTCTATCCCAAGCCCGGCGACGCGATCGATCAGGAGCGGCCGGTGATCTTCGAGGCGGCGACCGGGCAGCGCGTAGAGGTGTCGGACGCCTTGTTCCCGAACCCGTGGCAGCTCGGCGCGATCGGCTGGCGCAAGGACGGGCGCAGCTTTGCGTTCGACTATATGCGGCGTGGATTTCAGCACGCTTCGGTGATCGCGGTCGATGCCGCGACCGGAGAGGCGCATGAGGCGGTGCGCGAGGATGCGAAGACCTTCATCTTCGACGAGCGGCGCTATGCGCATGACGTCGGCGATCTGGGACGCGAGCTGATCTGGGCGTCGGAGCGCGACGGGTGGCGGCACCTTTATCTGATCGATGCGGCGACCGGTCGGGTGAAGCGGCAGATCACGCGCGGTTCATGGGTGGTGCGCGATATCGCGCGCGTCGATGACGATCAGCGACGGATCTGGTTCTCGGCAAGCGGCATGACGCCGGGTGAGGACCCGTACCACAAACACTGGTTCCGCGTGGATTTCGACGGGCGCAACCTGACGCGGCTGACCGATGGCGACGAGACGCACGAGGCGAGCTTCGCGCCCGACGGGCGGACGTTCGTCGACGTGCATTCGCGCACCGATGTGGCGGAAGTGGCGGACGTGCGTGATGCGATGAGCGGCAAGGTGCTGGCGACGCTGGAGCGTGGCGACGTGCGCGCGCTGACCGCCGCCGGCTATCGTCCGCCCGAACCGTTCGTCGCCAAGGGTCGCGACGGCACGACCGACATCTATGGGCTGGTGGTGCGGCCGCGCGATTACGATCCGACCAAGCGTTATGCGGTGATCGAGAACATCTACGCCGGGCCGCACGACAGCTTCGTGCCGAAGGGCTACTGGCCGTTCGGCGCCTTTTCGGGCGGCGACAAGGCAATGGGGATGCAGCAGATCGCCGACCTCGGCTTCATCGTCGTGATGATCGACGGGATGGGGACGGCGAACCGCTCAAAGGCGTTTCACGACATCGCGTGGAAGAACCTCGCCGACAGCGGCTTTCCCGATCGCATCGCGTGGATGAAGGCGCTGGCGGCGAAGGATACGTCGGTCGATCTGTCACGGGTCGGCATCTATGGCGGGTCGGCGGGCGGGCAGAGCACGCTCAACGCGTTGTTGTTCCACCCGGACTTCTACAAGGCCGGGGTGGCGTTCGCGGGGTGTTTCGACAACCGCATGGACAAGATCGACTGGAACGAACAATGGCTCGGCTGGCCGGTCGACGCGAGCTATCTGGCGGCGTCGGGGGTGGTCCATGCCGCCCGGTTGCAGGGCAAGCTGCTGCTGGTGGTCGGCGAGCAGGATTCTGAACGTCGATCCGGCCTCGACGATGCAGGTGGTCGATGCGCTGGTGCGCGCGGACAAGGACTTCGAGCTGCTGGTGGTGCCGAATGGCGAACATACGGTCGGGCGGTCGACCGGGCCGGTCGCTTATGGGCAGCGGCGGGAGTATGACTTCTTCCTGCGCGCGCTGGGTGGGGCGCGGTAGGGGCGCTGCTTTGATGGGCATCGGTAGGATGCCTTTTCTTCGTCATTCCCGCGGAGGCGGGAATCCAGACGCGCAGGTTTACGCTTGAGCCGCGGAGGTCAGAGGTTCTGGATCCCCGCCTTCGCGGGGATGACGGAGTTTTGTGTCGTCGCCCCGTACTTGATCCAAGATCCCGCTTTTTGTGACGGTGAAAGAAGAAGCGGGATCTTGGATCAAGTCCGGGGCGACGGCGGTTATCGGGGCGTCAGGGTCACGGTCGTCGTGGTCGGCGACAGCGGGATCGTCGTGAAGCCGCGTTCCGGGGTGCCCTTGTCGCTCGCATACGCCGCGCCGCCAGTCGGTGACTCGACCGCCAGATGCGCCGCGGGCGTCGTCGCGGTCGCCGGGTCGAGTGTCAGTTCGATACGACGCGTCGCCGGCAGCCAGCGCGCCTTGGCGATCGTGCCTGCTGCCAGCGTGATCCACTGCCCGGCCGGCGCGACGAACAGTCGCGTGCGTGCGCCGTCGTGCGGGACGATCTCGATTGCCGCACCGTCCTTGCGCACCGTGCCGCCGAAGCCGAGCCAGCCGAGCGTCGGGTCCTTCACCAGATAGGTCGCAGCGGCATAGGCGTGGCCGAAATAGCCCATGCCATAGTCGCCGGTGTAGGCGTCCCAGCGCATCATGTCCGGTTCGGAGTGGAACGCCGCCGAGGCGAACCCGTCGCGGTCGACGTTGGTGATCCCGCCCATGAACCCGCCATAAGCGACGCGCAGCAAATGGAGGTCGGCGGGATCGCGACGATAGGCGTCGAACAGCGGCACCGCGTTGAGCGCGGAGCCGTAATGGTGGATCTGCCGCTCGATCCGCTTGACCTTGCCGCCGTACAGGAAGTCCCAGTAGCGGCGCGCGTTGCCGTTATAGCCCCAATGCGGGATCGTCGGATCGTAGCCGAGGATCACCTCGCGCGTGACCGCCGCTTCCTTCGGATGGTCGAAGTAACGCATCCAGGCATAGACTTCGGGCTGGCCGGTCGAATCCCACGCCATCTCGCTGCCGAACGGATAGGCGAGCGTGCGCCAATGGTCGGCGCGCGCCTTCATCAGCCGCTCGACTTCGTTCCCTTGTGTGGTCAGCCCTTCGCGCTTCAGGTCGGCGAGGATTTCGAGGAAGACCTCGCCCTCCATCTGCCCGAATTGCGCATAATGCGGCGCGTCGCGCATCATCGCGACGGTCGTGAGATAGGCATGGTCGAGATAGAAGCGCCAGTCGTGGCGCCTGACCAGCCCGGCGTGGTGCCGCGCGAGCCGGTAGAGCACCCAATGGCCGATCGCGACATGCGGGTAATTGTACGAGCGGCCGAGATCGTCGGCCTGCTTCCTGTCCCAGGACGCCCAGGTCGACCAGTCGATGCCTTTGTCGTAATAGGAGCCGAAGGTCTTGGGGTCGTAGTAGAAGAGGCTCTTCTTCACCCCGCCGCCGTCCACCTGCAACTTGCCGAGCACGGTTTCGTCGACCATCCGCTCCAGCCTGGCGATCTCGCCGGCATCGGGATGGTCGAGTTGCTTGATCGTCGCGGCGACCCATGCGCCGCCGCCGCCCTCGTCGCTCATCCCCGCGATCCACACGCGCTGATCCTGCGTGACGATGCGGTTTGCTTCGCGGTCATAGGTGAGGATCGAGGGCGCGCGCTTGAACGGGTCGGCGGCGTCGTCGAACCATTGCTTCGTGGTGCTGAACCGGCCGAGGTCGGCGGCGACCTGCGCGAGCGGCTTGGTGGCGTAGTAATGGACGCTCTGCACGCTGCCGTCGGCATAGGTGATCGCGACGCGCGCGCGACCCCAGCCGGTGCCGGTGATACGCCAGCGGTTCCAGCCCTGCGGCCCCGGCACCTTCGTCAGCGTGAGGGCGTCGGCGGGAGAGACCTTGATGTCGCGCACGGCTTGCGCGGCGCGGACGAACAGGTCGGCGGGGCTGTCGTTGGGGACGACATAGCCGGGGATGCCGATCGCCACCGGGCGACGCTCGGCTTGCAGCGTTGCTTCGATCGCGCGGATCGACGGCGCGGCGACTAGCCGCACGCCGAAGGTGCGGTGCTCGCCCGGCGCGAGCGTGAAGCCGGTGGCGGGGTTCCACGGCTGTCCCTTGTCGGCCATCGCGCTGCTCGCGACCATCCAGTCGTAAAAGCCTTCGAAGGTCTGCTGGCGCGGGGTGCGATCCGTGAAGGCCGGCGAGGCGGTCTTGCGCCGGGCGTCATCAAGGATGCGATATTGTTCGAGCGGGGTGCGGCCGTCCGGCAGCACGAGCAGCGCCGGCCCCTTGCCGTTGAGGCGCGTGACCTGGAGATAGCCGGCGTCGTTGCCGATATAGGGATCGACGAAGCTCGCCTGTGCATGCGCCTGTTCGAGCGAGCGGTCGGTGATGATGTTGTCGAACACCATCGGCATCCCGAGCGCGCCGACCTCGACCGGAGTGGTGCCGCGGTTGGTGAGCGTGAAGCGCAGTACCGGTGTGCCCTTGTCGCGCAGCCATGTCCGTTCGACGGTGAGCGGGAAACCCTCGCCCATCGTCGCGGTGATATCGGCGCGCGCGATGACGTTGCCGGTGGTTGCGAGCGCGAGCACCGGCATACGATGCTGCGCGGAGGAGAAGTCGCGCCACGTACCATCGGTGCTGCGAACGCGGAGGTGGAGGTCGCCGATCTGGTTGAAGCCATCGCCGCTGCGGGCGGTGGCGCGTCCGCTCGGCACGAAATCGAAGCCCGGCTCGGCGCGCGGCGACAGCGTGCGTAGCGTCTGGCTGGCAGGATCGAGCGTGAGCGTCAGCGCGCCATCGGTCCCTTGCACCGGCATGGCGGGAGCAGCATGGAGCAGCGCGCCGCTCGCCAGCACGGCGCCTGCGAGATAATAAGCCACAGGTCGCATCGCTTGCCCTTTATTCTTCGCAGTTCGATTGACTTCGTACCCGCTTGCCATATCGTATACAATATTCCGGGGAGATGAAAATGCTTGTTGGTCGTCGCGGGTTTTTGATGTCTTCGGCGACGTTGCCGATGCTCGCCGTTCCGGCGGCGGCGCAGGCGGGAGCCGGATTGCCGCGCTCGGCAAAGGCCTTTCCGCTGTCGGCGGTGCGGCTGCGACCGTCGGATTTCGCGCGCGCCGTCGAGGTCAACCGCGCCTATCTGCTACGGCTATCACCCGATCGACTGCTGCACAATTACCATGCGTTCGCCGGATTGACGCCCAAGGCGGCGGTATATGGCGGGTGGGAGAGCGACACGATCGCGGGGCATACGCTCGGCCATTATCTGTCGGCGCTGGCGTTGATGCACGCACAGACCGGGTGCACTGATTGCGTGACGCGGGCGACCTATATCATCGGCGAACTCGCGCGGTGCCAGGCGGCGCATGGCGACGGTTATGTCGCGGGCTTCTCGCGCAAGCGCAAGGACGGCACGGTCGTCAACGGCAAGGAGATTTTCCCCGAGATCATGCGCGGCGATATCCGCTCGGCCGGGTTCGATCTCAACGGCTGCTGGGTGCCGTATTACAATTGGCACAAGCTCTACACCGGGCTGTTCGACGTCGTCGATCATATCGGTCCGAACGAGCAGGCGATGGCGCTCGCGGTCGCGCTGGGCGGCTACATCGAGCGCGTGTTTGCCAGCCTGAGCGACGAGCAGGTGCAGGTGATGCTGGCGTGCGAATATGGTGGGCTGAACGAGAGTTTCGCCGAGCTGCACGCGCGCACCGGCGACGCGCGCTGGTTGCGGCTGGCGGAGCAAATCTATGACAAGCGCAACCTCGATCCGTTGACGCAGAAGCGCGACCAGCTCGCCAACTTCCACGCCAACACGCAGGTGCCGAAACTGATCGGGCTCGCGCGGCTGCACGAGATCACCGGCAAGCCCGAACAGGCGACCGCGGCGCGCTTCTTCTGGGAGCAAGTGACGCGGCACCACAGCTACGTCATCGGCGGCAATGCCGATCGCGAATATTTCAGCGGCGCCGACACGATCGCGCAGCACATCACCGACCAGACGTGCGAAAGCTGCAACACCTACAATATGCTCAAGCTGACGCGGCATCTGTTCGCGTGGCAGCCCGATGGCGCATTGTTCGACTTCTACGAGCGCGCGCACCTCAATCATATCATGGCGCATCAGGAGCCGGTGAACGGCGGCTTCACCTATATGATGCCGCTGATGTCGGGGGCGAAGCGCGCTTACTCGGAGCGCGAGGGCGAGGAATTCTGGTGCTGCGTCGGCACCGGCATGGAGAGCCATTCCAAGCATGGCGAGAGCATCTTCTGGAGCGGCGACGACACGCTGATCGTCAACCTCTACATTCCCGCCGATGCGACGTGGAAGGAACGTGACGCGGTGCTGGGGCTCGACACCGTCTATCCGTTCGATGGCGCGGCGACGCTCACTTTCACGAAGCTCGGCAAGGCGGGGCGCTTCCCGGTCGCGCTGCGCGTGCCGGGCTGGGCGAAGGGGCATGAGGTGTTGGTCAACGGCAAGCCTGCCGACGCGGCGCAGGCCGGTGGCTATGCGATCGTCACGCGACGCTGGAAGGCCGGTGATAACGTGACGATCCGGCTGCCGCTCGACCTGCGGCTGGAGCCGACGCCGGGCGACGAGCAGACGATCGCGGTGCTCCGCGGACCGCTGGTGCTCGCGGCCGATCTGGGGCGCGCCGATGGCGAGTGGGATCATCCCGAACCGGCGATGGTCGGCCAGGATCTGCTCGCCGCGTTCCGCCCGGTGGACGAGGAGAGCGCGCAATATGCGACGGCCGGGCTGATCCGCCCCGCCGACCTGACGTTCGTGCCCTTCTATCGCCAGTACGATCGACGCAGCGCAGTCTATTTCAAGCGCTTCACCGATGCGCAGTGGAAGGTGGAGGAAACCGCGTTCCTCGCCGAACAGGCGCGGCAGAAGGATCTTGCGGCCCGCTCGGTCGACATCATGCATCTGGGCGAGATGCAACCGGAGCGCGACCACGATCTCACCTCGGAGATTTCCTATCCGCTCGCCTATCGCGGGCGCAACGGACGCGATGCGCGCACCGGCGGGTTCTTCGAGTTTGCGATGGCGGTGAAGCCGGGGCCGCTGCTGTTGCAGGCGACCTATTGGGGCGACGAGCGCAAGCGGACGTTCGACATTCTGGTCGACAACCAGCGCATCGCCACGCAGACCCTCGACGCCGACAAACCGGGGGCGTTCTTCGACGTCGACTATCCGATCCCGGAGGCGCTGACCAAGGGCAAGAAGAAGGTGAAGGTGCGGTTCGTGCCGCATGACAAGAACAGCGCCGGGCCGGTGTTCGGCGTGCGGCTGTTCACCGCAAAGGCGGAGCCGCGTGCATGAATGACGGGCAGGTCCGGATGACGCTGGACGAGGTGCGCGACTATGCGCGCGCCACGTTGACGCGCGTCGGGCTTGCACCGGCGCATGTCGCTGCGGTCGCGGAGACGATCGTCGCGGGCGAGCGTGACGGGTGCGGAGCGCACGGGCTGTACCGTCTGCTCGTCGCGGCGCATTCGGTCGCGAGCGGGGTGGTCGTGCCCGATGCGGTCCCGGTGCTGGAGCAGCGCGCGAGCGGTGTGGTGCGGGTCGATGGCAAGGGCGGGTTCGCGCAACTGGCGTTCGAAACCGGGCGGGAGGCATTGGTCGCGGCGGCGCGCGCCAATGGCATCGCCGCGCTGGCGATCAACAATATCGTGCATTTCGCAGCGCTGTGGCCGGAAGTCGAGGCGCTGGTCGAAGCGGGGCTGGTCGCGTTGGCGGTGACGCCCAATCACGCGTGGGTCGCGCCCGCCGGGGGCACGCAGCCGGTGTTCGGGACCAACCCGATCGCGTTCGGCTGGCCGCGCCGTGACAAAGCGCCGTTCGTCTTCGACTTCGCGACCAGCGCGGTGGCGCGCGGCGAGATCGAACTGCATCGTCGCGCAGGCAAGCCGGTGCCTGCCGATTGGGGCCATGCTCCCGATGGCAGCGACACCACCGACGCCGCCGCCGCGCTGGCGGGGGCGATGCGGACGTTCGGCGGGCACAAGGGGTCGGCGCTGGCGCTGATGGTCGAGTTGCTCGCAGGGCCGCTGATCGGTGACCTGACCAGCGCGGAGTCGATCGCGTGGGATGCGGGGCGCAAGGGCTCGCCGCTCGGCGGTGAGCTGATCATCGCGCTCGATCCGGCCGGGTTCCTCGGGGCGGCGGCGGGCGAGCATTTCGCGCGCGCCGAAACGGTGTTTGCGGCGATCGAGGGCCAGGGGCACGGGTTTCGGGCGCACGGCGGCACGCGCTGCGGCCGGTCAGCACGCGCGACGGGGTGCTCGTCTCGCGCCGATTGCTTGACGATATCGACGAAGTGACGAAGGAGAAGGCATGACGATCACGCTTGCGCTGACGCTGTTGCTGGCCGTGCCCGCCGCGGTGCCGGCTACCACCCCGCCCACGGCAAACACCAAGGCGGTGCGCGCGAGCGACGCGGCGTTCCGTAAGCTGTCCGGGAGCGAATATGCGTGGCGGCGGACGCTGAATGGGCCGGACGAGGACGCACCCGCCAGCCAGAATGCGACCCTGCCGGATGTCGGCCCGGCGGCGCAGGCGGCGATGACGAAGCGCTGGACCGAGACGATGGCGGCGCTCGACCGGATCGATCCGGCGACGCTGTCGCCGCAGGCGCGCGACGACTACACCGTCTATCGCGGGCAGATCAGCGCGTTGCTCGCCGAGCAGCAATATCGCGAGTTCGAGAAGCCGCTGAACGCCGACACCAGTTTCTGGATGAGCATCGGCGGGATGGCGCGCGAGACCTATCGGGACGAGCCGGCGCTGCGCCGCTATCTGTCGCAGCTCGGCAGCCTGCCACGCTATTACGATCAGCAGATCGTCAATATGCGCGCCGGGCTGAAGCGTGGGTTCACGCCGCCCAAGGTGACGCTCGACGGGCGCGACAAGGGCGTGGCGGAGATCGTCGCCGCGGGTGCGGGGGAAGGCTCGCCATTCTACGCGCCGTTCAAGACGTTGCCCGCGTCGATCCCCGCCGACAAGCAGGCGGCGTTGCGCGCGGAGGCGAAGCGCGTGATCGCCTCCGCGGTGGTGCCCGCGCACCAGAAGCTGCAGGCATTCCTGCGCGACGAATATATCCCCAACGCGCGCAAGTCGCTGGCGGCGTACGATCTGCCTGACGGGCGGGCCTATTATCAGTCCAAGGTCCGCGAGTTCGTGACGCGCGACCTGACCCCCGAGCAGATCCATACGATCGGGCTTTCCGAGGTCGCCAAGATCCGCGCGCGGATGCTGGACGTGATGCGAGAGGTGAAATGGCAGAAGGACCTGCCGGCGTTCCTCGACTATCTGCGCACCGATCCGCAATTCTATGCCAAGACGCCGCAGGACCTGCTCAACCGCGCGGCCTGGATCGCCAAGACCTTCGACGGCAAGGCGGGCACCTATTTCGGGCGGCTGCCGCGGATGCGCTTCGCGATCAAGCCGGTCGCGCCCGACATTGCGCCATTCTACACCAGCGGGCGCGGCGGACCGGGGGTCTATCTGGTCAATACCTACGACCTGCCCTCGCGGGGGCTCTATTCGTTGCCGGCGCTGACCCTGCATGAAAGCGCGCCGGGGCACGCGTTCCAGATGCCGTTCGCGATGGAGCTGACCGACCTGCCGGCCTACCGCCGCGACGAATATATCTCGGCGTTCGGTGAGGGTTGGGCGCTGTATTGCGAGGCGCTGGGCGAGGACATGGGGATGTACGAGACGCCCTATGAGACGTTCGGGATGCTGTCGTACCAGATGTGGCGCGCGGCGCGGCTGGTGGTCGACACCGGCATTCACGCCAAGGGCTGGACGCGCGAGCAGGCGCAGAAGTACCTGCGCGACAACACCGCTTTGTCGAACCACGAAATCACCACCGAGGTCGATCGGTACATCGCATGGCCGGGGCAGGCGCTCAGCTATTATACGGGTGAGCTGGCGTTCCTCGATGCCAAGGCGAAGGCGCAGAAAGCGTTGGGCGGGAAGTTCGATATCCGCGCCTTCCACGATGCGATGCTCAGCCTGGGCTCGGTGCCGTTGCCGATGATCGACCAGCGCGTCGATCGCTTCATCAAGGATGGCGGGAAGGGGCCTTATCCGCTGCCGTGAGGTAAATGCTTCTCCCCTCCCCTGAAGGGGAGGGGAGAGTTCGCAATGGGTTGTGCTTGCTGTCCTTTCCGATCATCGTGCCGCCGACATAATCGGGAGAGGCATGGATGACGATCGACCGGCGAAGCTGGCTGGGCGGTGCCGCGGCGCTGGCGGCGGGGTTGGGCAGCACGCCCGTCTCGGCCGCTGCACGCACGCGGCGGCGCGGCGCGAACGACCGTGTCAACGTGGCGGTGATCGGCGCGGGCGGGATGGGGGCGTCGAACATGGCGAACCTGACGTCGCAGAACATCGTCGCGATGTGCGACGTCGACATGGCGCATGTCGCCAAGTCGGTCGCCGATCCGAAGCGCGCCGCGCTGAAGGCCGCGTATGACAAGGCCGAGAAGTACGGCGATTACCGGCGGATGCTCGACACGCGCAAGGATCTGGACGCGGTGGTGATCGCCGCGCCCGACCATCATCACGCAGTCGCGGCGAAATGGGCGATGCAGCGCGGGTTGCACGTCTATGTGCAGAAGCCGCTGACCTACACCGTGCGCGAGGGGCGCGTGCTCGCGGCGCTGGCCCGCGACAATGCCAAGCTGGTCACGCAGATGGGCAATCAGGGCCATTCGGGCGACGACGGGCGGCGCGCCGTCGAGATCCTGCGCGGCGGCGCGATCGGGCGCGTGCGCGAGGTGCAGGTGTGGACCAACCGTCCGATCTGGCCGCAGGGCGTCGCGCGGCCGGACGCGGTCGCGACACCGGCCTCGCTCGAATGGGATGCGTGGCGCGGGCCGGCGCCGGTCGATTGGGGCTACAACCCGATGTACGCGCATTTCAACTGGCGCGGCTGGACGCCGTTCGGAACCGGCGCGCTGGGCGACATGGGTGCGCATCTGGTCGACTTCCCGGTCTGGGCGCTGGAGCTGGGATTGCCGACGCGTGTCGAGACGCGGCACAGCGTGTGGGGTAATCCGAAGAACCCCGGCGACGGCAGCTATCCGCTGGCGACCGTGACCTATTTCGACTTCGGCAACGCCAAGGGCGGGCCGATCCGCATGACGTGGTATGACGGCGGGTTGATGCCGCCGAGTCCGCTGGGGATGCCGGCGGGCGCGCGGATGGATCCGGGCGGGGGCGTGCTCTACATCGGCGATCAGGGCATGTTGATGCACGAGACCTATGGCGAGAAACTAACGCTGATCGGTGACGGCGTCGCCGAGCGTGCGCAGGCGGTGGCGCAGTCGTTGCCGCGCATCCAGGGCGGCATGGGCGGCCATGAGATGAACTGGATCCGCGCGATCCGCGGGCAGGAGGCGATCTCCAGCCCGTTCGCGACCGCGGTGCCGCTGACCGAGACGATGCTGCTGGGCGTCGTGGCGCTGAAGGCCGGGCAGCCAATCGACTATGACGGGGCTGCGTCTCGGGTTACCAACGTCGCGGATGCGAACCGCTATCTGGATCGGGAGTATCGAAAGGGATGGGAGCTATGAAGGGTATCGTGCTGGGCAGCGGGCTGTTGCTCGCGGCGTCCGCAGGAGTCGCACAGACGCCGCAGGGCGATCCGAAGGCGACCGAACAATGGTCGCCCGCGGTGCCGGTGGTGACGCCGGGCGCGTTCGCGGGCTGGGCAGCGCCGTCGGATGCGGTGGTGCTGTTCGACGGCAAGAACCTCGACAAATGGTCGGCGGTCAACACCGGTGGCGCGGCCGGCTGGACGGTCGCGGACGGCGCGGTGACGGTGAAGAAGGGCACCGGCAATATCCAGACGAAGCAGACGTTCGGCAGCTACCAACTGCACCTCGAATATCGCATCCCTGCCAACATCACCGGTGAAGGGCAGGCGCGCGGCAACAGCGGGCTGTTCCTGGCGTCGACCGGCAAGGGCGACGACGGGTACGAGATGCAGATCATGGACAGCTACAACAACCAGACCTACGTCAACGGGCAGCTGGGCGCGATCTACAAGCAGACGCCGCCGCTCGCCAATCCGGCGCGCAAGCCCGGCGAATGGCAGACGGTCGACGTGACTTGGTCCGCACCGCAATTCGGTGCGGACGGGGCCGTGACGCGGCCGGCCTATGTCACCGCCTATATCAACGGCGTGTTGACGCAGAACCATACCGAGGTGCGCGGCGGGACGGTGTATATCGGCAAGCCGAAGTATGTCGCGCACGGGCGCGCGCCGATCAAGTTGCAGGACCACGGCGATCCGAGCCAGCCGATCAGCTATCGCAACATCTGGATCCGCGATCTGAAGGATTGAGCCGTTATCATCGATCCGGAACCCCGCTTCTTCCTGGCGACCAAATGAAGAAGCGGGGTCCCGGATCACGTTCGGGATGACGGGGTGGAGTTCGGTTCCCGGCGACTGAGCGATGGCGAGCCGGGGAGAACGAAGCGCCACGGCACGTCGGCGGCGCGGGTGATGCCGATCCGTGGGCCGGCGGTGATCGGTGGAGCAGTCATCCGATCGCGCCATGCGAACGGGAGCGCATCGAGCGGCGCGCCGTCGAGCGACAGGTCGACGCCCAACGCCTTGCACAGCCGCCCGGGGCCGGCGCACAGCATCGCCTCGGCTTGCGTCGTCGCCCGGCGAGCGCGCATCACCTCCACCCCCTCGGATGGCGCGAGCGCGCGGATCAGCACCGCCGCGCCATCGCCGCACGTGACGTTGAGGCAGTGATGCAGCCCGTAGATGCGATAGACATAGGCCGCGCCCGCCGCGCCGAACATCGTGGCGTTGCGCATGCCCGGGCCTGAGAAGCTGTGCGAGGCCGGGTCGTCGGCATCATAGGCTTCGGTTTCGACGATCATGCCGCCGACGCCGTCGATCGTCATCGTCACCCCGATCAGCGCGCGAGCCACGGTCACGACATCGCGCGCGAAGAAGCTGTGGTTCATCTTGCCGATATGGTGCCTCGCGATGGCGTGTGAACCGCGGCACGGCGTTGTCGTGGGCGCACCGAGCGGTTAGGCGTCGGCGCCATGTCAAATGTGTTGCGTATCGCGATGTCGGGGTTGGCGCTGTTCGCCGCCGCACCGACGATCGCCGCCCCCGCGCTCCGGTGTCCGAGATCGTGATCGATGCCGGCACCGGGCAAGTGCTGGAAGAGGACAATGCCGATCGCGAGCGCCCGCCTGCGTCGCTCGCCAAGATGATGACGCTGCTCCTCGCGTTCGAGGCGCTCGACGCCGGCACGCTGAAGCCGGGCACGCTGGTGACGATGAGCGCGGCGGCCGAGCGGCAGCAACCCTCGAAGCTGGGGTTGCGACGCGGGAGGACCATCCGCGTCGATGCGGCGCTGCGTGCGGTGGCGGTAATTTCCGCCAACGACATCGCGGTGGCGATCGGCGAGCGGCTGGCGGGAAGCGAGCGCAATTTCGTGACGCGGATGAACGCGCGCGCAGCCGAGATCGGCATGACGCACACGCGTTTCGGCAACGCGACGGGGCTCGCGCCGAGCGCCGGGCGCACCACCGCGCGCGACATTGCTACCCTCGCGCGGCACCTGATCCGCGACGAAGCCAGACATTACGCGCTGTTCAAGACGCGCACGATCACCTGGGAACGGCACGTGCGCCCCAATCACAACAAGTTGCTCGGCAAGGTCGAAGGGATGGACGGGCTGAAGACCGGCTATACCGTCGAGGCGGGATTTAATCTCGCCGCGTCGGCGCGGCGTGGGAGCAAGCGGATGATCGTCGTCGTCATGGGCGCTCCCACCAGCGCCGAGCGCGACCTGCTGGTCGCCAATCTGATGGAGGCCGGCTTTACCGAGCCGCGGCTGCGGCGTCCGCGCCGCTGACATCGGCGAGCAGCGCCGCGATCCGGTCGAGGAAGGTGGCGATCCGATCGGGCTTTGTCACGAAGACGTCGGCGCCGGCGGCGAGACAGGCGGACCGATCGCTGGCGCTGTTGAGGACGGTCAGCGCCATGACCGGAATGGCGCGGGTACGCTCGTCGCTCTTCAGCCCTTCGATCACGTCGAGCCCGCTGACGTTGGGCAGGCGGATGTCGACGATGATCGCCGCGGGACGAACCTCTTCGACCATTTGTTGAACGGTGCGTTCGTCGGCGAGAACATGCGGGTCATAGCCGCCGATCCGCAACCAGGAGGAGTAGAGCTTGCGATGACTGGCCGTATCCTCGACCAGCATGATGCGTTTTCGCTGCGGCACCCGTCCTCCGAGATCCTTTGCGGAGCAGTCCGCATTTTCATGCGCTTAGCTGCACGCGCTACCACCGCAAGCCGAAAGCGACACGAGCGTTGCAGTCTCGCCAAATCGGGTGATCAATTCGGCCGCGTGAAGATCCGCTCGGCTTCGCGGGCTAGCGCGCTCAGATCATAAAGGTCCGGCAATTGATGGTGGGGTTCGTGATCGACCACGCACAATGCGCCCAACGGATAGCCGGCACGATCGACCAGCGGAATGCCGACGTAAAAGCGGATGGGCGGCGAGCCAGTGACGAAGGGATTGCTCGCGAAGCGCGGGTCCAGCGCGGCATCGGGCACCACCATCGTTTCGCCCGGTCGCTGAATCGCCGTTGCACAGAAGGACAGCGCACGCGGCACCTCGTCGTCGACCGGACCGCGCTTGGCGATCATCCATTGGCGCGCGCGGTCCACCACCGAAATCGCGCCGATCGGCGTTTTCGCGATGTCCGCGGCGCGCTCGGCAATCCGCTGCAATCGCTCGTCCCAACGCTTCGACGGGAGATCGAGGCGATCTACCGCAGCCTGTCGTGCGGTCTCATCGACGGCGATCATCGATTCTCCCATGAGCATCCAGGTGCATCCATCTGTTAATGAGCCATTTTCTTAGCCGTCGCGAGCCGAGTCAAGCAACGGAGGCCCTGACCTTCGTTAATTCCCCGTACATCGACGCTTCTGTGTGCGACTTCGTTGATGCAGGTTGTTCGCATGGAGCGTGCTTCGCTCATAAACCAGTAATAATTCGTCGTGTACGTCGAACGACCGCGGAGGTTGTGTGCTACCGACATCCATATCGACTCGAGTTGCTGCTGCCTTCGGCGCCGTCCTGGTGCTGGGGCTGGCGTTGCTCGCGGGCGGGATGGTGCTCGGCCGCGCGATCTACGTCGAGAACGAGACGCTCGAACAGCTCACCAGATTGCTGCAGATGGAAGAGCGGCAGGACCAGTTGCAGCGACGATTGCGGTTGGGGGTCGGCGAGGTCACGCGCCTGGCCGAGCAGGGGCGCCCCGTATCGCCGGCGCAGTGGGTTTCGGTAAGTGGCGCACTTCGCGACTTCCACCACGGCAACGTGCATCTGTCGCCGCAGCTTACGGCACCCGACGATCTGGGTCCGGCGGTGCGGACCCGGCGGGCGGCGGAGGCCGAATTCGCGACATTGAGCTTGCACCTGCTCCAGGATGCGCGCGACGCGCCGGAGCGGATCTCGCGGCACATGCCGGGGTTCCTCGCGTCGCTGCGCAGGCTGGAGGCGTCGCGTTCGACCCTGCGCGGAACCTTGATCGAGCGGATCGATAGCGAACTGCGGCGCAGCGCCGGAGGTCTGGCCACCAACCTCAAGGGCGGGTTGATCGGCGCGATCGCGGTGCTTGGCGTGCTGCTGCTGTGTATGGCGTGGCTGCGCCGTCGCGTGATCCGGCCGTTGGTCGCGATCGCCGAGCGCGTCCGGCAGCTAAGCCACGGCGAGGACGCGGCGCTCGACGTACCGGGAACCAACCGCAGCGACGAGGTCGGCGATCTCGCGCGCGGAATCACCGATTATCGCAGCGCGGTGGAGGAGCGGCGTCGCGCCGAGCGGCGGGTCGAGTTCCTCGCGCATCACGACATGTTGACCGGGCTGCCCAATCGGCTGCTGTTCGAGGAGCAACTTGCGCAGAAACTGTTGCGTGCGCCGCGGACGGGCGAACGGCTGGCGGTGTTCGCGATCGACCTGGACGACTTCAAGTCGATCAACGATCGCTTCGGTCATGCCGGCGGCGATGCGGCGTTGCGGGCGGCGGCGCAATTGTTGAGCGCGTGCGTGCGCGCCAGCGACATGGTCGCGCGGCTGGGCGGCGACGAGTTCGCGATCGTCCAGATGGGCGGCGATCAACCGGCCGCTGCCGAGCTGTTGGTGCAGCGGATCCTGCGCGCCTGCGAGGCGACGGCGGGCGACCCCGTGCCGGTGCAGATGAGCATCGGGGTCGCGCTGTCCGGGGTCGAGCAGGAAGGCGAGGAGCTGTACAATCTCGCCGACATGGCGATGTATCGCGCCAAGGCGGAGGGGCGGCAAACCGCGCGCTTCTTCGACGATCAGTTCAAGGAAGAGGTGCGGCTGCGCTGGCGGCTGTCGCGCGATCTGGACGGCGCGGCCGAGCGCGGCGAGCTGTACCTCGCATTTCAGCCGATTGTCGATGCCGACACGTTGCAGGTGATCGGACAGGAGGCGCTGCTGCGCTGGGCGCACCCCGAGCTTGGCGACATTCGGCCCGACCAGTTCATCCCGCTGGCGGAGGCGAGCGGGCGTATCGATACGATCGGGCTGTGGATGGCGGATCAGGCGATGGCGGCGGCGAGCCGCTGGCCCGATCACATCACGCTCGCGCTGAACCTGTCGGCGATCCAGTTCCGGCAACCCGCGCTGGCGCACGAATTGCTGGCGCTGGCGCGACGTCATCGCCTTACGCCGACACGGCTTGAGTTCGAGGTCACCGAGAGTGCGACCCTGCTCGACAAGCGGCGGCAACCAGTCCTGACGGTCCTGCGTACCTTGCAGCATCATGGCGCGGCGATCGTCATGGACGATTTCGGGACAGGTTATTCCTCACTCGGCAATTTGCGTGACTTCCGGTTCGACAAGTTGAAGGTCGATCGCAGCTTCGTCGCGACGATGCTGGATCATGCGCCGTCGGGATCGATCGTGCGCAGCATCGCGGCGCTGGGGGCGAGCCTTGGCATCGCGATCGTCGCCGAAGGGGTTGAAGAAGCGGCGCAACTCGCGCGGTTGCGCGAATGGGGTATTCCGCAGGCGCAGGGATTTCTGATCGGTCGCCCGTCGCGCGAGGCGATCCACTGCGCCGATCCCGCGGCGATGCTCAGCGCGCGCCCCGTCGCGACGCAATGGGTGGCGCGCTCCTGAAGCCTGCCCATGTGCGCGGGTGACGCACCTGCGACCTATCTGCCGTTGACGTGCTTCGACGCGACGTTACCGATGATCGATGCACGCCGCGTTGTTGCGGCGGCCGCTTGACACGCTCGCAATTGCGGTGTTGTTAGCGCTATCAGACTGAGAAGGTGGAGGGGATGATGGCGCAGCTCAACGACGCGATTGCGTCGGGCTTGCCGCAGGATTGGCGTTCGGGACGGTTCGTGGGGCGCGCGGCGACTCCGGCCGGTCCGATCCCGCTGCTGGTGATCGCAGGTGAAGCCTTTGACATGTCGGCGGTTTCTCCGACCGTGTCGACGCTGGTCGAGGCAGGGGATTTGTCGGGGGCGGGCGGGCGGTCGCTCGGCGCGCTCGACGAGGCGGCGCTCGAACTCCTCAGCCCGGTTGACCTTCAGTGCGTCAAGGCGTGCGGCGTGACGTTTGCGGTGTCGGCGATCGAGCGGGTGATCGAGGAGCGGGCGCGTGGCGACTGGTCGGCGGCGGCGGAGATCCGCGGGCGGCTCGAGGCACGGATGGGCGGGTCGATCCGTTCGGTGGTGCCCGGCACGCCCGAGGCGGCCGAGCTGAAGCGCGCGCTGATCGAGGACGGACTTTGGTCGCAATATCTGGAGGTTGCGATCGGCCCGGATGCGGAGGTCTTCACCAAGGCACCCGTTTTGGCGACGGTCGGGGCGGGGGCCGAGATCGGTATCCGGTCCGACTCGCACTGGAACAACCCCGAGCCCGAGGTCGCGCTGCTGGTGAACAGCCGCGGCGAGGCGATCGGTGCGACGCTGGGCAACGACGTGAATTTGCGCGATTTCGAGGGGCGCTCGGCGCTGCTGCTCGGCAAGGCAAAGGACAATAACGCCTCCTGCTCGCTCGGGCCGCTGGTGCGGTTGTTCGACGACGGGTTCACGATCGACGACGTTCGTCACGCCGAGGTGCGGCTGAACATCCATGGCGAGGACGGTTATGACCTCGACGGGGTCAGCAACATGGCCGAAATCAGCCGCGATCCGCTCGACCTGGTGCGCCAGACGTTGTCGGAACACCAGTATCCGGACGGCTTCGTGCTGTTCCTGGGCACGTTGTTCGCGCCGGTGCAGGATCGCGACGAGCCGGGCCGCGGCTTCACGCACAAGGTCGGCGACGTCGTCACGATCGAAAGCGCGAAGCTGGGCCGGCTGGTCAATCGCGTCGTGACCTCGAAGGACGCCGCGCCGTGGACCGGCGGGATCGGCGCGCTGTTCCGCAACCTCGCCGGGCGCGGTCTGCTGGAACCGACCAAGTGAGCGGTCACGCCATCTATCCGTCGCTGTCGGGCAAGCGCGTCCTGATCACCGGCGGTGCGACCGGGATCGGTGCGGGGCTGGTCGAGGCGTTCGCCGCGCAAGGGGCGCATGTCGCGTTCGTGGATGTGGCGGAAGAGGCGGGGCAGGCGCTTGCCGACCGGCTGGGCGAACGGACGCATTTCAAGCGTTGCGACCTGACCGATGTCGCGGCGCTGCCGGGCACGATCGCGGCGCTGGTCGAGACGCTCGGCGGGCTCGACGTGCTCGTCAACAATGCCGCCAACGACGATCGCCATACGATCGCCGAGGTCACGCCGGCCTATTGGGACGAGCGGATGGCGGTGAACCTGCGGCATCTGTTCTTCGCCGCGCAGGCGGCGGTGCCGCACCTGAAAGCGGCGGGCGGCGGCGCGATCGTCAACTTCGGCTCGATCAGCTGGCACCTCGGACTCCCCGAGCTGGTGCTCTACCAGACCGCCAAGGCCGCGATCGAGGGGATGACGCGCAGCATGGCGCGCGATCTGGGGCGCGACAACATTCGCGTCACCACGATCGTGCCCGGCAACGTCCAGACCCCGCGGCAGGAGAAATGGTACACGCCCGAAGGCGAGGCGGAGATCGTCGCGGCGCAATGCCTGGACGGACGCATCCAGCCTGCCGACGTCGCGGCGCTGGCGCTGTTCCTCGCCTCCGACGATGCGCGGATGTGCACGGGGCACGAATATTTCGTCGATGCCGGGTGGCGCTGACCGGAGCGAGCCACGGCGTTAGATCACGAAGCAAAACACAAATGGGAGCGGGACTGGGATGGCGATGGTGATGATGGAGCCGGGCGGACCGGCGGATCGCGATGCCGCGATGGGGCAGGTGAACATAGGCTTCATCGCCGCGATCGTTGCGGTGGCGACGATCGGCGGCTTCATGTTCGGTTACGACTCGGGCGTCATCAACGGCACGCAGAAGGGGCTGGAAAGCGCCTTCGATCTCGGCAAGCTGGGGATCGGCGTCAACGTCGGCGCGATTCTGATCGGCTCGTCGATCGGTGCGTTCGGGGCCGGGCGGCTCGCGGACCGGATCGGGCGGCGCGGCGTGATGATGGGATCGGCGTTCCTGTTCCTGATCAGCGCCCTGGTCGCGGGGGCGGCCTCGTCCTCGGTGATCTTCATCCTCGCGCGTATCGTCGGCGGGCTTGGCGTCGGTGCGGCGAGCGTCATCTCGCCGGTCTATATTTCCGAAGTGACGCCGGCGGCGATCCGCGGACGACTCTCCAGCTTGCAGCAGGTGATGATCATCACCGGCCTGACCGGCGCGTTCGTCGCGAACTTCGCACTGGCGCGCTACGCCGGTGGCTCGACCGCGGACTTCTGGTTCGGCTTCACGGCATGGCGGTGGATGTTCTGGCTGCAGGCGATCCCGGCGCTGGTGTATCTGCTCGCGCTGCTCGTGATCCCGGAAAGCCCGCGCTATCTGGTCGCGCGCGGGCGTGACGACGAGGCGCACAAGGTGCTGACTCGGCTGTTCGGCACCGCCGAGGCCGATCGCAAGGTCGGCGAGATCCGCGGCAGCCTCGCCGCCGATCATCACCGCCCCAAGCTGTCGGACCTCAAGGACCGCACCACCGGCCGTATCCGCCCGATCGTCTGGGCCGGAATCGGGCTGGCGGTGTTCCAGCAGCTCGTCGGGATCAACGTCGTCTTCTATTATGGCGCGACCTTGTGGGAGGCTGTCGGCTTCTCCGAGGATTATGCGCTGCAGACCAATATCCTGTCGGGCGTGCTGTCGATCGCGGCGTGCGTGTTCACGATCTTCACCGTCGACCGGATCGGGCGCAAGCCGCTGCTGCTGATCGGATCGGCGGGCATGGCGGTGACGCTGGCGGTGGTCGCCTGGGCGTTCTCGACCGCGGTCACCGATGCGGCGGGCGCAGTGAGCCTGCCGGGCAACAATGGCGTGATCGCGCTGGTCGCGGCGAATTTGTACGTGATCTTCTTCAACGCCAGCTGGGGCCCGGTGATGTGGGTGATGCTGGGCGAGATGTTCCCGAACCAGATCCGCGGTTCGGGGTTGGCGGTCGCCGGCTTCGCGCAGTGGATCGCCAATGCGGCGATCTCGGTCAGCTTCCCGGCGCTGGCGGTGTCGCCGGGGCTGGCGGTGACCTATACCGGCTATGCGGTGTTCGCTGCGATCTCGTTCTTCTTCGTGCGAAAGATGGTGCACGAGACGCGCGGGCGCGAGCTGGAGGATATGCAGGGGTGAGGTTGCGCTTCTTGCGGTGAGAAGGGGGCGGTCGCTGCGGTGGCCGCCCCTTTTCTTTGGCTGACCGTGGTTCGTCATTTCGAGCGTAGCAAGGACGGAAGAAGGCGATCGTTCGCCGTCGCCAAGAGGAAGCGGGGCCCCGGATCACGTCCGGGGCGACGAGCGGTAGGTCACTGCGCCTTCGTCAGCACCGCTTCGATCTCCGCGCCCTTGGCGGCCTTTAGCGCAACGCATTGGTTGATCGCGTCGAGCGTCTGGCCGAGTTCGAGCGCGCCGCCGTTCAGCACCGCAAGCTTGGGGCGGAACATCGCCTCGACCGCAGCGGCCTTGTCGGCGCTGCAATAGCCGGCAAACGACAAGGGCAGGCGCGGGCGGGCGAACACCGGGATGCTGCCGGCGACCGCGTCGAAATTCTGTTGCAAGCGTGCGAACACGGCGTCGCGTCCGACCGGGCGGTTGGGAAGGATGCGCAGGATCGTGACACGCTCGGTCGATTGCAGCGCCTGATCCTCGGTCAGCGCCAACGCGCGGGTGACGGCGGCGGGGGTGGTCGCCGAACCAAGCGCGCGCACCGCCTGCTGGCGGAAGAGCGGATCGGTGCTGGCGATCAGCGCGGAGCGGAGCGTATCCATGAACGGCACGCCAAGATCCTGCACCGCCGCGACGAATGCGACCGCGCGATAGCTCGGGTCGAGCGCCTGCGCGTCGCCCGCCAGCGACGCCTGTGCGGCGGTGGTGAGCTGGCGGCGGACCGTGGCATCCTTGGCGACGAACGCGGCATAGGAAACCAGCGATTGGCGCAACTGGCTCTGCCCGGTTTCCTCATTCGCATAGGCGCCGGTGGTGAGCTTGAGCGCGCCGAGGCTGCGCAGCCGCGGCAGCGACAGCTCGCCCGCGAGGCGACGTAGCCCCGCTTCGGCGGCGGGCGTGAGCCCGAAGCGTTCGACGCCGTCGATCGCCGAGGGAAGCAGCAAGGTCGCCGAGCGCTCGCGATGGTCGGCGAGGATGCGCGCGCTCGACACGACGCGCGCGAAGCCGGCATTGCCGGCGGTGAAGTCCGACCACAGGCTGTCGGCGGCGGCCATCGCCTCACGCGCTGGCAGGGCGGCGGCGCCGGCCATCAGCGTCTGCCATCCGGCATCGTCGAGGCTGTAGCGCCAATAGCCCGCGCCATCGGCGTTGGGGACCGCCAGACCGTTGCCCTTAAGCGCGAGCGTGCCGCTCGCGCCGGTCAGCAGCGTGCAGCTGCGCACCTCGCCCTGTCGCGCACAGACGGGCACGTTCCAGGTCTGCGGCGCGACCGCGGCGACGCCGATCGGGCGGTAGCGCGCCTGCGCGAGCCGCCAGCCGGTGCCGTCCTGCCGGATGCTGATGACCGGCACCCCGGTCTGTTCGACGAAGCTGCGGAACACCGGCACGACGCCGGGGTCACCCGAGCCCTTGGCCATCGACGCGAAGAAGTCGTTGGCGTCGGCATTGCCATAGCGGAAGCGGTTGAGGTGATATTGGACGCCGCGGCGGAAGCGATCGGGGCCGAGATAGCGCTCGACCATCGTCAGCACCTGACCCCCTTTTGGTAGGTGATCGAGATCGAAGGCGCTGGAGACTTCGTCGCTGCGCTTGATCTCCTGACGGATCGGGCGACCGACCGACTGGCTGTCGGTGTCCATCGCCGCCAACGCCTCGGCGAGTTGTCCGACTTCGGTGCCGAGCCCCGGCTGCCACAATTCGCCGACGCGGTTGCCGGCCCATTCGGCGAAGCTCTCGTTGAGCCAGATGTCGGTCCACCATTTCGGAGTCACGAGGTCGCCGAACCATTGGTGTGCCAGTTCGTGCGCGACGACCATCCCGAAGTCGCGGCGCTGCGCGGCGGGGGCGTCGGGCGAGAGCAGCAGCAACGTGTCGTTGTAGGTGACGAGTCCGGCATTCTCCATCGCGCCGCTCATCACCGGCGAGGCGATCTGGTCGAGCTTCTCGAACGGATAGGGGATGCCGAAATAATCTTCGTGGAGCGCGAGGATCTTCGGGCCTTCGCTGGCGGCGAGTTGCAGGCGCGACGCCTGCCCCTTGGTGGCGATCGCGCGATACGGAAGCGCGGTCTTGCGCACCGCATTGGCGGGGGCGTTGCCGGGGACGACGTCGAACGCACCGACCGCGAGCGCGACCAGATAGGTCGGCAGCGGCTTTGACGCGGCGAACTTGTGGACGGTCAGCCCGCCGCCCGAAGTGCCGTGCGCGACCTCCGGAGTGTTGGCGAAGACCTTCTGCGTGGTCGGGGCGGTGATCGACAGCGTGAACGGCGTTTTGAAGCCCGGTTCGTCGAACGACGGGAACATGCGGCGCGCGTCGATCGGTTCGAATTGCGTCCAGGCGTACCAGTCGTCTCCGACCTTGGCGCGGTACAGCCCTTCGCTGCCGGTCATGAACGGCGCGTCGTAATCGAAGGTCAGCGTGACGCGGCCGGCGGGCAGCGTGCCGTCGAAGTCGAGCCGCGCGACGCCCGAGGCGTCGACCTGCGTATAGCGTGCGGTCAGCGTGCGCTTGCCCGCAGTAGCGGTGACGCGAGTGACGGTGAGGTCGTTGCCGTGCAGGAACAGTGAGCGCGTGGCGCGCGCGACCTGCGTGTCGATCTCGGTATGGCCCGTGAAGCGCGGCTGGGTGGGATCGATGGTCAGCGCGAGGCGATAGGCGGTCGGGCGCGCGGCGTCGGACAATCGACCGAGCGGAACCTCGGGCGTCTGGGCGGTGGCGGGCACGGCGAACAGCAGCGCCGCGGAGGCGAGCAGCAAGGTCTTCATCGGATCAATCCCCTTCTTGGCGGGGATCGTAACAGCCGCGACGACCGGAGGGTAGCGCTCTATAGCTGGGTGCGCACTGCCCATAGTTCGGGGAACAGCTCGACCTCCAGCATCCGGCGCAGGTACGACACGCCCGCGGTGCCGCCGGTGCCGCGCTTGAGCCCGATCACACGCTCGACGGTGGTGACGTGGTTGAAGCGCCAGCGGCGGAAATAATCCTCGAGATCGACCAGTTTCTCGGCAAGTTCGTAGAGCGGCCAATGCGCTTGCGGGTCGCGGTAGACGGTCGCCCAGGCGGCGGTGATCGCCTCGGCCGGCGCGTGCGGGGTGCGCCAGTCGCGTGCCGGGTCGGCGAGCAGCCCGGCGGCGTGGAGACGGGTAAGCGCGGCGTCGTAGATGCTCGGTGCGGCGAGGATCGCTTCCAGTCGCGCGAGCATCGCGGGACGGTGGCGGTGCGGGCCGAGCGTCGCGGCGGTGCGGTTGCCGCACAGATATTCGATCGCGCGATATTGCCACGACTGGAAGCCGGACGAGCGACCGAGCGCGTCGCGGAAGGTGGTATAGTCGCTGGGAGTCATCGTGCGCAGCACGTCCCACGCGCCGTTGAGCTGTTCGAGGATGCGCGACACGCGCGCCAGCAGCTTGAACGCTTCTGGCAGCGCGCCGGACAGGATCGCGTCGCGCGCGCTTTCGAGTTCGTGGACCGCCAGCTTCATCCACAACTCGCTGGTCTGGTGCTGGATGATGAACAGCAATTCGTCGTGCGCGTCGCTCAGCGGATGCTGGGCGTCCAGTACACGGTCGAGCGCAAGATAGTCGCCGTAGCCCATACGGTCGGCGAAGTTGAGTTCGGCGTCGTGGTGCGTGTCGGTCATGTCACGTTCGCGCGTTGGTGGAAGCGCGGCTGGTCCCATTCGCCGGTCGCGAGGATGTCGGTGAGGATCGCGGCGGCCTGTGCGACTTCGTCCTCGGTCAGGTAGAGCGGGGTGAAGCCGAAGCGCAGTATGTCGGGCGCGCGGACGTCGCCGATCACGCCGCGCGCGATCAGCGCCTGCATCACGGCATAGGCCTGGGGATGCGTGAAGCTGACCTGGCTGCCGCGCGCGTGCGGGTCGCGCGGCGAGGCGAGCGTGACCTGCGGGCAATGCGCCTCGACGTCGCGGATGAAGCGTTCCGACAGGCGGATCGAGGCGGCGCGCAGATCAGCCATGTCGACCTGGTCCCATGGGTCGAGCGCGGCGTCGAGGATCGACAGCGCGACGATCGGCGGGGTGCCGACGCGCATCCGCTCGACGCCGGGGGCGGGGCAATAGCCGCGCTCGAACGCGAACGGCGCGTCATGCCCGAACCAGCCGGCGAGGATCGGCTGCGCGACGTTCGCGTGCTCGCGCGCGACATGGATGAAGGCGGGCGCGCCGGGGCCGCCGTTGAGATATTTGTAGGTGCAGCCGACCGCGAAGTCGGCGTGCGCGGCGACAAGGTCGATCGGCAGCGCGCCCGCGGAATGCGCGAGGTCCCAGACGGTCAGCGCGCCTGCCGCATGGGCGCGTGCGGTAAGCGCGGGCATGTCGTGGAGCCGGCCGGTGCGGTAATCGACCTGCGTGAGCATCACGACCGCGACGCTGTCGTCGATCGCGGCGGCGACGTCTTCGGGGGCGACGACCTTCACTTCCAATCTGCGGTTCAACGCCTGCGTCAGCGCGTCGGCGATGTAGAGATCGGTCGGGAAATTGCCGGTGTCGGAGAGGACGATGCGCCGGTCCGGGCGGAGCGCGAGCGCGGCGGCGAGCGCCTGGAAGACCTTGATCGACAGCGTGTCGCCGGTGGTGACGCTGCCGGGCGGGGCGCCGATCAGCCGTGCGATGCGGTCCCCGACGCGCGCGGGTAGCGTGGTCCAGTCGGCATCGTTCCAGGCACGGATCAGCCGATCTCCCCATTCGGCGCGGAGCACTTGCGCGGCGCGGGCCTCGGCGGCGAGCGGCAGCGGGCCGAGCGAGTTGCCGTCGAGGTAGATCACGCCTTCCGGCAAATGGAACAGGGCGCGGGTGGCGGCGAAGTCGGTCATGAGGGCAGGGTAGGATCGTTACCGGGGATACGGAAGCCCCTCACGATCCCGTTCGCCTCGAGTAGCCGTCGAGCTTGTCGGGACGGCATATGGAGAGGGGCTTGCGTCGGCGACTTCTCGATACGCGCTCTCGACAGGCTCGATCGCTACTCGAAGCGAACGAGGGTGGAGAAGGAAGCAGCCTCAATCCGCCGCCACCGGCCCATGCTGCGGCTGCGGGCGGCGGCAGAGCCAGATCGGGACGATCAGCACCGCGGCCAGCCAGGCCGACAGGCGGAACAGATCGGTCGAGGACAGCAGATACGCCTGCCCGACCATCTGGCGCGTCACCGCGGCGGCGGCTTGCTGCGTGGTCATTCCGAGCTTCTGCAAATTCTCCGACGCCATCTGCCAGCCGATGCCGTTGCCGATCGCTTCGGCGAGCCGCGACTGGTGGAGCGCCTCGCGACGGTCCCACGCGGTCGAGATCAGCGAGGCGGCGAACCCGCCCGCGACGATCCGGCCGAAGTTCGAGATGCCGGTCGCCGACGGGATCTTCTCGGGCGGGATGCCGTCGAGCAGGATCGTCAGCATCGCGAGGAAGAAGGTCGCCATCGAGACGCCCTGCACGAGCAACGGCAGCATCAGATCGTAGAAGGTCGCCTGCGTCGTGAAGCCCGAGCGCATCCAGTAACTGATCGCGAAGCCGGCGAAGGCGACGGTGGCGAGGATGCGTGCGTCGATCTTGCCCGACAGTCGCGCGATCAGCGGGGTCAGGATCACGGCGACCAAGCCACTCGGCGCGGCGACCAGCCCGGCCCAGGTGGCGGTATAGCCCATCTGCGTCTGGAGCCACAGCGGCAGGATCAGGATGTTGGCGAAGAACACCGCGTAGCCCAGCGAAAACGCGAGATTGCCGATCCAGAAGTTGCGGCGCGCGAACAAGCTGAGGTCGACGGTCGGGTTGGCGTCGGTCAACTCCCAGATCACCCAGGAGACGAAGCCGACGATCGCGACGATCGACAGCACGACGATCAGCGGATCGTTGAACCAGTCGGCATTCTTGCCGAGATCGAGCATCACCTGCAACGACCCGACCCACAGCACCAGCAGGCCGAGGCCGACCGTGTCGATCGGCAATTGCATGGTCGGCGTCTCACGGTCGCGCAGCCGCGTCCAGCAGATGAAGGCGGTGATGATGCCGAAGGGGACGTTGATCAGGAAGATCCACGACCAATGGTAATTGTCGGAAATGTACCCGCCGAGGATTGGCCCCATGATTGGTGCGACCAAGGTCGTCATCGACCAGATGCCGAGCGCGGTCGAGCGTTTGTCCGAGGGGAAGATCGCGATCAGCAGCGCCTGGCTGCCCGGCATCATCGGTCCCGATACCGCGCCTTGCATGACGCGAAAGACGATCAGCGACGGCAGGTTCCATGCGATCCCGCACAGGAACGAGGCGATCGTGAACAGCACGACCGAGGTGCAGAAGACGCGCACCACGCCGAAGCGTCGCATCAGCCAGCCGGTGAGCGGCACAGCGACGCCGTTGGCGACCGCGAAGGCGGTGACGACCCATGTCGAATTGTCGCTGGAGACGCCGAGATTGCCGGCGATGGTGGGAAGCGAGACGTTGGCGATCGTCGAGTCGAGCACCATCATGAAGGTGCCGAGCGCGAGCGCCAGCGCGGTGACGCCGAGCCGCGCGCCGGTGAGGGGCGGGGGGCCGGAGGCCGGGGCACTAGCCATTCATGATGCTCCCACCGATTGCGCCACTCACCACCGTCGTTCCCGCGAAGGCGGGAGTCCAGAAGCTCTGGCGTTGCGCCTCTTTCGCCGGGCTCCGCGCGTCTGGATTCCCGCCTGCGCGGGGATGACGAAGGGGTGCAGGGGACATCACTGGTTCGCTGCCACGATGCGATGGATTGCGGTCTCGATCTGCGGATCGGTGCGGAGGGCCGTATTGCCCTGATCGGGTGTCGTCGCAGCACCCCTCTTCCGTCATTCCCGCGAAGGCGGGAATCCAGAACCTCTGACGCTGCGCCTCTTTCGCCGAGCTACGCGCGTCTGGATTCCCGCCTGCGCGGGAATGACGAAGAGGGGTGCGGCCATGACGGAGGGGCGGCTGGTACTCGCGACGTGGTGTGCTGAACTGACGGGAAGGCAGGCGGCGCATTACCGGTTTGCCGCCACGATGCGACGGATTTCCGCCTCCACCTCTGGGTCGCTGCCGGTTGTCGTGCTGCCCTGATAGGGCGTCGTCGCGGCCTGTGCGAGTTGTGGTCCGCGCGTGTCGGCGGTGTCGATCGTCGCCTTCACCGACAGCCCGACGCGTAGCGGGTGTGCGCGCAGTTCGCGCGGGTCGAGCGCGATGCGGACGGGCAGGCGCTGGACGATCTTGATCCAGTTGCCGCTGGCGTTCTGCGGCGGGAGCAGCGCGAAGGCGTTGCCGCTGCCCGCCGACAAGCCGACGACGCGGCCGTGGAACTTCACGTCGCCACCGTACATGTCGGAGGTCAGCTCGACCGGCTGGCCGAGGCGAACATCCTTGAGCTGCGTCTCACGGAAGTTGGCATCGACCCACACGCGGTCGAGCGGGACGATCGCCATCAACGGCGTGCCGGCGTTGACCTGCTGCCCGACCTGCACCGTGCGTTGTGCCACCACGCCCGCGATCGGCGCGGTCATGTGCATGTGGCTGCGCGTGATCGCGGCGCGGCGATAGGCGGCGATCGCGCTCAGCACCGCAGGATTGGTGTTCACGTCGGTGCCCTGCACGGTCGCCTGCGCCTGTCGCCGCTGCTCGCGCGCGAGGCGGAGGTTAGCCTGCGCGACCTTCACCGCGTCGGCGGCGTGCGATAATTCTTCGCCCGATACCGCGCCCTGTGCGGCGGCGGAGCGGCGACGCGCGTAATCGGCCTGGGTGCGCGACAGTTCGGCCTGCGCCTGGACGATCCCGGCGTCGCTCTGCCCGACGCGGGTGAAGTCGGCACGCGTGCTGCGGACCGCGCGCGCCAGCTCGGCGGCGGCGGCGGCGACGTTGACGTCGGCGGTGGTGGGATCAAGGTCGATCAGCGGCTGCCCGGCCTTGACCGCCTGCGTGTTGTCGGCGCGCAGCGCGGTGACGGTGCCCGGATCGCGCGCAGTGACCGCGACCACGTCACCCGCGACGTAGGCGTCGTCGGTTTCCTGCTCGGGTGGGCTGAAGAAGAAGTGGAAGATCGCCCAGCCGATCGCGACCAGCGCGACGATCACCGCGAGGATGGTGAGCGCGCGGCGGCGGGCGGCGGGCTTGCCCGTGGGAGCGGGGGCCGGCGAAGGAGCGGGGGTGGCGGTGTCGGTCATCGGGCAGCGTCCTGAACGGGATCGAAGCCGCCGCCCAGAGCGGTGGCGAGTTGCGCGCGCGCGGCGAGCGCGTCGATGGAGAGGCTGGCATCGGCCAGCTCGGCGTCGAGCAAGCGGACATCGTTGTCGACCAGATCGAGCCGGCTGTTGAGCCCACTGGCGACGCGGATCGTGTTGAGGCGGTTGGTCTCCGCGAAGCCGGCGGTCACCTGGCGCTGGCTGACGCGCGCGGTGTCGGTGGCGCGGACCTGCGCGATCGCGTCGGCGACCTGTCGCGCGGCGGTGACGACGGCGTCATTGTATTGCGCGGTCGCGACGTCGAGCGCGGCGGTGGCGCCGGCCAGATCCGCGCGGCGCCGCCCGCTGTCGAACAACGGCAGATGGAGTGCCGCGCCACCGCCCGCGGTGCCGGAATCGAGGTCGACGAAATTGCCGAAGCCGATCGCCTGCAGCCCGACCAGCGCCGACAGGTTGATGTTGGGATAGAAGGCGCGGCGCGCGACCTGTCGCTCGGCCCCGGCGGCAGCGATCCGTGCCTGTGCCGCGGCGATGTCAGCGCGGCGCGCGAGAAGGTCAGCGGGGATCGCGGTCGGGACCGGCAGTGCGGTGTCGGTGGCGAGATGCGTCGCGCCGATCGTCGCGGCATAATCGCTGCCGCGCCCGGCGAGCGCCGCCAGCGCGTTGGTGGCGAGCACACGCGCCGCCTGTGCCTGCACCAGCGCGAGCCGCGCCTGTGCCAGCAGCGTCCCGGCGGCGGTGACGTCGATGCGGCTGGCGAGCTGGCTTCGCTCGCGCGCCTGCACCAGCGACAGCGAGCCCTCGCGCGCCCTGATCGTGCGTGCCGCGATGGCGGCGCGGCGTTCGGCGCGCGCGACCTCGACGTAATTTTGCACGACCGCCCCGGCGAGCATCAACCGCGCGGCGGCGACGTCATAGCCGGCGGCGCGGGTCTGCGCAGCGGCGGCCTCGATCGCAGCCTTTTGTCGGCCGAACAGGTCGAGGTTCCACGACAGCCCGGCCTGTGCGGTGCCGAGCGCGCGGACGGTGCCGGCATAGGGGGCGGGATCGTGTAATTGCCCGACAGTCGCGTGCCCTGCACCTGCGCGTCGGCATCGATCGAGGGGCGGCGCTCGGCATCCTGCCGTTCGAGCGCCGCCTGCGCCTGACGGACGCGCGCCGAGGCGATATCGAGCGAAGGGTTGCCGGCGAGTGCGTCGGCGACCAGCCGGTCGAGCTGCGGATCGCCGATCGCGTGCCACCAATCGGGCGCGAGCTGCACCGACGGGCCGGCGAGCGCCAGCGCGGTCGGCGTCTTCGCCTCCACCGAGGTGTGCGAGGCGGGGGCGGCGCAACCGGCGAACAGCAGCGCCACCGCCGCGGCGAGCCCGGCGCGTGCGCGCGAGAGACTGCACAAGGCGCGTATCGGCGGGGCGGCGGGGCAGGCGGACGGGGTCAGGGGCATGTGGCAATGTCCTCCAGCGTGCAGCGCATCTTCTGCATCAGCGAGATTAGCGTCTCGACCTCGGCATCCGCCCAGCCGGTGAAGCAGCGGTTCCAATGTTCGACGACCATGTCCCGGCAGCGGAAGGTCATCGCGCGCCCGGCGGGGGTGAGCGACAGATGCACGACGCGGCGATCGTCGGCGGAGCGGGTGCGCTCTACGAGACCCTTCTCCTCCAGCGTGTCGATCAGCCGCGTCATCGCGCCCTTGTCGTGCGCCATCCCGCGCGCGAGCGCGGCGCAGGTCGGCGCCTCGCCGTGATGGATCGTCATCATCGCCGACCATTGCGACGAGTTCAGCTCCTCGTCCGCCAGCAGTCGATCGAGCAGCCCCGTCATCGTCTGGTTACAGGTCTTGATAAGGTAACCGATTGATTGTTCAGGCGTGTAGGTCTCGGGATCGTAGAAGCTCATACAGTTGCCATGGCAACCATTGCCGGGGCAGTCAATGACTTTGTTTCGTAATATTGCCGCGGGCGGGGTAGGCCGTCACGCTTGCGGCGGAGGCGGGGGCCGCTATGGTTTCGACAGACACTTCATTTCCCTAGGGGAGCATCAAAGTTGGCTTATCGCGCATTCCTGGCCGCCGGTTCGGCGCTGGCGGCTTTGACGACCCCCGTGCTGGCGCAGAACGCCCCCGCGCCGGTGTCGCAACTCGTCAAGGCAGTCGACATCCCTTATCAGCAGTTCACGCTGAAGAACGGCCTGCGCGTGGTCGTCCACACCGATCGCAAGGCACCGATCGTCGCGGTCAGCGTCTGGTATGACGTCGGATCGAAGCACGAGCCCAAGGGCAAGACCGGCTTCGCGCATCTGTTTGAACATCTGATGTTCAACGGCAGCGAGAATGCGCCGGGCGACTTCTTCGAGCCGCTGCAACAGGTGGGCGCGACCGACTTCAACGGCACGACCTACTTCGACCGCACCAATTACTTCGAGACGGTGCCGACCGCCGCGCTGGCGCGTGCGCTGTTCCTCGAATCCGATCGCATGGGCTATCTGACCGGCGCGATCACGCAAGGCGTGCTCGATGAGCAGCGCGGCGTGGTGCAGAACGAGAAGCGGCAGGGCGACAACCAGCCGTACGGGCTGCTCCGCTACAAGGCGACCGAGGGGCTGTTCCCGGCGACGCACCCTTATGGCCACACCACGATCGGCTCGATGGCCGATCTCGACCAGGCGAGCCTCGCCGACGTCAAGAACTGGTTCAAGGGCCATTACGGGCCGAACAATGCGGTGCTGGTGCTGGCCGGCGACGTCGATGTCGCGACCGCCAAGCCGCTGGTCGAGAAGTATTTCGGCGCGATCGCCGCCGGGCCGAAGAGCGTCGCGCCGCCCGCCCCGATCCCGGCCTCGCTGCCCGGTCCGGCCAAGGAAGTGATGAAGGACCGCGTCGCCGCGACCCTGATCATGAAGGAATGGGCGGTGCCCGGCCTCAACGACAAGGACTCGGCCTCGCTGGAAGTCGCCGCTGGGGTGCTCGGCGGGCTGGCCAGCTCGCGGCTGAGCAACGTGCTGGTCAAGGGCGAGAAGCTCGCGGTGCAGGCGTCCGCCGAATATGAATCGTTCGCGCAGGTCGGCACGTTCCAGATCGTGACGATCGTCCGCCCGGGCGTCGATCCGGCGACAGTGTCGGCGCGCGTCGATCGGATCGTCGCCGACTTCATCAAGAACGGCCCGACCGCCGACGAGGTCAATCGCTACGTCACCAGCACCGTGTCCGGCCGGATCGACGGCCTGGAGGCGGTCGGCGGATTCGGCGGCAAGGCGGTCGCACTCGCGGAGGGCGCGCTTTATTCCAACGATCCCGGTTTCTACAAGAAACAGCTCGCCGAACTGGCGGCGCAGACCCCGGCGAGCGTGAAGGCGGTTGCGGCCAAGTGGCTGACGCGTCCTTCCTACCAGATCGACATCGTCAACGGCGACCGCGACGCTTATGCGGAATCGAAGGCCGTGCCGCCGGCGAAGGTGGTCGAGGCGCCCGAACCGCCCGCAAAGGGCACGCGCGGCGCGATCCCGGCGGTCGGCGAGGTGGCAGGCCTGTCGTTCCCGAAGGTGGAGCGCTCCAAGCTGTCGAACGGCATCGAACTGATCTACGCCAACCGCGCGGTCGTGCCGATCACGCAGGCGGTGCTCAGCTTCGATGCCGGCGTTGCGGCGGACGTCGCCGACAAGCTGGGCACGCAGCAGCTGACGCTGAGCATGATGGACGAGGGCACGAAGGCGCTGGACTCGATCCAGATCGCCGAGGCGCGCGAGCGGCTGGGCGCATCGATCTCGAGCGGGAGCAGCCCGGACCGCACGACGCTGTCGCTGCGCGTGCCGAGCGCGAACCTTGCGACCGGGGCGGACCTGTGGGCGGGCATCGCGCGGACGCCGGCCTTCCCCGAGAGCGAGCTGGGGCGCGTCAAGACGCAGCAACTGACCGAGATCGCGCAGGAACTGACCAGCCCGCAGGGGTTGGTACAGCGCGTCCTGCCGAAGCTGGTGGCGCCGAACTCCCCTATGCCAAGGCGCAGGGGTCGGGCGATGCCGCGGCGGTGCAGGGGCTGACCCGCGCCGAGCTGATCGCGTTCCAGCAGGCGTGGCTGCGCCCGGACAAGGCGAAGATCTTCGTCGTCTCCGACCGGCCGCTCGCCGAGATCCGCCAGGTCATGGAGGCGCGGTTCGGCGACTGGAAGCCGGTCGGCGCGGCCGGCGCCAAGGCGTTCCCGCCGGCGTCGACCGCCGTGTCGCCGCGGATCGTGCTGGTCGACCGTCCCGCCAGCCCGCAGTCGATGATCGCGGCGGCGGTGCAAACCGGGTTGAAGGGCACCGACGACCTGCTGCCGCTGCAGGTGGGTAACGACGCATTGGGCGGCAGCTTCCTCGGCCGGCTCAACATGGACTTGCGCGAAGACAAGCATTGGTCGTACGGCGTGCGCGGCAATTTCACCCGCAACGCGGAGGCCGCACCCTATATCCTGTACGCGCCGGTACAGGCCGATCAGACCGGACCGTCGCTGGCGGCGTTGCGCGCCGACGTGACGCAGTTCCTGACCAGCAAGCCGATGACCCAGGAGGAGTTCACCCGCGCGATCAACGCCGGCACGCGCTCGCTGTCGGGCAATTTCGAGACGTCGGACGACGTCCTGACCGCGATGCAGGCCAACGACCTCTACAAGCGTCCCGACGATTATTACGCGACGATCACACAGAAATATCGCGCGCTGACGCTGCCGCAGGTCAATGCGGCGACGAAGGCGGCGATCGATCCGGCGAAGTTCGTGTGGGTGGTGGTCGGCGAGGCGGCCAAGGTGAAGCCGCAGCTTGACTCGCTGGGGCTGCCGGTCGAGGTCATGCCGGCTGCTGCGGTGGCCGGAACGCGTCCGGCGCCCGCCGCCAAGTAAGGAGTAACACGATGGCCGGAGTGGATGGAACCTACGATTGCACGGTGAAGTCGCCGCTGGGCGATCAGAAGATGACGCTGACCGTGACGCAGTCGGGTGAGACGTTCACCGGCCAGGCGTCGGGCGCGATGGGCGCGTCGGACGTGAACGGCACCGTCGACGGCAACACGCTGGCGTGGAAGCAGCAGATGACGGTGCCGATGCCGATGACGCTCGACATCACCGCGACGGTGGACGGCGACACGGTGACCGGCAGCGTCGGCGCCGGTGCGTTCGGTAGCTTCCCGCTGTCGGGGACGCGCACCGCCTGAGCGACGCCACTATGGTGGGACGTGCGTACGGCGCGGCAGGAGCGATCCTGCCGCGCCGTACGACTATTTGGTGCTGGCAAGTCCCGCACGCGCAAGGCAAATCCGCTCGCGATTGAGGAGATTGATCGTGGATGCAGGACGCAGGGAGATGATGGCGATGATGGCGATCGGCGGGGCAGGGATCGCGGGGGCCGTATCGGGCGGCGAGGCGCAGGCCGCGGCTGCGGTGGTGCCCGCCAAGGTGGTGCATCATGTGTTCTTCTGGTTGAAGAACCCGACGTCCACCGCCGACCGTGATCGGCTGATCACCGGGCTGCGCACGCTGGCGGCAATCCCGGTGATCCGCGCGCTGCACATCGGCGTGCCCGCCGATACCGAGGCGCGTGACGTGGTCGATGGGAGCTATCAGGTGTCGGAATTGATGTTCTTCGACACGGTCGCCGACCAGAAGGCGTATCAGGATCACCCGATCCACCAGAAGTTCGTCGCGGATTGCGAGCCGTTGTGGCGCAAGGTGACGGTGTACGACACGCTGCGGGTCGACTGACGGCGGGTGGCTGCGTTACGGCAGCCTACCTTGATATCAGAATAATATGGAAGCTACCCGCGTTCGTCATTGCGAGCGTAGCGAAGCAATCCAGGGGCGGATCAGGACGCTCTGGATTGCTTCGCTACGCTCGCAATGACGATGCAAGTCGATCCGACCTGGACCGGATCGGCATTCAGGACTTCTATGCCGCCTGGTCGCCGCGATCGCTTCATCGTCGCCTCGGACCCTTCGGCTAGCTCAGGAGAGCCTTGATCCGGAGCCCCGCTTTTGCCGACAGAAGGAAGAAGCGGGATCCCGGATCAAGTCCGGAATGACGGGAGGAGGCGGGTGATCGGTGAACGTCGATCCGAGCTAGCTCTTCAGCCGCCAGCCGGTGCGGAAGATCGTGACCACGGCGGCGAGGCACAGCGCCGCGAAGCCCATCGTCACCGCGACGCACAGCGCGAACGAGACATCGCTCTGCCCGAAGAACGTCCAGCGGAAGCCGTTGATGAGATAGGCGACCGGATTGAACAACGTCACCGTCCGCCACGGCTCGGGCAGCACGTCCAGCGAGTAGAAGGCGCCGCCGAGGAAGGTCAGCGGGGTGACGACGAGCAGCGGGATGATCTGCAACTGCTCGAACCCGTTCGCCCAGATGCCGAGGCAGAAGCCGAACAGCGCGAAACTGGCGGTGACCAGCAGCAGGTAGAGCAGCATCAGCAACGGATGCGCGATGTGAAGATCGACGAACAAATGCGCGGTGGCGAGGATCACCATCGCGATCACCATCGATTTGGTCGCCGCTGCGCCGACGTAACCGATCACCGTCTCGATCGGCGACAAGGGCGCGGATAGCAGCTCGTAGATCGTGCCGGTGAACTTCGGCATGTAGATGCCGAGGCTGGCGTTGAAGATGCTTTCCGAGAAGATCGTCAGCAGCATCAATCCCGGTACGATGAACGCGCCATAGCTGACCCCGTCGATCCCGCGCATCTGCGATCCGATCGCCGCACCGAAGACGATGAAATAGAGCGTGGTGGTGATGACGGGCGTCGCGAGGCTGGTCCAGATCGTCCGCCCGAACCGCGCCATTTCGAAGCGATAGATCGCCCAGATCCCGTGCAGGTTCATGCGCTTCCTCCCACCAGATCGACGAAGATGTCTTCGAGGCTCGACTTGCGCGTTTCGAGGTCGCGAAAGGCGATATGTTGCTGCGCCAGCCGTTCGAGCAGCCGCGGAATGCCGGTATCCTCGGCCTTGGCATCGAAGACGTAGCGCAGGGTGTGGCCCTCATCCTCGAGCGTCAGCGGCCAGTCGGACAGGGCCGCCGGGACCGCCGTCATCGGCTCGACCAACGTCAGGTCCATCTGTCGCTTGCCCAGCTTGGCCATCAGCGCGTTCTTCTCCTCGACCAGCAGCAGCTTGCCGCCGGTGATGACGCCGACGCGATCGGCCATTTCCTCGGCCTCCTCGATATAATGGGTGGTGAGGATGATCGTCGCGCCCTGTTCGCGCAGCCGATGCACCAGCTTCCACATGTCGCGGCGCAGCGCGACGTCGACCCCGGCGGTCGGCTCGTCGAGGAACAGGATCTGCGGCTCGTGCGCGAGCGCCTTGGCGATCAGCACGCGGCGCTTCATCCCGCCCGAGAGGTCCTTGATCTTGGCATGGCGCTTTTCCCACAGCGACAGGTCGCGCAGCACCTGTTCGATATAGTCGGAATGGCCCGAACGCCCGAACAGCCGCCGCGAGAAAGTGACCGTGGCGAGCACGCTTTCGAACTGATCGGTCGCCAGCTCCTGCGGAACCAGCCCGATCGCGCGGCGGGCGGCCTTATAGTCGCGCGTCACGTCATGGCCGGCGACCGTGACCGTGCCGGCGCTGGGAGTGACGATCCCGCAGATGATGCTGATCAGCGTCGTCTTGCCCGCGCCGTTCGGCCCGAGCAGCGCAAAGATCTCGCCGCGGTTGACGGTCAGGTCGACCGTGCCGAGCGCGGTCGGGCCGTTCTTGTAGGTCTTCGACACACCCGCGACGGTGAGAATCGGTTCCGGCATTCGGCCCCCTTGCTGCTGCCGATCGATGCTCGGCGTGATCGTCATCGTGTCCGACCCGGATCGGTGGCGTGCAGATGGTGATGTTCGGGCGCGAAGTCTATGGTGGAGATGCTGGGATTGCGGGTCCGTGTTGGGGCTAGGACGCGCGCGCTTTTGCCACGGCGTCCTGCAAGCGGTCGAGCGGGAGGGCGCCGCTGAGTAGCTGATCACCGACCACCCACGCCGGTGTGCCGTTTATGCCAAGCTTTTGCGCGAGTTCGAGGTTGGTGCGCAGCGTTTCGTCGGCGTCGGCGGGCATGTTCGCGAGGTTGACCCCGCTGGCGCGCGCGGCCTGCGCGATCGTGGCGTCGCTGACCGGGCCGGCGGCGTAGAGCGCGTCGTGGAAGTCCTTGAATTTGCCTTGTGATGCGGCGGCGAGCGAAGCGCGGGCGGCGGTGCGGCTGCTCTCTGCGAGGACCGGCAGTTCCTTGAAAACGACGCGCAAATTCTTGTTTGCGGCGACCAGCTTCTCGATCGTGGGCAGGCTGGCGCGGCAAAAGCCGCAATTATAGTCGTAGAATTCCACCAGGGTGACATCGGCGTTCGGATTACCGATCCAGGCGTTGCCGTACGGGGTCTCGATCGCGCCGCGATTAGCAGCGATCGCGCGGGTCGCGTCGCGCTGTTGCAGACGTTCGATCGCCTCCGGAATCAGTTCGGGATGCGCCAGGACATATTCGCGCACGACGCGACCGATCCGCGCCTCGTCCGCCGCACCGACCGGTGCCGCGCGGTCCGCGAGCCACATCCCGCCGGCACCGAACAACAGCCCGATCGCGACCAGCGCCAACACCATCAACCTGTTCAACGTCGGCGCTTCTTTCCGGTCTTGTCGACGGCATTCTGCGCGGTCATCGCAATGTCCTGCGCGCGGATCCAGTCGGGGGTGTTCTTGGGGATGCCCGCCATCGCATAGCGGGCGCGGTCGACCGCGGTGCGATCGTCGCCCATCATGCTCGCGCGTTCGGCACTCGCCAGCGCGGCGCGCGCCTCATCGCCAGTCAATTCGTAGACCGTGCCGAGCTGGAACCACGCGAAGGGGTTTTCATCGTCACGCGCCACGGCGGTGCGCAGCACGCGCTTCGCCTCGTCATAATTGGTGGCGTCCTCGGTCGCGATCAGCGCGTGGCCGTAGGTGGTGGCGATCAGCGGATTGGCGCGCGAGCCCTCGGTGGCGCGCTTGAGCGGGGCGAGCGCGAGCTTCGGCTTGCCGGCCTCCAGCAGGATCTGCCCCATGATCTCCTGGAAATAGGGATCGTTGGGTTCCTTGGCGACCAGCGCCTCGGCCTCGGCATCCGCCTTTTCGGGATAGCCGGCGCGGTGATACGCATAGGCGCGGGCGTAATGCGCATAGACCGTCTGGTCGCTGTCGGGATATTTCTGGAGCGCCTGCGGGGGCGGCATCAGATAGCCGTCGAGCTTGGCGCGCACGCGCAGGAAACGCTCCTGCAAGGCGCTGTTGGCCGGCTTGCTCCATGCCTTCGACGCCTGCACATCGGCGGTCAGCGTCTGGACGCGCGTGCCCGACAGCGGGTGCGACTGCATGAACGGGTCGATGTTCTTCGTGCCGTAGCGATATTCCTGCTGTTGCAGCTTCTTGAAGAACTCGAGCATCCCCTTGCCGGTGATCCCGGCGGTGTCGAGGTAGCGGACCGCCGAGGCGTCGGCGGTCGCTTCCTGCACGCGGCTGAAGGCGAGGACCTTGCCCATTGCGACCTGCTGACCGGCGGCGAGGATGCCCGCGCCCGCCTCGCCACCGCCCGCCGCCATCGCGGCGAGCCCGAGCACCATCGAGAGCAGGTAGACGCCCATTGCGGGCTTCTGCGCCTGTGCGCCGGTGATGACATGGCCGTCGGCAATGTGGCCGAGTTCGTGGGCGATGACGCCCTGCACCTGATTGGCGCTGTCGGCCTGCTGGAGCAGCCCGGTGTGGATGTAGACGGTCTGCCCGCCGGCGACGAAGGCGTTGATCGAATCGTCGTTGACCAGCGCGAACGACACGTCGGCCGGGCGCAGGCCCGCCGCGGTGACGAGCGGGGCGGACATGTCCTTGAGCAGCGCCTCGGTTTCGGCATCGCGCAGCAGCGACTGCGCCTGCGCGGGTTGCGCGAGGAGCAGGACGGCGGTGGCGACGGCGGCGATCAGGCGGCGCATGCGGTGGGTCTTAGGGCATGACGGCAGGAGCCGGAAGGAGCATCGGTGCATTTCACCGGAACGTTCACCTTGTCCGTCGCCCGAGACTTGATCGGCGGCCCCACTTTGCGCGCCCGCGGTAAGAAGCGGGATCCCGGATCAAGTCCGGGATGACGGAAGAAAACAGGTGAGGGGCGTCTGCCGATCGACCCGACTGGGGTAAAAGCAGAGATCATCGGCCGGGCTTTGCGGCGATTCGAGTGAACCGCCGCTGAAGCCCGGCCGATCGGATCACGCGCCGAAGGTGCGCTGCCACCAACCGCGGCGGGGCTGCGCGGTCGCGTCGGCCGACGGTTCCTCGGTGCCGGGCTCTTCGGCAGGGGCCGATGCCTCGGTCGCCGCCGGCTCCGGTGCCGCTTCGTCGACGACCTTCTTGCGACGCGTGCGCTTCGGCTTGGCCGGGGCTTCCTCGGCGACCGGCTCGGGCGCGGGCAGGCCGTCGTTGACCGGACCGGCGTCACCCGCCTCGACCACCGGCTCGGCGACCTTCTTGCGGCGCGTACGCTTCGGCTTGGCAGGAGCGTCCTCGGCGACCGGCTGCTCGGCTGCGACAGGCGCCGGCTCCGGCGCCGGGGCGGGTGCAGGGGCAGCGGCGGGCTTGCGGCCACGGCGCGCGGTCGGGGCCGGGGTCGGCTCGGCAGCGACGCGGGCGCGCGGACGGCGGCGCGTCTTCGGCGCGGCCGGCTCCTCGGCGACGGGCTCTTCCTCGGCGACGACCGGCTCGGGCTCGATCGCCGGAGCTGCGGCGATCTCGGCCTCGGCTTCGGGCTCGGCAGTCGTTTCGACGGCCTGATCGCCACCACGCTCACCGTCACGACGGCGACCGCGACGCCCGCGGCGACGGCGACGGCCGCCCTCACGCTCGGCTTCGTCGCTCGCTTCGGCGTCGACCGTAGCGTCCGGCTCGGCGTCGGCGTCGGCGTCGGCGTCGACTTCAGTCGGCTCGGCAGCCTCGACCTCGTCGGCCTCTTCGTCGCTGCGCTCATCACCCTCGACACGATCGCGACCGCGGCGCCCGCGACGACGACGGCGACGCCGCCCACCACGTCCGCCTTCGCCCTCGGGCGCGGCGACCTGCTCGACGGTGTCTTCGTCCTCGGCCTCTTCCTCCTCGTCAATCTCGTCCTCGACCAGATCGTCTTCGGGCTCCTCGACGATCGGACGATCGAACTTCGGCGGATGTGCGGGCGGCGGTCCGCTGGCCTCTACCGACATGCGCGCGCCTTCTTCCTCGCCATCGGGGATGATCTCGACGGTGACGCCGTAGCGATCCTCGATCTCGGCGATGTCGGAGCGCTTGCGGTTGAGCACGTAGAAGGCGGCTTCCTGGCTGCACCGCAGCGTCAGGATCGAGCCGCGCCCGCGCGCCGCTTCGTCCTCGATCAGCCGCAGCGCCGACAGGCCCGACGACGAGGCGGTGCGGACGAAGCCGGTGCCTTCGCAATGCGGGCAGGGGCGCGTCGAGGCTTCGAGCACGCCGGTGCGCAGCCGCTGACGGCTCATTTCCATCAGGCCGAAGCCGGAGATGCGGCCGACCTGGATGCGGGCGCGATCGTTCTTGAGCGCCTCCTTCATCGCCTTCTCGACCTTACGGACGTTCGATCCGTTATCCATGTCGATGAAGTCGATGACGATCAGGCCCGCCATGTCGCGCAGGCGGAGCTGGCGCGCGATTTCCTGCGCCGCTTCGAGGTTGGTCGCGGTGGCGGTCTGCTCGATATTGTGCTCGCGGGTCGAACGCCCGGAGTTGATGTCGATCGACACCAAAGCCTCGGTCGGGTTGATGACCAGATAGCCACCCGACTTGAGCTGGACGACCGGGTGGTACATCGCGGCGAGCTGATCCTCGACGCCTGCGCGCTGATAGAGCGGCACCGGGTCGCTGTAATGCTTCACCTTCTTGGCGTGCGTCGGCATCAGCAGCCGCATGAATTCGCGCGCCTGACGATAGCCGTCGTCACCCTCGACAATGACCTCGTCGATGTCCTTGTTGTAGATGTCGCGGATCGCGCGCTTCATCAGGTCGCTGTCGCCGTACACGAGCGCGGGCGCGCTCGACGTCAGCGTCTTTTCGCGGATCTCGTCCCACAGGCGGGCGAGATAGTCGAAGTCGCGCTTGATCTCGGTCTTGGTGCGCTGAAGCCCGGCGGTGCGGACGATGCAGCCCATCGACGACGGCAATTGCAGATCGGCCATGATCGTCTTGAGACGCTTGCGATCGGCGGCATTGCTGATCTTCCGGCTGATCCCGCCGCCATGCGACGTGTTGGGCATCAGCACGCAATAACGGCCGGCGAGCGACAGGTACGTGGTCAGCGCCGCGCCCTTGTTGCCGCGCTCTTCCTTGACGACCTGCACCAGCAGCACCTGGCGGCGATGGATGACGTCCTGAATCTTGTAGCGGCGGCGCAGATTCATGCGACGCTGACGCAGCGCCTCGACCTGGTCGTCGTTGGTGCCCGACCGGCCGCGACGGCGCGGGGCGGGGGCGTCGCCCTCTTCCGCGTCGTGATCGTGGTCATGATCGTGATCGGCGTCGTCGTGATCGTCGCCTTCGGCATCGTCGGCGAAATCACCGTCGTCGAGCGCATCCTGCTCGGCGCGCAACGCGGCTTCCTCGGCGGCGTGCTCGGCCTCCTCGCGCAGCAGCGCCTCGCGATCCTCCTTGGGGATCTGATAATAATCCGGGTGGATCTCGCTGAACGCCAGGAAGCCGTGGCGATTGCCGCCGTAATCGACGAACGCCGCCTGCAACGACGGCTCGACGCGCGTCACCTTGGCGAGATAGATGTTACCCTTGAGCTGCTTGCGCTCGGCACTCTCGAAATCGAATTCCTCGATCCGGTTACCCTTGACGACCGCCACGCGGGTTTCTTCCCGGTGGCGTGCGTCGATCAGCATACGCGTGGTCATTGAAAACTCTCCACGCGCCGCCCTCCGCCGAAGGGGAGGGGGCGCGACGATAAGGCGCGGCCGACCGCCCGATGGGGTCTGCCGCGCGGATGATGATGATGTCTGCTGCGGTTCGCTTTGCCGCCCACTCCATCGAGCGGGAAAGGCCGTCCGCGATCGTACCGCCGCCGGCATGGGCCGGGCGGAACAGCGATCGGGCGGAATGCGGCATTGCGAGCGTCAACCTGATGACCCCGGGGCCGGCACGTCGCCGGGCGGGGGTGGCACCGGAAGCTGCGTCGCGCGACCTTCGCGCAACATTTCCGGTCATCGCGACACGTAGCATCGCAACGTCTTCGCTTCAACCGGCTCGTTTTTATGAATTGAAGACGTTAATCATGCGGGAAGATCGGCGGTCTATCCCGATCGCGAGGGTGCAGCGTAGCGGAAAAGGGGCCATGGCGGGAACGGCGGGGGAAGGCACGGCGGGAGCGATGATCGCGGCGGCGCTGCTGGCGCTTGCCGCGCCGGCGGCGGGCGGCGATCCGTTGCCGCAGCTCGATTTCCTGCCGTGGAAGTCCCACCACGACGCCACGCCTCGCACGGTGACGGTGCGGGTGCCGCCACCCGCACGCGGGGTGCGGCTGCCGCGCGTCGCCGGCGCGGCGGGGCGTCCGCTGGTGGTGATCGACGCCGGGCATGGCGGCAATGATCCCGGCGCGGTCAATCCGGCGGTCGGGCTGCGCGAGAAGGACGTGACGCTGAAGATCGCGCGGGCGATCCGCGACGCGCTGGTCGAGAGCGGGCGGGTGCGCGTGGCGCTGACTCGGGACGACGATCGCTTCATCATATTGCGCGAGCGGTTCGGGATCGCGCGGCGGCTGAAGGCGGACCTGTTCATCTCGGTCCATTGCGACAGCGTCGGCACCGGTACGCCGACGGGCGCCACGGCTTATACGCTGTCGGACGTCGCATCGGATCGCGAGGCGGCGCGGCTGGCGGCGCGCGAGAACCGTGCCGATGTGATTGCGGGGGTGACGCTCGATCGCGACCCGGACGTGTCGTCGATCCTGATCGACCTGACCCAGCGCGAGACGATGAACGCCTCGGCCGGGTTCGCGCGGCTGCTGGGGCGCGAGGCGCGGCCGCTGATCCCGATCAAGAGCAACTTCCACCGCACCGCCTCGCTGATGGTGCTCAAGGCGCCGGACATGCCGTCGATCCTGTTCGAGACGGGATATATCTCGACCGCGTCTGACGCGGCGTTCCTCGACAGCAAGGAGGGGCGCGAGAAGATCGCCGAGAGCGTTCGGCGCGCGGTGGACGTGTATTTCGCGCGGCATATGGCGGAGCGGTAGGAAGACACCGCTCGCCTCGAGCAGCCGTCGAGCGCAGTCGAGACGGCGTGTCGAGAGGTGGTTGCCCCAAGCACCTTCTCGACGGGCGGGTTCTCGGCTTCGCTCGAACCCTGCTCGAAGCGAACGGGATGGGAATGGCGGGACTGGACTTGCGCGCCTCCGGCGCCTAACGGGGCCGCCGCGCACGCCTCTTACGGGTTTCCGGCCGCTGCGCTTTTCCATACGAGCCCGCAATCAAGGAGATCCTCGCCATGGCGTGGCTCATCCTCGGCGTTGCCGTGGTCACCGAAATCGTCTGGGCGCTCAGCCTGAAATGGGTCGCTACGCAAGGATCGTGGCTGGCGTCGATCGTCCCGATCACGCTCAGCTTCGTCAACATGGGGTTGCTGGCGATGGCGATGCGCGGGTTGCCCGCGGGAACCGCCTATGCCGTGTGGACCGGGCTGGGTGCGGTCGGCGTCACGATCTTCGGCGTGTTCCTGTTCGGCGAGAAGCTCGCGCCCGCGCAGATCGGGTTCATCGCGCTGATCATCGTCGGGGTCGTCGGCACGAAACTGTTCGCCCCTGCCTGAGCGAGTTGCCGTTTGGCGGGCGAGACCGTAAACGCCGAAACCGACATGGCTTCCGATCCGACCGCTGCCGTGCCCGTTCGGCGTATCTCTCCCCGCGCGCTGTGGCGTCGCTGGTGGGTGCGTTGGGGCACCTATCTGCTGGGACTGCTGGTGGTGGCGCTCGGCGTCTTCTGGCTGGTGTTCGCGCGCGACCTGCCGTCGGTCGACAAGCTGAAGGCGTACGAACCGCCATTGCCGACCAACGTGCGCGGCGCGGACGGTGCGCCGATCTATTCCTATGCCCGCGAACGCCGCGTCGAGCTGGCCTATAACGAATATCCGCCGTTGCTGGTGAAGGCGTTCCTCGCCGCCGAGGACAAGACCTTCTTCGAGCATCACGGCGTCGACTTCCCCGGGCTGGCGGGCGCGGTGTTCGATTATGCGCGCAAGTTCGGCACCGGGCAGCGCGCGCGCGGCGGATCGACGATCACGCAGCAGGTCGCGAAGAACCTGCTGATCGGCAACGAATATTCCCCGACTCGCAAGATCCGCGAGGCGTTGCTGGCGTATAAGATCGAGGAGACGCTGACCAAGCCGCAGATCATCGAGCTGTACCTCAACCAGATCTTCCTCGGACGTAACGCGTACGGCGTCGAGGCGGCGAGCCATGCCTATTTCGACAAGGAACTGAGCGAGTTGACGCTCGGGCAGCTCGCCTATCTGGCGATCCTGCCGAAAGGACCGTCGAACTACGACCCGTTCCGCAACACCGATCGCGCGCTGGAGCGGCGCAATTACGTGCTGCGCGAGATGGTCAAGAATGGCTTCGTCACAGCGGCGCAGGCGCAGGCGGCGGCTGCCGAGCCGATCGGTGCGATCACGCATCGCACGCCGAAGTTCGAGCGGGTCGGCGGCTATTTCGTCGAGGAAGTGCGCCGCGAACTGATCGCGAAGTTCGGTGAACAATCCGAGGATGGGCCGCACAGCGTCTACGCCGGGGGCCTGTGGGTGCGCACCTCGCTCGACAAGACCATCCAGCAATATGCCGCCGAGGCGCTGCGCAACGGGCTGTTGCGCTTCGATGCCGGGCGCGGCTGGTCGGGGCCGCTGCGGCATGTCGATATCGAGGGCGAGGCGTGGCAGGGGCCGCTGATCGGCAGCAACATCATGATCGACCACGAAAACTGGCGCGCGGCGATCGCGATCGCGCGTGACGGCGACGCGTGGCGGCTTGGCTTCGCGGACGGCACGACCGGGACGATGGCGCGCGACGCGGCGCAGATGCCGGTGCGCAACCAGGGCGGGGCCGCCTTCGCCGCGATCAAGCCTGGCGACATCATCGCGGTGGCGCCGAGCGGAACGGGTCGGTTCGCGCTGCGGTCGGTTCCGCGCATCTCGGGCGGGTTCGTCGTGCAGGAGCCGGCGACCGGGCGCATCCTCGCGATGCAGGGCGGGTTCGAGTCGAGCGTCCAGTCTTTCAATCGCGCGACCCAGGCGTTCCGTCAGCCGGGCTCGACGATCAAGCCGATCGTCTATTCGGCGGCGCTGGAGAACGGCATGACCCCGGCGTCGATCATCGTCGACGGGCCGTTCTGCGTCGACCAGGGTGCGCGGCTGGGGCAGAAATGCTTCCGCAACTTCGGCAATTCACGCGGCGCCGGGCCGCACACGATGCGCTGGGGCATCGAACAGTCGCGCAACCTGATGACGGTGCGCACCGCCGCGCAGACCGGCATGGGCCGCGTCGTGAAGATGATCAAGGCGATGGGGGTCGGCGATTATTCTCCCTATCTCTCCTACGCGCTTGGCGCGGGCGAGACGACCGTCACGAAGATGGTCAACGCTTATGGCGTGCTTGCCAATTGGGGTCGCTGGCACGATCCGTCGTTGATCGACGTCGCGCAGGATCGGCACGGGCAGGTGATCTGGCCCGAGAACTGGCGCGCGTGTGACGGGTGCAACGCGCGCGACTGGAACGGCCGCGCGATGCCGCGCCCCGCGACCGGTGGGCGGCAGGTGCTGGACGCGATGAGCGCCTATCAGATGGTGCACATCACCGAGGGCGTGATCCAGCGCGGCACCGCGACCGCGCTGCGCGACCTGAACCGCCCGATGTTCGGCAAGACCGGCACCAACAATGGCCCCACCGACGTGTGGTTCATCGGCGGCACGCCGCAGATGATCGCCGGGCTCTACATGGGCTTCGACAGCCCGCGCAGCCTGGGCGGCTATGCGCAAGGCGGGACGGTGGCGGTGCCGGTATTCAAGGAATGGGCGCAGAAGGCGTATGCGGGGATGCCGGCGATCCCGTTCCGCGCGCCGCCGGGTATCCGGATGGTCCGGATCGATCGCGCGAGCGGGCGACCGGTGTTCGGGACCTTCCCGACCGACAACGATCCCAAGCAGGCGGTGATCTGGGAGGCGTTCAAGCCGCAGAGCGAGGCACGACGCGCGCGTCGCGTCGCGCCGACCGCCGCCCCGTCCGCTCGGCCCAGCGCGAGCGCGAGCGGGACACCCGCCGGTGACAGCGACTTCTTGCAGAGGCAGGGGGGCATCTACTAAGTCGTCGGTAGAACGTTTTTTCGTCGTCCCAGCCAGTCGCCGGGATTCCCCGGTCACGTAGCCCCGCTCGTGCCGGTCGGGATCCCCTTCTGGCCGGCGCGGCGTGACCTTGGAGTAAAGTTATGCGCGCCGAAGCGCAGGCCCATGTCGACAGCATCAACGAGGCGCTGGCGCTGCTGCGCCGATTCCTCGACTGGGACCGCGCGTTGCGTCGCCTCGACGAACTCAACGCGCGCGTCGAGGATCAGGCGCTGTGGAACAACCCCAAGGAAGCGCAGGCGGTGATGCGCGAGCGTCGCCGGCTGGACGAGGCGATCACCGCGACGCGCGATATCGAGCGCGAGCTGTCGGACACCGCCGAGCTGATCGAGATGGCCGATGCCGAGGGCGATGCCGAGATGGCCGAAGAGGGCGTCGCCGCCCTCAAGGCGCTCGCCGATCGTGCGCAGGCCGACAAGGTCAAAGCGCTGCTGGCGGGCGAGGCGGATGCCAACGACAGCTATATCGAGATCAACGCCGGCGCGGGCGGGACCGAGAGCCAGGACTGGGCCGGGATGCTCCAGCGCATGTACACGCGCTGGGCGGAGCGGCGGGGCATGAAGGTCGAGCTGATCGACTATCACGCCGGTGAGCAGGCCGGGATCAAGAGCGCGACGTTGCTGGTCAAGGGCGAGAACGCCTACGGCTATGCCAAGGTCGAATCCGGCGTCCACCGGCTGGTGCGGATCAGCCCGTACGACAGCGCCGCGCGCCGTCACACGAGCTTTTCGAGCGTGTGGGTCTATCCGGTGATCGACGACAATATCGAGGTCGAGATCAACGAGAGCGAGTTGCGCATCGACACCTATCGCGCGTCGGGCGCGGGCGGGCAGCACATCAACACGACCGATTCCGCGGTGCGTATCACGCACTTGCCGACCGGTATCGTGGTGCAGTGCCAAAACCAGCGGTCGCAGCACAAGAACAAGGCGGAGGCGTATAACCAGCTGCGCGCACGCCTGTACGAGCGTGAGCTGGCCGAGCGCGAGGCAATCGCCAACGCCGAGAACGCCACCAAGACCGACATCGGCTGGGGCCACCAGATCCGCAGCTACGTGCTGCAGCCGTACCAGCTGGTGAAGGACCTGCGCACTGGCACGACCAGCACCGCGCCGGGCGACGTGCTGGACGGCGATCTCGACGAGTTCATGGCCGCGGCGTTGTCGCAGCGCGTCTCCGGCGAGGCGGTCGTCGTGGAAGACGTCGACTAAGTGGCGACGTGCGCGCCTATGCTCCGCATCGCGGCGGTGGCGTTGCTGCTGCTGGGGGCATGCGACGGGTCGCAGCCGCTCATCAAGCACAAGGCGAAGGAGCCGGGACCGTTCCCGGCCGCCGACCGCCCGATCGCGAACATCGTCTCGCCGCGCTGGTCGAATGAGGAGACGCGCGACCGGCTGGGTGAGGCCGGGCGCGTCATGGATCTCGCCGATATCCGCAAGGGGATGACGGTCGCCGATCTCGGCGCGGGCGAGGGCTATTACACGATCCGGCTGGCGGCGCGCGTCGGTGACAACGGGCGCGTGCTGGCGGAGGACGTGGTGCCGGCCGTCCACGAGGCGCTGGCGGAACGTGTCGCGCGCGAGCGGCTCGACAATGTCAGCGTGCGCTTGGGGCTGCCGGCCGATCCGCGGCTGCCCGACAACAGCTTCGACCGGATCTTCATGGTGCACATGTATCATGAGATCGGCCAGCCGTATGAATTCCTGTGGCGGATGCGGCCGTCGCTGCGCCGCGACGGGCTTGTGGTGGTGGTCGATGCCGATCGCCCGACCGAGCAGCACGGCACGCCGCCGCGTTTGTTGCGCTGCGAGTTCGCGGCGGTGGGGTACGCGCAGGTCGGGTTCCGCGAGCTGCGGTCTGCGGGCGGGTATCTGGCGACGTTTCGCGCGGCGGGGCGGCGGCCCGATCCGGCGGAGATCGTTGCCTGCCGGATGAAGTGAGCGGTTGACGACTCTTTCGTTGTACCGGGTTTGATTCGGGTCGTCGGTCTTCAAGCTCGTCATTCCCGCGTAGGCGGGAATCCAGAACCTCGGACGGTGCGCTTATATCGAGGAACCTGCGCGTCTGGATCCCCGCCTCTGCGGGGATGACGATTTGGAAGCGGGCCGGCATGGTGGCGCGACTGCGCGTGTCGCGCTACGAACCGCGGCGTGCAGCAATATCTCGACCTCATGCGTCGCGTGCTCGATTCGGGCGTGCGGCAGGACGACCGAACCGGCACCGGGACGCTCAGCGTCTTCGGGCATCAGATGCGCTTCGATCTGGCGCAGGGCTTTCCGGTCCTGACCACCAAGAAGCTTCATCTGCGCTCGATCATCATCGAACTTTTGTGGTTCCTGCGCGGCGACACCAACGTCCGCTGGTTGCAGGAGCGCAAGGTCAGCATCTGGGACGAATGGGCCGACGAAAATGGCGATTTGGGCCCGGTCTATGGCAAGCAATGGCGGGAGTGGGCGGCGGCGGACGGGCGGCAGATCGATCAGATCGCCGCGCTGATCGACGAGATCTCGCATGCGTCCGGCGTCGCGGCGGCAGATCGTCACCGCCTGGAACCCCGGTGAGCTGCACGCCATGGCGCTCAGCCCGTGCCACTGCCTGTTCCAGACGCATGTCACCAACGGGCGGCTGTCGCTGCAATTGTACCAGCGCTCGGCGGATATCTTCCTGGGCGTGCCGTTCAACATCGCCAGCTACGCGCTGCTGACTCACATGCTCGCGCAGCAATGCGACCTGGAAGTCGGCGAGTTCATCTGGACCGGCGGCGACTGCCATCTGTACCTCAACCATCTCGACCAGGCCGAGACGCAGCTCGCGCGCAGCCCGACCGTGCTGCCGACGCTGACGCTGGCGCGACGGCCGGCGTCGATCGACACGTACGAGCCGGAGGACTTCGTGCTGAACGGTTACGAGGCGCAACCGCATATCAAGGCAGCGGTTTCGGTCTGATCGTCGTGCGCACGCGGCGGCGTGTCGCGGGCGTTTTGCGTTGCAACAATTGGCGGCGTAGCTTGTTTCGCAGCCATGACGATTATCAGCCGACGCGATGCGATGCTGGCGACGGGCGCTGCGGCGCTCTGGCCGGCGCTGGCCCGGGCGCAGGCGCGCGCGGGCAGCTCGACGCCTTTCTCCTGGGCGGTCCTTCAACAACGCGCGGAGGCGCTGGCGAAGCAACCTTATCGCGCGGTGCCACCGGTCGCCGCCGCCGCTGCGCTCGATTATGACGCGGTCGGGGGCATCCGGTATCGCGCCGACAAGACGCTGGCGGGCGGCATCCGCCCGTTTCCGCTCGGCAAGTATGCGCCGGTTCCGGTCACGCTCAACGTCGTCGCCAATGGCCGCGCGACGCGGGTCGACTACTCGCCGTCGCTGTTCGAGACCAAGCCGGGCGTCACCCCGGCCTCCGGCTTCGCTGGCTTCCGCGTCATGGAGCAGGGCAAGGACAGCGACTGGCTCGCCTATATGGGCGCGTCCTATTTCCGCTCGGCGGGGGCGCTCGATCAATATGGGCTCTCGGCGCGCGGGATCGCGATCGATACCGGGCTGGAAAAGGAAGAATTTCCGGTCTTTACCGAATTCTGGATCGAGCCGCTCGGCGACGGCGGCTATACGATCTATGCGCTGCTCGATGGCGACAGCCTGACCGGCGCGTATCGCTTCGTCTCGCGTCATCCCAAGGCAGTGGTGCAGGACGTGTCCTCGGTGCTGTTCCTGAGAAAGCCGGTCGCGCGGCTCGGCATCGCGCCGGCGACCAGCATGTTCTGGTACGACGATCGCAGCCACAAGACCGCCGCCGACTGGCGCCCCGAGATCCACGATTCCGACGGGCTCGCGATGCAGACCGCCGGCGGCGAGCGCGTCTGGCGGCCGCTGCGCAACCCGGCGCAGCCGACCACCGACAGTTTCGCCGCGGATGACGTCCGCGGGTTCGGGCTGCTCCAGCGCGACCGCAATTTCGATCATTACCAGGATGACGGGGCGTTCTACGATCGCCGCCCGAACCTGTGGATCGAGCCGCGGGGGCAATGGGGCAGCGGGCGGGTCATTCTCTATGCGTTCCCGACTGCGGGCGAGACGACCGATAATGTCGTCTGCTTCTGGACGCCGGGTGCGCCGGTGCGTGCCGGGCAGCGGCTTGCCTATGACTATCGATTGACCTGGGGCGGCGACGATCCGACGCTGGACCGGGTCGCGCATGTCGTCGACACTTGGACCGGCAGCGCGGGGCGCCCCGGCGCCGAGCCGGTCGCGGGTGCGGTGAAGCTGGTCGCCGATTTCGTCGGCGAGGGGCTCGCCGGGCTGACGCGGCAAAGCGGGGTCAGTGCCGAGATCGGTATCGCGAAGGGCAAGCTGCTGGAAAGCGCCGCTTACCCGGTGGTCGGCCAGCGCAACCGCTGGCGCGTGACTGCCGATATCGCGCCGCACGCCAACGGACCGGCCGATGTGCGACTGTTCCTGAAGCGTGGCACCACGACGCTGAGCGAGACGCTGCTGATGCCGCTCTACCGATCATGAGCGAACCGCGCCCGCGATTGCCCGGACCCGCGCCGCTGGAGATGCCGGAGCAGCGCTTCGACGGTCCGCCGCCGCCTGAGCGCGCGCCGGAGCCGTTCGACGGCGCGATCGGATCGGGGGCGGATACGTTCGCGCGGCGCGCCTTGCTGGTACTGCTGACGTTGGTGCTGGCGCTGGCGGCGTCGACGACGCTCAAGGAGTCGGTGCTGACCGACGGGCTGACGATCAGCGACATGCTGTTGCTGACGGTGTTCTTCCCGCTCTTCGCGCTGCTCGCCTTCGGGTTCATCAACACCGTGGTCGGCTATATCGTGCTGGCGACTGGCTTGCATCCCGGCTTCACTCCGATGCCGCGCTGGTCCGAGCCGTTGAAGGGCCGCACCGCGATCCTGATGCCGGTGCATAACGAGGATATTGGCGAGGTCTGCGGGCGGCTCGCGCACATGGCCGAGGCGCTGGCCCGTACTGGAAGCTGCGGTGCGTTCGACTTTTTCATCCTGAGCGACTCCGCCGCCGAGAACGAAGCCGCGGAAGTGGCGGCGTGGCAGGCGCTTGCCGAGCGATCCGAGTGCGCGATCTATTACCGTCGCCGCATCGAGAATGTCGGCCGCAAGCCGGGCAATATCGCCGACTGGCTGCGCACGCACGGCGCGGCCTATGACTATATGCTGATGCTCGACGCCGACAGCCTGATGGGCGGCGACACGATCGTCGGCATGACGCAGATCATGGATCGCCGCCCCAGCGTCGCGCTGCTCCAGACCGTGCCGCAGGTGATCGGCGCGTCGACGCTGTTCCAGCGCTGGATGCAATATTCCAGCCGCATCTATGGCCCCGCGGCAACTGCCGGGCTGGTGTGGTGGTCGGGAGCGGAGGCGACTTTCTGGGGGCACAATGCGCTGATCCGCGTGCGGGCGTTTGCGGACAGTTGCGGGCTGCCGGTGCTGCCGGGCGCACCGCCGTTCGGGGGCACGATCATGAGCCACGACGTCGTCGAGGCGGCGTTGCTGCGGCGGCGCGGCTGGCGCGTGCACATGGTGATGACCGAGGAGACGTTCGAGGAATATCCCCCGACGCTGATCGATGCCGGGGTGCGAGACCGGCGCTGGGCACAGGGCAATCTCCAGCATCTCCAATTGCTCGGCGCATCGGGATTTCATTGGGTCAACCGTCTGCAATTGCTGCTCGGGGCGGCGGGCTATCTAGCCTCTCCCTGTGGTTGCTGCTGATCGCGGTCAGCGTCGTGCAGGCGGTGCGCGGGGAGCCGGGGCTGATGTCGGGTGATCCGTCGGGGATGGTGCTCGAACTGACGCTGGCGTTGCTGTTCGGGCCGAAGCTGCTCGGCATCATCCATGCGCTGGGCGATGCGCAGCGCCGCCGGGCGCTGGGCGGGGCGATGGGTATCCTGCGCTCGGTGTTGATCGACGTGCCGCTGTCGACGCTCGCCGCGCCGGGGATCGCGTTGACGCAGACGATCGACCTGCTGGGCGTCGCGACGCAGCGCAAGGCGGAATGGCATGCACAGAACCGCCGGGTCGACGGGCTGCCGATGTCGGCAATCCTGCCGCGCTACCGCTGGCATGTGCTGGCGGGGGCGTTGTTGCTGGCGTCGTCGCCGCTGATGCCGGCCGCGGCGCTGTGGCTGGCGCCGGTTACCGCCGGGTTGCTGCTCTCGCCGCTGATCGTTCAGTGGACGGCGAGCGAGCGCTGGGGCGCGCGGGCGGCGCGGGCGGGGGTGTTCGTGACCGATGCCGGACGCGAAACGCCGCCGCCGGTGCCGGCAGTCGCGGCGGGGTAACGCTTCTTCCTCGACCGGGGGCCGGCACGACGCGGGGTTCCAGATCAGGTGCGCCGCAACGCACGCACGAAAAGGGGGAGCGACGCGAACGCCGCTCCCCCTTCCTCAACGTCAAAACAGCTTAGTTGCTGTCCGAATCGTTGCCATCATCAGCGATGATGATGATGCCGGCGATCACCGCCGCAGCCGCAACGGCCGCAACGATCAGACCGCCACCGGCCAGCTCGTTCTTCTTCGCGGCCGGAGCCGACGCGCGGACCGACTTGGCGACCGACAGGCTGACAGCCGAGTTGACCGGAGCCGCAACCGCAGGAACGGTGGCGAGCGAAGCGACCGCAGCCGCCATCAGGAACTTCTTCATACAAACATCTCCCTCGAGGCGAATGGCTACTGTCATGCCGCAACGCGTCATGCAACGGCAGTAATATTACAATGCGACGAAAAGTCGCCGAGGTGAGTTTGGAGGAGATCAGGCGGCGAATTGGTTCATCGTGTTGTGCGCGCCGCCGGCCTTCAAGGCCGCCTCCCCGGCGAAATACTCCTTATGGTCGTCGCCGATGTCGCTGCCCGACATGTTCTGATGACGAACGCAATCGATTCCCTCCCGGATTTCACGACGTTGCACGTGCTGGACGTAGCCGAGCATCCCCGCCGCGCCGAAATAGTCGCGCGCCAGCAAATCGGTGCCCAAGGCAGCGGTATGATAGGTCGGCAGCGTGATCAGATGATGAAAGATGCCGGCACGCTGCGAAGCGTCGCGCTGGAAGGTGCGGATATGCTCATCCGCCTCCGCCGCCAGCGCAGTTTCGTCGTAACCGACGTCCATCAGGCGCGCGCGCTGGTAGCCAGTGAGGTCGCGTCCGTCTGTAAGCCATTGGTCGTAGACTTGCTGGCGGAAGTTGAGCGTCCAGTTGAAGCTCGGCGAATTGTTATAGACCAGCTTCGCGTCAGGCACTTCGGCGCGGATGCGATCGACCATCCCGGCGATCTGCGCGATGACGGGGCGTTCGGTCTCGATCCACAACAGGTCGGCACCGTTGCGTAGCGCGGTGACGCAATCCAGCACGCAGCGATCCTCTCCGGTGCCGGCGCGGAACTGAAACAGGTTCGACGCAAGTCGCTTCGGCCGCAGCAACTGGCCGTCGCGTTCGATCAGGACGTCGCCGTGTGCCGGCGCGTCGACCGGGTCGGCGTCGAGGAAGGCGTTGTAGCGGTCGGCTAGATCGCCGGGCGAGCGCGAGAAGGCGATCTGCTTGGTCAGCCCGGCCCCGAGCGAGTCGGTGCGCGCGACGATGATGCCGTCCTGCACGCCCAATTCCATGAAGGCGTAGCGGCAGGCGCGGATCTTGGCGAGGAAGTCCTCGTGCGGCACGGTCACCTTCCCGTCTTGATGCCCGCATTGCTTTTCGTCGGAGACCTGATTCTCGATCTGGAGCGCGCAGGCGCCCGCCTCGATCATCTTGCGCGCGAGCAGATAGGTCGCCTCGGCATTGCCGAAGCCGGCGTCGATGTCGGCGATGATCGGGACGACATGGCTGTCGTAATGATCGACCGCGTGGATCAACCGCTGCGCCTCAATCGCGTTGCCGGCGGCGCGGGCCGCGTCGATGTCGCGGAACAGCAAGCCAAGCTCGCGCGCATCGGCCTGTTTGAGGAAGGTGTAGATCTCCGCGATCAACGCCGGCACCGCGGTCTTCTCGTGCATCGACTGGTCCGGAAGGGGGCCGAAGTCGCTACGCAGCGCCGCGACCATCCAGCCCGACAGATAGAGATAGCGGCCCTTTGTGGTGCCGAAATGCTTGCGGATGCTGATGATCTTCTGCTGCGCGATGAAGCCGTGCCAGCAGCCCAGCGACTGGGTGTAGGCGCTCGGGTCCGCATCATAGGCCGCCATGTCGCGGCGCATCACCGCGGCGGTGTGACGCGCGATGTCGAGCCCGGTGTTGAAGCGGTTTTGCAATCGCATCCGCGCCACCGCCTCGGGTTGGATGCTTTCCCAGCCCGAGCCGGCCTGCATGATCGTGCCTTCGAGGGCGACGACGCTGTCCTGGTAGGTCATGTCGATCCTCTCAGCCGAGCCGCCCGAGGCGGTGGTACAGGTTGGAGAATTTGGACGAGCGCGGATCGTCGGCGATCTGGCGGACGTAATGCGCGACCGCCTCCTTCATTAGGCCGAAGTCCTCGGTCGAGAAGACCGCGCGGCTGCGCTGTGGTTCGATGTGCGGCATGATGATCGCTCCTTCCATCTGGTGTCAGGAGCATCGTACGGTGGATGCGGTGCGCGTCGTCAGCAATTGACACCGAATTCGTGTCGCATCGTCCGTCCGGCGAAGCTATGTGTCGTCATGTTGTAAAGGAATTTACAGGAGGGGCCGGTGGGCCGGGACAAGCTGTTGGCGGGTCATGCGGTGCGGCGGCTGCGACGACGCCATGGCCTGACGCAGGCCGCAATGGCGGAGATGCTCGGCATCTCGCCCAGCTATCTCAACCTGATCGAACGCAATCAGCGGGCGGTGCCGGCGGGGTTGCTGGTGACGCTTGCTGACCGCTTCGACTTCGATCCGCGCGTGCTGGTCGCGGGTGAACCGGGCGGCGGCGCGGAGGCGATCCGGCGACGGCTGGCCGACCCGCTGTTCGCCGATCTGGAAGTCGATCGCAGCGAGGTGGAGGAATGGCTTGCCGCCGCGCCCGGCGGAGTGGAGGCGTTCGCGCGCGCGTTCGACCGCGGAACGGGCGGCGCGGTGGCACCGGTGTTCGACGATCCGGCGGTGACGGTGCGGCGCGAGATCGAACGCTGGCGCAACCACTTCCCTGACCTCGATGCCGCTGCCGAGACGATCGCCGACGAACTGCGCTTGGTCGGCGCGGACCTGTATGGCGCATTGGTCGAGCGGCTGCGCGTTCGGCACGGACTCGCGATCCGCATCCTGCCGGTCGAGGCGCTGCCAGATCATCTCGTCCGCGTCGATCTTCATGCACGGCAGGTGCAATTGGCGGAACGGCTTGCGCCGTGGTCGCGGACCTTCGCGCTGGCCTCGCAATGCGGGCTGATCGAGGCGCGAGCGGAGATCGACGCGCTGGTGCGCGGCGCGTCGCTCGACCGGGTGGCGGAGCGCTTGTTTCGGCGGCACCTGTCGGGCTATTTCGCGGCGGCGGTGATGATGCCGTACGCGCGATTCCTGCGCGCGTGCGAGGCGAGCGGTTATGATCTGGAGCTGTTGCAGCGGCGCTTCGGTGCGGGGCTGGAGCAGGTCGCTCACCGGCTGACGACGTTGCAGCGTGTCGGTGCGCGCGGGCTGCCGTTCTTCCTGCTGCGCGTCGATCGCGCCGGGCAAGTGTCGAAGCGGTTTGCGGGAGCGAGCAACACGCCGCTGCTCGCGGGAGAGACGCAGTGCCCGTTGTGGCGTGTCCACCATGCGTTCGAGCGGCCGGCGAGCATCGTGCCGCAGTTGCTGGAGCTGGAGGACGGTGCGCGCTGGTTCACGTTGGCGGTGGCGGTGACCGGCGCGGCGGTCGGGGCGGGGGCGAACCGGGTGGAGAGCGGGTTCGCAATCGCGCTGGGGGTGCCGGCGGACGTGGCAGGGACGCTGGCGGCGGCGCGTGGGCTCGACCTGACCGGCGCGGCGACGCCGGTCGGGCTGGGGTGCCGGGCGTGCCACCGCCCGGCGTGCCCGCAGCGGTCAGCGCCACCAGCCGGCCGGGCGTTGTTGCTCAACGAGCGCGAGCGGGCGATTTCTGGGTGGACGTTTGCGGGGGATTAGGAAGGCGACGGAATGCACTTCGTCATTGCGAGCGTAGCGACGCAATCCAGGGCAGCGCGCGGAACACTGGATTGCTTCGCTACGCTCGCAATGACGGTGCAGGGTGCAATTTCTTCTTCGCGGTGCCCGGCTCGGCCATGTTGCGATGCTGGTGCGCAGTGACCTCGGGCGGCAGAATGTGCGCGGCGGCGACCTGCAGCTTGTTCTTCCAGCCCGAGACGATCGAATGCTTGCCCGCCATCAATGCGTGCCAGCCGTCCTGCGCGACCTTCGCGGGATCGGACTTGCTGTCCGACGTGCCGACTTCGGTGTCCATCATGTCGGCGCGGTCGAAGAATTCGGTCTCGACCGGGCCGGGCATCAGCGTCGTCAGCGTGATCCCCTCATGATCCTTCAACTCGTCACGCAGCGCATCGGTGAACGAGTCCACGAATGCCTTGGTGCCGTTGTAGACCGCCTGAAAGGAGCCGGGAATGAACCCGGCGATCGAACCGGTGACTAGCACCTTGCCCTGATGCCGCTCGGTCATCTGCCGCAGCACCTTCTGGAGCAGATAGAGCGTGCCGGTGATGTTGGTGTCGACGACGCGCCGCCAGTCGGCGACGTCCTGATCGAGGAACGCGCGCCCCAATCCCTTGCCGGCGTTGGCGCAGAGCAGATCGATCGGGCGTCCCTCGGCGGCGGCGAGCAGCCGGTCGACGCCGTCGATGGTCGACAAATCGGCCTCGACCGAGCTGACCTGCGTACCGAACTGTTTGAAATCGGCGGCGGCGGCGTCGATCAACGGCTCGTCGGCGACGACGAGGATGTCGTAGCCGTCCTTCGCCGCCAGCGTGGCGAGTTCGAAGCCGATGCCGGTCGAGGCGCCGGTGATGATCGCGAACTTGTTGGGCATGGGTCTCTCCTGATAAGAACCGTCATCCCCGCGGAGGCGGGGATCCAGAACCTCTGACGCTGCGACCTTGCGTGGACCTGCGCGTCTGGATTCCCGCGTCCGCGGGAATGACGATGGGGTTGGAATTGGGGGAGCTTACATCCCCGGCTTCAAAACGATCTTCGTCACTTCGTTCTGTTCGTCATGGAACATGCGATAGCCCTCCGGGCCCTGTTCCAGCGGCATGCGGTGCGAGATCAGGAAGGTGGTGTCGATCTTCTCCTCGAGGATCGCGGTCAGCAGCGCAGGGAGGTAGCGCTGGACGTGGGTCTGCCCGGTCTTGAGCGTCAGCCCCTTTTCCATGAACGCGCCGAGCGGCCATTTGTCGACGAACCCGCCATAGACCGCCGGCATCGACACCCGCCCGCCCTTGCGGCACGCGATGATCGCCTGACGATTGGCGTGCGCCCGGTCGGTGCCGGTGAAGGTCGAGACCTTGATCTGGTCGAGCACGTTGTCGACGAAGAAGCCGTGCGCCTCCAGCCCGACGCTGTCGATCACGGCATCGGGGCCGATCCCGCCGGTCATCACCATCAGCGCCTCGTAGACCGCGCTTTCCTCGAAGTTGATCGTCTCCGCGCCGAACTTTGCGGCCAGCTTGAGCCGGTTGGGGAAGTGATCGATCGCGATCACGCGCTCCGCGCCCATCAGGAACGCCGACTGGATCGCAAAAAGCCCGACCGGGCCGCAGCCCCATACCGCAACGGTGTCGCCGGGTTCGATGTCGGCATTCTCCGCCGCCATCCAGCCGGTCGGCAGGATGTCGGAGAGGAACAGCACCTTGTCGTCCTCGACCCCGTCGGGAATGACGATCGGGCCGACGTCGCTGAACGGGACGCGGACGTACTCGGCCTGGCCGCCGGCATAGCCGCCGGTCATGTGGCTGTAGCCGAACAAACCGGCCATCGGCTGTCCGTACAGTTCCTGCGCAATATCCTGATTGTCGGCGGGCAGGCCGTTGTCGCAGGCAGAGAATTGCTGCTTGGTGCAATGATAGCAGCTGCCGCACGAAATCGTGAACGGCACGACGACGCGTTGGCCTTTCTTGAGCGTCGATTTCGCGCCGACCTCGACTACCTCGCCCATGAATTCGTGGCCAAGGATATCGCCCGACTGCATGGTCGGGATATAGCCATCGTAGAGGTGGAGGTCCGAGCCGCAGATCGCGGTCGAGGTCACCTTGATGATACAGTCGCGCGGGTTGACGATGCCGGGATCGTCGACGGTATCGACGCGGACATCATGCTTGCCGTGCCAGGCGATCGCTTTCACAGCCCCATCTCCTCGAATTGCTTGGCGTTCATGGCGGGGGTAGCGATCTCGCCGGTTTCCAGCAGTTGCTTGAAACGGCGCAGGTCACGACGCGCCTGAATCGCGGGCTCGCGCTGGAACATCTTGGCGATCACCTTGCCGATGACACCGGCGGGCGGGTCATAGTCGATCGTCGCGATGACCACTGTGCCACGCGCCCCGGCATCGCGGAATTCGACGCGGCTGCGGTTGGGGATTTCGGCACCGGGCTCGCTTTCCCACACGAGCAACTTGCCCGGCACTTCCTCGGTAATCCGCGCATCCCATTCGACGTTGCTGCCGCCGGGCGCCTTCACCACCCAATGCGAGCGGCGTTCGTCATGCACGTCGATGCGGACGACATTCTCCATGAACGCGGGCCATGCGGCGAAGTCGCGGAAGCGGGAGTAGACCTCCTCGACCGGCTGGTTGATCGTGACGGCACGGGCGGCAAGCGCGGTCGGCTTGTCGTGTTTGGCGGCGGCGAGCGGGGCGTCATCTGCCATGGCGGCTCCTTTCCTGTCGTGCCGTCAATGGCCGGTCGGGGAGCGGCGTTCCGTGGAAAAACAGTGCTTTGATCTGGGTCAGTGTGGTTGGCGTTTGCTGTTGAGCGCGCACCTTTCGTCATCCCCGCGAAGGCGGGGATCCAGAACCTCTGAGGTACGCGCTTCTATTGACGGACCTGCGCGTCTGGATTCCCGCCTTCGCGGGAATGACGAAGGGCGGGAATGACGACGGGGGAGTGGCGGCGGGTGGTGGTTACGGCTTACGGACTACCCTTGCCGCCGTGCGCGCCGACGGCGGTGCCGGTCGAGAAGCTCGTCCCGTCTTCCGCCAGCGCAACGTAGAGCGGTCCGAGTTCGGCAGGCTGGCCGGCGCGGCCCATCGGGGTGTCCTGCCCGAACTCGCCCATCGTGCCGGGCAATTGTCCGCCTGCCACCTGCAACGGCGTCCAGATCGGGCCGGGTGCGACCATGTTGACGCGAATGCCCTTCTTGGCGAGTTGCTTGGCCAGCCCCTTGGTGAAGATCAGGATCGCGCCCTTGGTGCTGGCGTAATCGAGCAATTCCTCGCCGGGATCGTAGCTGTTGACCGAGCCGGTGTTGATGATGACCGACCCCGGCGGCATCGACGGGATCGCCGCCTTGGCAATCCGGAACATCGCGAAGATGTTCGTCTCGAACGTACGCACCATCTGCTCGTCGGTGATTTCCGAGATGTCGGCCTTGCTCTGCTGATAGGCGGCGTTGTTGACGAGCAGGTCGAGGCCGCCGAGCTGACGCACCGCATCGGCGACCAGCTTGGTGCAGGCATTCTCGGTACGGATGTCGGCGGGGAGCAGCACCGCCTTGCGTCCCGCCTGTTCGATCAACGCCTTTACTTCGCGCGCGTCGGGCTCTTCGGTCGGATAGTAATTGATCGCGACATCCGCGCCCTCGCGCGCGAAGGCGATCGCGGCGGCGCGGCCGATTCCGCTGTCACCGCCGGTCACCAGCGCCTTGCGTCCGGTCAGCCGGCCCGAGCCACGGTAGCTGGTCTCGCCGCTGTCGGGGCGCGGGGTCATCTTACCCTGCAGCGCGGGCCATGGCTGGCGTTGCTCGGGGAAAGGCTGGCTGGTGTACTTGGTCCGCGGATCGCGCAAGGGTACGGCTGGGGTGCCCGAGGCGGAAGTCTGTGCGGCTGCGGTATCCGTGCCGCCGAAAGCCAGCCCTGCCGCTGCGGCGCCGCCCAGAATGGAACGGCGCGTCGTGCCCTGATCGTCCATGTCGCAACTCTCCCGGTATCCGGGCGCGAACGGGCGGGACGATCAGAGGTTCACGGGTATCGCGTTGATCGCGATCAGAAACGATAGGCGATCGTTCCCTGCACGACGCGGCGGTTGCCGTACCAGCACCACGCATAATTGGCGAAGCACGAGGTGATATAGGTCTTGTCGAAGAGGTTGGAGGTGTTGACCGACGCGTTCAGCCCCTTGAGCGACGGGCTGAGCCGCTCGAGATCGAACCGCGCCCAGGCGTCATAGACGGTGTAGGACGGGCTGTTGAGCGGCGCCGCTGCTGCGGGGTTCTCGGGCGGGGTGTAGACGCCGGCATAGACCTCGTCGACATGCCGCACCGCGCCGCCCAGCGCGAGACCGTGGAAGGTGCCACGCTCCGGCGCCCAGTCGAGGATCAGCGATGCACCGCCGCGCCCGACCGTCTCCAGTCCGCGCCCGACCCGCGACGGATCCTGCGGATCGCTGGTCACGCGGACGCGCTGGCGGCTGTACGCGGCGCGCGCGGTGAAGCCGAGCCCGAGCGGTGCGCTGCCTTCGAATTCGACACCGGTCGAGCGAACCTCGCCCGTCTGGCGCGAGATCGAGAAGTCCGGAGTCGAGGTGACGACGTTGGTCTGGTCGATGCGGAACCAAGCGCCCGACAGGAGGATCGGCGTGCCGGGGACGCTGAACTTCGCGCCGGCCTCGATCTGCTTGCCGAACGACGGATCGGCGATCCCGAACGAGCCATCGTCGCGCCGCACGGTCGCCGTCTGCGGCTCGAACGACGTCGAATAGCTGACATAGGGCGCAAGGCCGAAGGGCAGGGTGTAGAGCGCGGCGGCGCGCCACGTGAACTTGTCGTCCTTCTTCTCGCTGGTGCCCGAAGAGGTGATCTGCTTGCCATCGGCCCAATCCTGCCGTCCGCCGATCGTCACGCGCAGTGCGCCCAGCTCCATCTGATCCTGCGCGTAGACGCCTTGCTGACGCAGGCGCGCATCGATCGTGGCCCTGCCGAAGCCGTTCGGCACCTGCGCCGGGGTGCGCGGCACCACCATCGTGCCGTAAACCGGATTGTAGACGTCGAGCGGGGTCGCGCCGCCGAACTGATACTCCTCCGTCGAATGCGCTACCTGCCGGTCGACGCCAAACAACAGCCGGTGCGTGATCGGCCCGGTGCGGACAGTGCCGGCGAGCTGGTTGTCATAGGTCCAGTTGTTCAGCTCCTCGTCGGTCGCATAGCTGGCGCGATTGTAGACGCGCGTGCTGCCGGTCACCGGCGCGCCGCTGACATAGACGAGCCCGAGCTGTGCGGTGACGTTCTGGTATCGGCCCGAGGATCGGAAGCGCCAGCCGCCGCCGAAGTCGTGCGTGAAGATGTACGTACCCGCAGCCTGCTCGCGCTGGTAGCGATTGCCCGCCTCGCCGCCATCGAAGCGGGTCGAAAGCTTGCCGTTGGGATTGTCGATCAGCGTGCCGAGTGCGGGAAAGACGCCATAGGCGCCGTTGTGCGGATCGTGCGAATAGGTGCCGAGCAACGTGAAGGTCGTACGCGAATTGTTGCCGATCGTCACCGCGCCGGACACGGTTTGCCGCTCGCGCTTGGCGAAGCGCTGCTGCGTGTCGCTGCCGTTGGCGCTGCCGTAGATGCGCCACAGCACGTCGCTTCCCGCTGCGCCGCCGACATCGGCATCGACGCGGTAGAGGTTGTACTCGCCATAGGTGCCCGCGACCGAGCCGTAGAGGGGGAGGTCGACCGGCAGCTTGCTCGATTGCGCGACGAGCCCGCCGGGGCCCGACTGGCCGTAGAGCGTCGAGGCCGGGCCCTTCAGCACCTCGAAGCGTGCCAGCCGCGAGACGTCTACCTGTGGAATCGCATAGCCGGTGGTGCTGCCGAATTGCTTGAGCCCGTCGAGGAACACCGGCGCGTCGAAGCCGCGTAGCTTGAACTGGTCGTAGACCTCGGCGCTCGCTCCGCGCGTCTCGGGGGTGACGCCCGCGACGAAGCGCAGTGCCTGGTTGAGGTTCTGGAGGCCAAGGGCTTCGATCTGGTCGCCGGTGACGACGGTGATCGACTGCGCGGTTTCGGCGAGCGGCAGCGCCGATTTCGTTCCGGCGCTGGCGAGGTCGGGCACTTGGCGGCCGGTGACGATGACGTCGTCGGGCGTGGTGGTGTCGTTACGCTGCTGCGCCACCACCGGCGTGGCGGCGAGAAGGACGGCGAGGGTGAGGAAGCTGCTGGAATGACGGACGGACATGGAAACCCCTTTGATCGAACGGGGCTCTATCGTCAGTGCGAGTGAGTATCAATAACCTTTGTGTTTGCCGTCGTCCTGTGAACAAGCAAGGGCATAGAGTGCGATGACACAACATCGAACCGTAGCCGTCATTGCGAGCGCAGCGAAGCAATCCAGGGCACCCTGGTCCGACACTGGATTGCTTCGCTGTGCCCGCAAGGACGAACGTGAGTCGGCTCCTCGTCATTCTGGTCTAAAGCTGCGTCGTGCATTTCTGCGCGACCTGTCTGTTTCAGCGGTGCGCCATACCATAGCGGCATGGGCCCCTGCCTGCGCAGGGGCGACGGCATGGGGTGCGAAGGCGCGCTGTTTTCGAGTTACGCCAGATATGAGAAGAGGTTGCCGAACGCCCGCAAACGGACGCCCGACAACCCCTTGACATGGTCAGCGGCCGGAGAGCTCCAGCCCGGGAGACCATGTTGCCTCCAAAAACCGCCGGTCCCGCTACGTTGAAGAGAGGAAGGATCCTCCCGCAGCGGGGCAGCGATTTCTAGAAGCGCATCTCCCGAACGAACTGAACCGACCCCATTGCTGAACCATGAGACATCGGATCACCTCCTTTCGCTGGTTGATAACAGTTGCGACCGCGTAAGCCGCACCAGCAATGTGAGACGAATGCGGATGTGATACAAGGCTTGTAATGCGTCCCGTTCTGGACGAACATTTCAGGCTTCGCGCCCCTGTCCGCCTTGCCGGATTAGCCGCGGCAATCCTCGATCACGCGGCCCACTTCTGCCCATGGCGGCAGCACGAGCGGTGTGCTGTCGGCTTGCTCGACGGTGAAGCGTCCGCGCGTGAACGCCATCGCATCGAGCAACCGATCGTCGATCGCAAAGCGCGCCACCACCTGCGGCACGGCGGCGGCAACGACCTGCGTCGGCACGCTGCGCGTCGCCGCGCTGGTGCGGATCGTGAACGGTGCAGGATTGCTGCCCGGGCGCGACAGCAACACTGCGCGCGCGGCGCGATCGCAGCGCAGCTCGGCCGCAGGGGCCTGGCGGGTGACGCCATAGCTGGCGTGGGTGCCGGTGGCGTCGCGAACATAGCGCCATGCACCCGGCGTCCATGGCCAGTCCTGCCAATCGGCGACCGGGGTCGGCGCGGGAGCAGGAGACGGCGCGACCGGCGCGGGCGGCGGCGGCGCGACCGGTGCGGGCGGAACGGCGCGCGGAACGCAGGCGGCGCTCGCCAGCACGAGCAGGGCGAGCGGAAGCGAGGAAAGATAACGGGTCACGCGTGACGCTATGGCGGATCGTCGCCGCACGCTCAACCGCCGCACCCGGAACCGCCGCACCGGGATGACGGTTCACCGCGCGAGATCGATTAACATAGGAGAATCCCGTCATGGCCGAAGACGCGCCGACCCAGATCCTGGTGCAGTCCACCCTCAGCGACACAATGAAGGTCGATACGCGCGACGGCGACCATCTCGGCACCGTGCAGGCGTTCATGGTCCACAAGTCGACCGGGCGCGCGACTCACGCCGTGCTCAGCCTCGGCGGCTTCCTCGGGATGGGGAAGAGCTATTATCCGCTGCCCTTCTCGCTGCTGCAGTTCGATCCCGTGCGCGACCGCTATGTCGTGACCGTCGACCGGCGTTTGCTGGAGGGCGGTCCGAGCTGGGCGAACAACGCGCCGGTGTTCGATCAGGCCTATGCCGATCGTGTCGCCAGTTATTATCAGGTGCAGGGCGAAAATCTCAACATCGCGTGAGGAGCGGAGCCATGAGCGAGCGCAAGGAAAACGACGTGCAGGAAGCGGTCGAGGAATTGCTGACCGACCCGGATGAACCCGAGAAGGGCAACAGCACGCCGCCGCCGCAGACGACCGACGCGGAACCGGCGGATGAGCGTTGAGCGGACCGACGGCTGAGTAGCGAGCGTCGCTGCGGACTTGATCCGGGGCGGCTGTTTGCGACTTAAAGCGTCGTCATTGCGAGCGTAGCGAAGCAATCCAGGGCGTCCTGATCCGGCTCTGGATTGCTTCGCTACGCTCGCAATGACTGGGTGGGCGGTGGCGCTCGATCGCACCACCTCAAGAAGAACGGGGTAACGGATCACGTCTGCTACGACTGCCTCACTGGTCCTCGGCTGGCTCCGGAACGATGATCCATTCGTGGCTTTCGACGATCCACGCCGGCACTGGTCGACCATCGGCGTCGCGTGAGGGATCGTAGCGGAAGCGGCGCTGGATCAGCCGGCAGGTGGTCGCGTCCAGAGTCGCATTGCCGCTGCTTTTCGTGACCTGACAGTCGCGCACTCGACCGTCGCTCCAGACGAGGAACTTGACTGCGACCGTCCCCTGGAATCCCGCGTCGCCGATGTCGCGCGGATAGTCGGAGTCGGTCAGCCTGCCGCGCTTCCAGACCGGTGGCGTCTCGTCGCCGGGGCCGCCGTCGCCATCCCCCCAGCCACCGCTGCCGGTCCCGTCACCGATGCCGCCCGCGCCGGTGCCCGGCCCGACCTTGCTGGTCGCGCCCTGCGTTGCCTGATCGCCTGCGAAAGGCTTGAGCGCGACCGGGATCGGCGGTGGCGGCAGCGGGACGACCACGATCGGCTTTGGCGCGGCAACCTGTGTCGCCTGCGAGCGGATGTTCGGCGGTGCGGCGCGGCCGGACGGACGGGAGGTATGCGTCCGCTTGGGAACGACCCTGGCGGGCGGCGGGGGCGGGGGCGTGACGCGGAACACCGCCAGCCCGTCCTCGAACCGCTGCGCGAGCGGCGCACCCGCGAGCCCGACGAGCAGCGCCCAGCCGAGCGCCGCACTCACCGCCGCGGCGGCGACGGCCGGGCCGATTCGGTCGCGGGGAGGCTGCGCGTACATGGCGTGAAATATAGGAGCGGGTGGCTGAACCGGGAGTGATTGGCGTCCGGCGTCACCCGCTTCTCAATCGTCACCCCGGCGAATGCCGGGGTCCAGCTATGTGACGTGGCCGCATTTTGGCGCGGCATTCGTTGCGCTTCTTCTTCATGCGCTCCGCAACTGGACCCCGGCCTTCGCCGGGGTGACGCCTGAAGAGGGTGAGCGGCGTCTCCTACCGCTTTCCGAACTTCCGCTGCGTCTTGCCGAAGCGGGTCTTGCGCGTTCCCGGCTTGCCCTCGTTGCTGCGCCCCATCAGTGGCAGCTTCTGCTGCTCGACCGGTAGCCCAAGCTCCTCCTGTTCCAGCGCGCGGATCTCGTCGCGAAGACGACCGGCCTCCTCGAACTCGAGATCGGATGCGGCCTTCCGCATCTTCTTTTCCAGCTCCTCGATATAGGCGCGCAGGTTGTGGCCGACCATGTGCGGGCGGTCCTCGTCGATCTCGACCGTCACCTGATCCTTCGACGCGACATGCGCGATGATGTCGCCGATGCTGCGGCGGATCGTCGTCGGCGTAATGCCGTGTTCGAGGTTATACGCCTCCTGCTTCTCGCGACGGCGCGCCGTCTCGTTCATCGCGCGCTCCATGCTGCCGGTGATGCGGTCGGCATAGAGGATCACGCGCCCGTCGACGTTACGGGCCGCACGCCCGATCGTCTGGATCAGCGAGGTCTCGGAGCGCAGGAAGCCCTCCTTGTCGGCATCGAGGATCGCGACCAGCCCGCATTCGGGAATGTCGAGCCCCTCGCGCAACAGGTTGATGCCGATCAGCACGTCGTACACGCCCAGCCGCAGGTCGCGGATCAGCTCGATCCGCTCCAGCGTCTCGACGTCGGAATGCATGTAACGGACCTTGATCCCCGCCTCGTGCATATATTCGGTCAGATCCTCGGCCATCCGCTTGGTCAGCGTGGTGACGAGCGTGCGATAGCCGAGCGCGGTGGTCTTGCCGCATTCGACGATCAGATCCTGCACCTGTTCCTCGACCGGCTTGATCTCGACCGGCGGGTCGATGAGCCCGGTGGGACGGATCACCTGTTCGGCGAAGACGCCGCCGGCCTGCTCCATCTCCCACGACCCCGGCGTCGCCGAGACGCAGACGGTCTGCGGACGCATCGCGTCCCATTCGTTGAAGCGCAGCGGACGGTTGTCGATCGCCGAGGGCAGGCGAAAGCCATATTCAGCGAGCGTGATCTTGCGACGATGGTCGCCGCGCGACATGCCGTTGATCTGCCCGATCGTCTGGTGGCTTTCGTCGACGAACAGCAGCGCGTTTTCGGGAAGGTACTCGAACAGCGTGGGCGGCGGTTCGCCGGGCAGGCGGCCGGTGAGGAAGCGGCTGTAATTCTCGATGCCGTTGCAGCTGCCGGTCGCCGCGATCATCTCCAGGTCGAAGTTCGTGCGCTGCTCCAACCGCTGGCGTTCGAGCAGCTTGCCCTCGATCTCCAGCTCCTTCAGCCGTTCCGAAAGCTCGTGTTTGATCGCCTCGCTCGCCTGCTTCATCGTCGGGCCGGGCGTGACATAGTGCGAATTGGCGTAGATGCGGATCGAGTTGAGGCTCGCCGACTTCTTGCCGGTCAGCGGATCGAACTCTACGATTTCCTCGATCTCGTCGCCGAAGAACGAGACGCGCCACGCGCTGTCCTCATAGTGCGAAGGGAAGATCTCCAGGTTATCGCCCTTCACGCGGAAGTTGCCGCGCTGGAAGGCGGCGTCGTTGCGCTTGTACTGCAGTGCGACCAGCTTACGGACGATTTCGCGCTGGTCGACCGCCTGACCCTTCTTCAGGTCGAAGATCATCGCCGAATAGGTTTCGACCGAGCCGATCCCGTACAGGCACGACACCGAGGCGACGATGATCACGTCGTCACGTTCTAGCAAAGATCGCGTCGCAGAGTGACGCATCCGGTCGATCGACTCGTTGATGCTCGACTCTTTTTCGATGTACGTATCCGAACGCGGGACGTACGCCTCGGGCTGATAGTAATCGTAATAGCTGACGAAATATTCGACGGCGTTATCGGGGAAGAACGACTTGAACTCGCCGTACAATTGTGCGGCGAGGATCTTGTTCGGCGCGAGGATCAGCGCCGGGCGCTGCATTTCCTCGATCACCTTGGCCATCGTGAAGGTCTTGCCCGACCCGGTGACGCCGAGCAGCACCTGATCCTTCTCGCCCGCCCGCGCCGTGTCGACCAGCTCGCGGATCGCGGTCGGCTGGTCGCCCGACGGCTCATATTCGCTGACCAGCTTGAACGTCTTGCCGCCCTCGACCTTTTGCGGCCGGGCAGGACGGTGCGGCACGAACGCCGCATCGGTTTCGGGCTCGGCAAGGTTGGTACGGATCTGGATCGCCATACGCGCAATATGGGCGCGGTCGGCGCGCGGCGAAAGGGCGCGTTGACGGTGTGTTCTACCTAGGCTACTGCGAGTCAATTGCAAATCGAGGTTATCCATTTACCGCTTCCTCGACCGCCTGCCGCCGAACCTCGACGAGCATTTTCACTTTCTCGTCGGCGCGATGCGGCAATGGACCGCCGCGGCGCGCGCCGGACGCTGCCCGTGTGCGGCGCTGGCACCCGGCTTCGGGTGGCGCGGGGTGATGGCGGCGCTGCCCGATTTCACGAAGCTGATGGCGCTGCTCGACAATCACGCGTTGCGCTGGCTGCGCTTCGGGATGCCGGGCGCCGAGCATGTCACCGATGCGGAGGCGACGTTGCTGGCGATGTTCGCCGCGGCGCTTGGCGGCGACGGGCTGGCGGTGCGCCGGATCGCCGCGACATTGGTGGCGGACGGCGGCGCAGTCAGCGTGTCGGAGCAGATGGCGGTCGCCGCCGAATGGGTCGCGCTGCGCTTCGTGCAGGCGCCGCTCGTCCAGCGCGATTGATGCACCTTGACCGTCCCCAAGGCTAGCTATGGTTGACCCTTCCCGCGCCGCACCATAATGCGCCCCATTCGCAAAAATCCTCATTTCAGACCGGATCGCCGATGACCGACCTGCGTGCGCCAGTGCTTATCCCTGAATCGACTGCCTTCAACAGCGTGGCGGTGAAATGGGTGCGCCACTGGAACGAGCATCTGTTCAGCTTCGCGGTCGAGCGCCCTGCGTCGTTCCGCTTCCGCTCCGGCGAGTTCGTGATGATCGGCCTGCCCGGCGAGGGCGGAACCGAGGACAAACCAGCGAAGCCGGTGATGCGCGCCTATTCGATCGCCAGCCCGGCCTGGGCCGAGGAGCTTGAGTTCCTGTCGATCAAGGTGCCCGGCGGGCCGCTGACCGAACGATTGCAGGCAGTGGAGCCGGGCGATCAGGTCTATCTCGGCAAGAAGCCTACCGGTACGCTGGTCCTCGACGCGCTGCTCGGCGGCAAGCGGCTGTTCCTGCTGTCGACCGGCACCGGCCTCGCGCCGTTCCTCAGCGTCGCTCGTGACCCGGACGTGTACGAGCGCTTCGACCAGGTCGTGATCGTCCACGGCGTCCGCCGCGTCAACGATCTGGCGTTTTACGACGAACTCGGCGCGCGGCTGGCCGATGATCCGTTGGTGGCGGACGAGGCAGCGACGCGCTTCCATTACGTCCCCGCGGTCACGCGCGAGGACTTCCACACCACCGGCCGTATTCCTGCGCTCATCGAGAGCGGGCGTTTGTTCGAAGGGTTGGAGGGCGAGCCGCGCTTCGACCCCGAAAACGACCGCGTGATGCTGTGCGGCTCGACCGCGATGATCCGCGAGATCGCATCGGTGCTGGAGCACAAGGGCTTCGTCGAGGGCTCAAACGCCAACCCGGGCCAATTCGTGATCGAGCGGGCGTTCGTGGATTGATCCCTGTCCGGCATTGCGAGCGGAGCGAAGCAATCCAGAGCCCAGCGCGTGACGCCCTTGATTGCTTCGCTACGCTCGCAATGACGGAGACGCCACGCTAAGCCACGCTCATGCTCGACATGCGACCCGATTGCGAACGCTGCGGCGTGGACCTGCCCGCGGATGAGGGCGGGGCGTTCATCTGCTCGATGGAATGCACCTTCTGCGCCGAATGCGCCGACGCGCTGGATGAAACCTGCCCGAACTGCGGCGGCGAATTGCTCGACCGGCCGGCGCGGGTCGGCAAGGCGCTCAAGCAACATCCCGCCGCGACCGAGCGGTATTTTCGCGCATGACGATCGCGCGCGTCCTGATCGTCGCCGGGTCGGATTCCGGCGGCGGGGCGGGGATTCAGGCCGACCTGAAGACCGTGACGATGCTCGGCGGCCATGCAATGACCGCGATCACCGCGATCACCGCGCAGAATACATTGGGGGTCGAGGCGGTCGTCGCGCTGTCACCCGAGATGGTACGGCGGCAGATGACGTGCGTGGTCGAGGACCTGGGCGTCGATGCGGTCAAGATCGGGATGCTCGGCGGGGCCGAGATCGCCGTCGCGGTGGCGGACGAACTGGCAAGCGGCTTGTACGCCGCGCCGATCGTGCTCGATCCGGTGATGGTCGCCACCAACGGCGCGACGCTTGCCGATGCGGCGACGATCGCCGCCTTCGCCCGGTTGGCCCGGATGAGCACATTGGTCACGCCGAATCTTCCCGAACTTACGGTGCTGGTCGGACGCGACGCGCTGGATGTCGCCGATATCGAGCCGGCCGCGCGCGACTATGCCGCGGCGATCGGTGCGCCGGTGCTGGTCAAGGGCGGCCATGCCACAGGGGAGACGGTGGTCGACCGGCTGATCGGCGCAGAGGGCGTGATCGCCGACTGGACCAATCCGCGCATCGACACGCGGCACAGCCATGGCACCGGCTGCACGCTCGCCAGCGCGGTCGCGACCGGAATGGCGGCGGGGCTGACGCTCGAACCCGCGATCGCGCGCGCGATCCGCTATGTCCGCGCGGCGCTGCACGCCGCACCCGCACTGGGGGCGGGGCATGGCCCGATGGGTCATGCGCTCGGCGACGCGCCGTTCGACGTGTGGGAGCGCGGATGCCCGGCCTGAAGCACGAACGCGCCTGCCTGCCACCGGTCGCGGGGGTGGACGAGGCCGGACGCGGGCCGCTCGCCGGGCCGGTGGTCGCCTGTGCGCTCGTTCTGCCCGCCAGGGGCGTGCCGCGCGGGATCGACGATTCGAAGAAGCTTTCCGCCGCCGAGCGCGCACGTCTCCATGCGCGGCTCACCGACTGCGCGGCGCTGGGTGTCGGAATCGTCGAGCCGGGCGAGATCGACACGCTCAACATCTATTGGGCGACGATGAAGGCGATGACGCTGGCGGTCGACCGGCTGGCGGAGGTGCTGGGATGCGCGCCGGGGCATGTGCTGGTCGACGGCAACCGCCTGCCGCGCTGGAGCTATGCCGCGACCGCGATCGTCTCCGGCGACGCGCACAGCCGCTCGATCGCCGCCGCCTCGATCGTCGCCAAGCACACCCGCGACCAGATCATGATCGCCGCCGCCGAATCACATCCGCACTACGGCTGGGATGCCAATAAGGGCTATGGCAGCGCCCAGCATCTCGCTGCGTTGCGCGAGCATGGGCCGTCGCCGCTCCATCGCCGCAGCTTCGCGCCGGTCGCACAGTGCATTTTGCCGTTCTGAGTCGTTTCGGCCACACTACCACCGCTTGAGTCTGTCGAGTCGCATCTGACTCAATATGTAGAAACGGACTCATCTTGTTCCGGTTTTGCAACGAGTCGGAGGTGGACTCGCTTCGCCGCACGACTCTTGACGGACTCGCGCTTTCCCGCCCTTTTGGGGCTCGCAGACGGGGAGCAGGAATTCGATGGGGGTCATGGAAAAGGTTGCGCGCGGGCGGCGCGCCACCGCGGCGGAAACGCCGGTGGTGCTCCCGCTCGACCAGATCCTGCGCGGCGATTGCATCGCGCAGATGAAGGCGCTTCCGGCCAAGTCGGTCGACATGATCTTCGCCGATCCGCCCTACAATCTTCAGCTCGGCGGAGAGCTGTTCCGTCCCGACGGCAGCCATGTCGATGCGGTCACCGACGATTGGGACAAGTTCGACACCTTCGCGCACTATGACGCCTTCACCCGCGCGTGGCTGGCGGAGGCGCACCGCATCCTCAAGGATGACGGCACGATCTGGGTGATCGGCAGCTATCACAACATCTTCCGCGTCGGCGCCGCAGTGCAGGATCTCGGCTATTGGATCCTCAACGACATCGTGTGGCGCAAGGCCAACCCGATGCCAAACTTCCGCGGCACCCGCTTCACCAACGCGCACGAGACGTTGATCTGGGCGTCGAAGGGCGAGAAGGCGAGATACACCTTCAACTATCGCAGCATGAAGACGCTCAACGATGAGCTTCAGATGCGCTCGGACTGGGAATTCCCGATCTGCGGCGGCGGCGAGCGGTTGAAGAAGGACGGGGTGAAGGTCCACCCGACGCAGAAGCCCGAGGCGTTGCTGTACCGCATCCTGCTGGCCTGCACGAAGCCGGGCGACGTGGTGCTCGACCCGTTCTTCGGCACCGGCACGACCGGCGCGGTCGCCAAGCGGCTCGGGCGCCGCTGGATGGGGATCGAGCGCGAGGGCGATTACATCGCCGCTGCCGAGCAGCGGATCGCCGCCGCATTGCCGCTCGACGAATCGGCGCTGGCGACGATGCAGAGCCCCAAGTCGCAGCCGAAGGTCGCGTTCGGGGTGCTGGTCGAGAACGGCTATCTCGCGCCGGGCACGATGCTGGTCGACACCAAGCGTCGCTGGCAGGCGATGGTCCGCGCCGACGGCTCGCTGTCGAGCCCGTGCGGCGCGAACGGGTCGATCCACAAGGTCGGCTCGACGGTGCAGGGCGCTCCGGCCTGCAACGGCTGGACCTTCTGGCATTACGAGGCCGAGGGCGCGCTCAAGCCGATCGACACGCTGCGCCAGACGTATCTGCTCGCGACCCAGCCGTAAGCGTCGGCGCTCAAGCCCCTTCCTTTCAAGGGAGGGGTTGGGGTGGGTGGAGGCTTGGTGATACGGCTCCCGCGCGCGATCAATCACCGTATCGCGAGCACGCACCCACCCCCGACCCCTCCCTTGTAAGGGAGGGGGAGTAAGCATGATGCATCTCCGCCCGACCCACTTCACCGACGCACCGTTCGCTTACCCCGATGGCCAGGTCGCGCGGCTGGCGGGCGGGTTGCAGTGGTTCGCGGCCTATGAGGTGATCGAGCCGACCGGCCGCCGCATCGTTCCCGTCGCCGAGATCGCGCACCTTGGCGAGCGCGCCGTGACGCTCCACGCGCGGATCATCGCGTCGCGCGCGCCATGGGTGCTCGGCGAGCGGACGTTGCGCTTCGACCAGCCGCAGGTCGCCGCGATCCTGAACGTCACGCCCGACAGCTTTTCCGACGGCGGGGCGCATGTCGACAACCCGGCAGGTGCCGCCTCGGTGGGGATGGCAATGGCGGCGGCGGGGGCGGCGGTGATCGACGTCGGCGGCGAATCGACCCGCCCCGGTGCGGCGCTGGTGTGGGAAGAGGATGAGGCGCGCCGCGTCGCGCCGGTGGTCGAGCGGCTGGCGCGCGCCGGGGCGCTGGTGTCGGTCGATACGCGCAAGGCGGCGGTCATCGAGGCGGCGCTGGGCGCCGGTGCCGCGATCGTCAACGACGTATCTGCTTTGTTGTGGGACGAGCGCGCGCTGGAGATCGTCGCGCGCAACGGCGCGCCGGTCATCCTGATGCATTCGCCCGATCCCAAGGCGGGCGGGCACGGTCGCCCGACGTACCGCGATGTGGTGACCGAGGTGTTCGACTGGCTGGAGGCGCGCATCGATGCGGTGGTCGCGGTCGGCGTCGACCGGTCGCGGATCATGGTCGATCCGGGAATCGGCTTCGGCAAGTCGCTCGCCGACAACCTCGCTTTGCTCAACGGTCTGGCGCTGTTCCACGGGCTCGGCTGCCCGATCATGCTCGGCGCCAGCCGCAAGCGGTTGATCGGCGCGCTCGACAACGAAGCGCCGGTTGCATCGCGGCTTGGCGGCTCGGTCGCGCTCGCGCTCGCGGGGGCGCAGGCGGGGGTGCAGTTGCTGCGGGTGCATGACGTGGTGGAGACGGTCCAGGCGCTGCGCGTCTGGCGCGGCTTGCGCGATCGTGCCTTGTCGGCGCCTTTGTGACGGCAATGAAATGACACTGGCACCGATCTTTTTGATGTGCGTTAGCCGGGCATGATCGTTACCGCCGTACCCCGTCTCACCCAGATCGTTCGCGAGGTCTGGAAGCCGCTCACGATCCTGTTCGTCTGGGATGTGATCGTCACCGGAACCTATATCCTGCTGCCGTTCCATGCGCCCGAGTTACCGCTGACGCTGTTCGGCTCCGCCCTGGCGCTATTCCTCGGGTTCCGCAGCAATTCCGCCTATCAACGTTGGTGGGAAGGGCGGTCGCTCTGGGGGCTGATGATCAACGCCAGCCGTAACCTCGCGCGTGCCGCCCGCAATTTCCTGCCCGATCCGGAAGCGCGCGACATGAAGCGCACGATCGTGCTGCGCCAGATCGCGTACGTGAACGCGCTGCGTTGCCAGTTGCGCAAGCAGAAGGTCGACGACGAGGTACTGCGCTTCCTGTCACGCGGCGAGGCGGATTTCGCGCTGTCACGTACCAACACCGCCAACGGCATCGTCGACGGCACCGGCCGCCGCATCAACGAAGCGCGCGAGAAGGGCTGGATCGACACGATCCAGCAGACCTCGATGGAAAGCGTGCTGATCGACATCGCCAATGCGCAAGGTGGCATGGAGCGGCTCAAGAACACGCCGCTTCCCAACCAATACCGCTTCTTCCCGACGATCTTCACGCACCTGTTCTGCATCCTGCTGCCGATCGGGCTGGTCGAGACGCTGGGCTTCGCGACGCCGCTCGGCTCGACCGTGGCGGGGCTGATGTTCCTCGCGGTGCTGGCGATCGGCGACGATCTGGTCGATCCGTTTGCGAACACCGTCCATGATCTGCCGCTGTGCGCGATGTGTCGCACGATCGAGATCGATCTGCTTCAGTCGATCGGCGACGAAGCGCCCGAGCCGATGGTGGCCGATAAGACCGGGGTGCTGTGGTGAGATTTGCCGCCGCATTGGGCAGGATGATCGCTCCGGCACAATGACGGCGCGGGTGGCCTGCCGCCGCTAAAGCAAATACCCGCCGTCGCTGACCAGCACCGTCCCCGTTATCAGCGCGGCCGCGTCCGACAGCAGGAAGCCGATCTGCGCCGCCACTTCTTCGGGCTTGGCGTAGCGACCCAGCGGGGTCGCGAGCGACGCGAGCTCCGCAAATGCCGCGTCGCGTCCGATCGCGGCGGCACGATCGGCGAACATCGGCACCGCATCCCATACCGGCGTCTCGACCCCGGCCGGCGCGATCGCGTTGACGCGCAGCCGCTGCGCCGCGCCTTCCTTCGCCGCGACCTTCACGAGCTGGATCAACGCAGCTTTCGATGCGCCATAAGCGGCGACACCGGGCTCGGCCTTGATCCCCGCCGCCGATGCCACCGCGACGATCGCGCCGCTGCGTCCTTCCATCGCGCGCATCACCGCCCAAAACGTGAGGAACGCACCGTCGAGATTTACCGACAGGATGCGCCGCCATTCGGCGAAGGGGAGCGCCGGGATCGCGCCGGCGCCCGCCACGCCGGCATTGATGACCGCGCCGTCGATCCCGATCAGCACCGCCGCGGCCTCGTCCCACAAGGCTTCGTCTGCGACGTCGCCGGGCAACAGGTCGAGCGTGCAGCCAAGATCGACTCGCGCCAGTGCTTCGGCATCACGGTCGGCGAGCACCAGCCGCGCCGCACCACCTGCCGCGAGATGCTGCGCGCACGCCAGTCCGATCCCGGAAGCGGCGCCGGTGACGAGATAGGCACGTCCGGCGAACGAAGGAGCGGCGAGGGGCTGCGTCATGCCGTGCTCGTGCAGTGCTCAGGCCGCGGTGTCGATCCCTAGCTCGTTGAGCTTGCGATAGAGCGTCGAGCGACCGATCCCCAGCCGCCGTGCGACTTCGGTCATGCGCCCGCGATAATGCGCGATCGCCAGCCGGATGATGTCGGACTCGATCTCTTCGAGCGGGCGCAGGTGCCCGTCGGGGCCGAACAGCTGGACGTCCGGCATCTCGCCGCGCGGGCGCGGGGCAGGGCGGCTGCCCAGAGCCGCGATCTGCGGGAAGTCGGCGCGGGTCAGCGTGTCCCCTTCGCAAAGCACCGCGGCGCGGAACAATGCGTTCTGCAACTGGCGAACGTTGCCCGGCCAATCGTAATGCATCAGCAACGCCAGCGCGTCGTCGCTGATCTGGAGCTGGCGCAGCCCCGGCTGGCGCGCGATCCGATCGAGCAGATGGCGCGCGAGGGCGGGAATGTCACTCGAACGCTGGCGCAGAGGCGGGATCGAGACGGTGACGGCGTTCAGCCGGAAAAACAGATCTTCGCGGAAACGTCCGGCCGCGACTTCGTCGGCGAGCCGCTTGTTGGTGGCGGCGATGACGCGCACGTCGACCGACTGCGCGTGGCGCGCGCCGAGCGGCAGCACCTCGCCGTCCTGCAGGACGCGCATCAGCAACGCCTGCGCGTCGAGCGGCAGGCAATCGACCTCGTCGAGGAACAACGTGCCGCCATGCGCGGCGACGAAGCGGCCTTGCCGACGCTCGAATGCGCCCGCGAACGCGCCCGGCTCATGTCCGAACAGCTCGCTGGAGATCGTGTTGGCGGCTACCGCGCCGCAATTGACCGTGACGCGTTCCAGCGCGTTGCGCGGCGAGGCGGCGTGGATCGCCTCGGCGACCACTTCCTTGCCGACGCCGCTCTCGCCCTCGATCAGCACGGCGACACGCGCGCGTGCCGCCTTCGCCGCGATCGATAGCGCGGCGCGGAACTCGGGGGCGGTGCCGACGATCTCGTCGAACTCCAGCATCGCCGGGATTTTCTCAGTCAGCGGGCGCAATTCGCCGCCCGCGGTTGCGCCGACCGCAGCCTCCAGCGCGTGGAGCAGCCGCTCGGGGGCGAGCGGCTTGCTGAGATAATCGGTCGCGCCCGCGCGCATCGCCTCGACCGCGCTCGCGACCGAGGCATGGGCGGTCAGCAACAGGATCGGGAGTTGCGGGCGATAGGCGCGCAGTTCGGCGATGACAGGCGCGGGCTCGACATCGACCTCGGCATGATGGAGCAGGATCGCGTCGAGCTGCATCCCGTCCTGGGTCGCCAGCGTCGCCAGCGCGCTGGCCGAATCCTCGGCGATGATCGTCCGCCAGCCACCGCGGGCCGCGATCGTCGCCACGACGCGCCGTTGCGCGGCTTCGGCGTCGATCAGCATCAGCAGACGTTGTCCGTTGCGCGTCATATTCTGGCCCGGCCCCATGTTTCGTCCGATGCTGCCCTAACGCCCTTGAGTAAAGGGGGACTTAAATCGGACACTCACGACGCTAACACCATATTGCCTGTTGCTGATTGCTTAACTACGGTCTCATGAACCGTTCAAGGGGAAGAGGATCATCATGGCTGAACCTGCCGATCTGAAGGGACATGAGGCGACGTATACGAGCATGATTGGATTGCTTAAATACGGCGCAATCGCCTGTTTCCTTCTCGCGTTCCTCGTCATCTGGCTCATCTCGTAACCCTGCGATGAAGATCGCGGTCCTCCGGGAACAGGCGCCAGGCGAGCGCCGCGTCGCCGCCACGCCGGAGACGGTGAAAAAATTTGCTGCGCTCGGCGCGACGCTGGCGGTCGAGGGCTGCGCGGGCACCGCGGCGTCGTATGCCGATGCCGATTATGCCGCCGCCGGTGCGACGATCGGTGACCGCGCGGCGACGCTGGCGGGTGCCGACATCGTGCTGGGCGTGCAGGGACCGGACCCGACATCGCTTGAGGGCGTGGCGCCCGGCGCGTGGGTGGTTGCGGGGCTCAACCCGTTCGGTGAGCGCGCGCGGGTCGATGGCTATGCCGCCGCCGGACTCGAGGCGCTGGCGATGGAGTTCATGCCGCGCATCACGCGCGCGCAGTCGATGGACATTCTGTCGTCGCAATCGAACCTCGCCGGCTACAAGGCGGTCCTGGATGCCGCCGCCGAATATGGTCGCGCCTTCCCGATGATGATGACCGCGGCGGGCACCGTCAGTGCTGCGCGCGTGTTCGTCATGGGAGTCGGGGTCGCCGGGCTGCAGGCGATCGCCACCGCGCGGCGGCTGGGCGCGCAGGTGTCGGCCACCGACGTCCGCTCGGCCACGAAGGAGCAGATCCAGTCACTTGGCGCCAAACCGATCTTCGTCGAGAATGTCGCAGGCATCGAGGGTGAAGGCTCGGGCGGCTATGCCGGTGAGATGTCGCCCGAATATCAGGCGGCGCAGGCCGAATTGGTGTCGGCGCACATCGCGAAGCAGGACATCGTCATCACCACCGCGCTGATCCCCGGCCGCGCCGCGCCGCGGCTGGTCAGCGATGCGCAACTCGCGTCGATGCGCCCGGGCTCGGTCGTCATCGATCTCGCGGTCGAGCAGGGCGGCAATGTCGAGGGTGCGGTCGCAGGCGAGGTGGTCGAGCGGCACGGCGTCAGGATCGTCGGCCACCGCAACGTCGCGGGTCGCCTGCCCGCGGATGCCTCGGCGCTCTTCTCGCGCAACCTCTACAATTTCCTGTCGACCTTCTGGGACAAGGAGCAGGCGCGCCCGGTGCTCGACGACGAGATCGGCGATGCGATCCGGCTGACCAGGGACGGGAAGGTCGTCAACGCGCGGCTGCTGTCGTGAGGCATGTCCTGGCCGCCTGTGCCGTGGCGCTGCTCGCAACCGCCGCCGGCGCGGCGGCACCCGACAAGGCCGATCGCAAAGCCTTTTACGATCTCGTCGACCGATACCAGATGTTCGTGGTGCCGCATTGCGAGCCGGAGGTCATCAACGCCTATCGTGCGCAGAACGCCGCGCGCGACGCCGCGTTCGTCCAGTCGTTGCAGGGCTCGAAACTCGCCGACGTCTATGCGCGTGCGGTGTCCGATCGCGAGAAGCACGACCGCAAGACGGTGTACGACTGCCAACGCGCCGTGGTCGCGCCCGCCGTCGCGCCACCGCAGCGGACGGCAACGCAGCGCCGCCGCGCCGAGCGCGAGACCGCGCGGCTCGTCGCCGCCGAGGCGAAGCGCGATCGCACTGAAATCTTCACCGAGGGCGATCGGATATTCGCCGACATGGTCGCGCTCCGCGATCGAACCGCGAGTGCATCGCGGAACTGACGACGACGCGCAGGGGGGCATCGGAATGGGATTGTTTGCAAGCCACGAGGTCGCACCGGCCGAGATCCACGAGCGCTTCGGCCATGCGTTGATCGAAGGCGAGGAGGTGCTCGCCGCCTTCCGCTCGCTGCGCGACACCGCCTTCCTCACCAATTACCGCTTCGTGCTGGTCGACGTGCAGGGGCTGACCGGATCGAAAGTGTCGTTCCAGAGCGTGCCCTATCGCTCGATCACGCGCTTCGCGGTCGAGAGCGCGGGCACCTTCGATCTCGATTCGGACCTGTCGATCTGGGTGTCGGGAACGCCGCAGCCACTGACGCTGAAGGTAAGCCGCGATGCCGACCCCGCCGCGATCCAGCGGCTGCTTGCACAGCTGGTGCTGGCGAAGCGCTGAACGGAAAGGAGCTAACCCATGGATTTCATCGCGATCCTGTCGATCTTCGTGATGGCCTGTTTCGTCGGCTATTACGTCGTCTGGTCGGTGACACCGGCGCTGCACACGCCGTTGATGGCGGTGACCAACGCCATCTCCAGCGTCATCATCGTCGGTGCGCTGATCGCCAGCGCGGCGGCGGGGAGCGTGGGCGGCAAATGGCTGGGGCTGCTCGCGGTCGTGCTCGCGAGCATCAACATCTTCGGCGGCTTCGCGGTCACGCATCGGATGCTCGCGATGTACAAGAAGAAGGACCGGCCGGCGCCGAAACACTGATCGTGCGTGAAGGCCGCTGTCGCCCCTGCGCAAGGCAGGGGTCCGTGACTGTCGAGTGAAGAAGAAGGTCTGACACGATCACGCCGTCCATGTGTCGGTCGACCGTGCAGGACGAAACAAAGATAGGCCCCTGCCTGCGCAGGGGCGACGAGGTCGGGGAGCAGAAGCTAGTGCAACACGTCGCCGTCAATCCATGGGTCGCTTTGGCGTACCTGATCGCAGGCGTCTGCTTCATCCTGGCGCTGCGCGGCCTGTCGAGCCCGACCACCAGCCAGCGCGGCAACCGATTCGGCATGATCGGCATGGGCATCGCGGTCGTGACGACGCTGGTCACGCATGTTCCGACGATCACCGTTCTGGTCGAAGGTTATGACTATGCCGCGCTTTTCTCGGCGATCGATACCGTCGCGGTCTTCGAGATCGTCGCCGCGATCGCCCTTGGCGCCGCGATCGGCCTTACCACCGCGCGTCGGATAGCGATGACCGCGATGCCGCAGCTCGTCGCCGCCTTCCACAGCCTCGTCGGGCTCGCCGCGGTGCTGGTCGCCGCGGCCGCCTACCTGAACCCGGTCGCGTTCGGGATCGCGCTGCCGGTGCTCACGCCCGACGGTGCGGTCGCGCTCATCAACCCGGTCAGCCGGATCGAGATGGGGCTGGGCGTCGCGATCGGCGCGATCACCTTCTCGGGCAGCGTCATCGCGTTCTTCAAGCTCAACGGCAACATGGGCGGCGCGCCGATCCTGCTGCCCGCGCGCCACGTCATCAACCTCGGCGTCCTCGCCGCGATCATCGCGCTGGTGGCCTATTTCACGCTAGACCAGAGCCCGTGGGTGTTCTGGACGATCACCGCGCTCAGCTTCGCGATCGGCTTCCTGCTGATTGTGCCGATCGGCGGCGCGGACATGCCGGTCGTGGTGTCGATGCTCAACAGCTATTCGGGCTGGGCCGCCGCCGCGATGGGCTTCACGCTCCACAACAGCGCGATGATCATCACCGGCGCGCTGGTCGGTTCGTCGGGCGCGATTCTCTCCTACATCATGTGTCGCGCGATGAACCGCAGCTTCGTGAGCGTCATCGCGGGCGGATTCGGCGCCGAGGCGGGCGGCGGTGGCGCAAGCGCCGCCAAAACGGACCGACCGTGGAAGCGTGGTTCGGCCGAGGATGCCGCCTTCCTGATGAGCCAGGCCGAACAGGTCATCATCGTTCCCGGTTATGGCATGGCGGTCGCGCAGGCGCAGCACGTATTGCGCGAAATGGCCGACAAGCTGAAGGCCGAGGGCGTGCGCGTCAAATATGCCATCCATCCGGTCGCGGGTCGGATGCCGGGACATATGAACGTGTTGCTGGCCGAGGCGAACGTCCCTTACGACGAGGTCTTCGAGTTGGAGGACATCAACTCCGAATTCGCGCAGACCGACGTCGCGTTCGTGATCGGCGCGAACGACGTCACCAATCCGGCGGCGAAGACCGACAAGACCTCGCCGATCTACGGCATGCCGGTGCTTGATGTCGAAAAGGCCAAAACGGTCCTGTTCGTGAAACGTTCGATGGGCGGAGTCGGCTATGCCGGCGTCGACAACGACGTTTTCTACAGGGACAATACGATGATGCTACTCGCCGACGCGAAGAAGATGGTCGAAGATATCGTCAAGGCGTTGGACTGAGCCATGGCGACCCCGTTCGGCTTTGCCGGCGCCCGCACGACGTCGTTCGTGCTGGCGTCGATGGACGCGCGCGGCGGTGCCGCGGCGCTGGAGGCGATCGCACTGATCGGCGGCGAATTGCGCGCGCATGTCGCGTTGCAGGAGGCGCCGGCGGCACTGGTCGCGACGCCCGATCCCGTCCCGGTGGCGGTGCTCGATCTGGAGGGAGCATCCGACGAACTCGCGCATGACGTGGTCGCGGTCGTCGGGATGCTCGCACAGGCGCAGGCGTGGCGCTGCATCGTGGCGATGGAGATCGCGCAGATCGATCTAGTGATGGCCGCGCTCGGCGATGCCGCCGACTCCGTGCAGCTGCTTTGCGCGCCCGCTCAGCACGAGTGGCTCGGGACCCTGGCGGTCGCTGCCGCGCGTGAACCCGGATCGGTGCGCGCCGCCGACGAGGAGCGTGACCAACTGGCGCGGCTCAGTGCCGAGGTGGCGCGCATCGCCGAGATGCTGACGCGCATCACCGAGCGCGATGGCGGCGGGCGCGCCGAGGACCGGTACCTCGCGTTCGCACCGGCCTCGCCGATGAGCGAGATCAGCTCGACGACGGTGCGCGACGTGCTGCGCGCGCGCCGCCTGCGCGATCGCTTCTTCGAGGGCGGGCTGTTCGAGGACCCGGCGTGGGACATGCTGCTCGATCTGTTCGCCGCGCAACTGGAGGGAACGCGCGTCTCGGTGTCGAGCCTGTGCATCGCCGCCGCGGTCGCCCCGACCACCGCGCTACGCTGGATCGGCAAGCTCACCGCCGCACGGCTGCTCGCGCGTGCTCCCGATCCCGAGGACGGACGTCGCGCCTTCGTCGCCCTGACCGACCAGGCGAGCGATGCGATGCATCGCTACGTCTCCACGCTAGCGGAGGCGCGGCTGCCGTTCGTGTGAGGGGATGGTGGGCGCTGACGGGTTCGAACCGCCGACCTACTCGGTGTAAACGAGCCGCTCTACCAGCTGAGCTAAGCGCCCGACGGGGACGGTTTTCTGCCGCCGGCCGGAACGCTCTCCATACAGGCGTCCGGTGATGGATCAAGGGGGCGGTCCTGCTAGGGTGTGATCCATTCAAGCTGACGGGTTACCTTCGACGTTCACTCGTCATGCCGGACCCGTTCCGGCATCCACCGTTCCGCGAACGCGCAAGCCGGTTTGCGGGACGGTAGACCCCGGAACTCGTTCGGGGTGACGACGGAAGACGGTTCAAGTGAGCTAGATCGTCCTGCCGTCATTGCGGGCGTAGCGAAGCAATCCAGAGCGTCCTGGTCCGGCCCTGGATTGCTTCCCCGGCCTTCGCCGGGGTCGCAATGACGAATCGGGTCGATATCGTCCCCGTCCGGGTCGTCGCCGCGGACCTGATCCAAGCCGCGGTTCCGAGACGATCACGCAGAAGAAACGGCGTTCGCAACAACGTCCCGGACGACGGACGGGGCGTCACTCTCCCGAGGCCGCATCCTCCTCATATTTGATCTGTAGATACCGCCGCTTCGTCTCGAGCGCGTCGAGGTCGCCCTGTGCCAGCCGCTCGCTGATCTCGCCCAGCTCGCGCTCGATCACGCTCAGTCCCTCGACCAATTGCTGGTCCGGAGTCATGCCGTTGCGAGGGCTGTTGCGCATCGCCGGGGGCACGCGCGTGTAATCCGCGACGAAGCTCGGCAGTTGCTCGCCCACCAGTCGCCGCAGCTCCGCCGCCATCGGACTGTCCTCGTCGAGCGTCGCGACCTGCACGCCGAGCGTGTCGAGCCGCACGTCGAGCTGGTTGAGCACGCCTTGCGCCGGCGCGGGCAGCGCCGACCGGCGCGCGTCGAGCCAGCGTGCCGCCTGCGCGGGCACCGCTTTCACCTCCGACTTCACGATCCGCTCGGGCGTCGGCACCGGCGTGGCGGGGGCGAACAGCACCAGCAGGGTCATGGCCGCGATCAATGCTGCCACCGCGACCATCCCGAACGCGCCCAGCCCCATCAACATCGCGACCGTGAGGATCAGCCCCGCGCCGATCACCACCGCCGCCGCGCGCTTGCGTCGTCCGCCGCGCCCGCGGCGTGGTCGGCGCTGGAGCGGGATGACCGCCCCGCCACGACGCCGTTCGCGCGCGACCCGCGCGTCGGCGATGGCGTCGTCGACGTCGGTCACAACGACTCGAGCTTGAACTGCTCGGCCCCGCCCGCCACGCGGTTCTGCGTCGCGCCCTCTGCACGCGCGATATAGCCGCGCGATTTCTCCACCTCGTTGCCGAGCGTGTCGACGGTCACCTTCATCGTGTCGAGCGCCTTCAGCTTGAACGTGTCGATCGCGTCCATCGTGTCATAGATGTTCTGGAACGCGCGTTGCAGCGTCTCCAGCGGGATCGTCGACGCCGCCGCCTGCTCGTGGATGCGTGCGGTATTCTGGCGCAGCAGGTTGCCGGTCGAATCGATCAGCCCGGCGGTCGTCGTGTTGAGCTGCGTGATCTGCTCCAGCACCAGTTTCTGGTTGGTCAGCGCCTGCGCCACCGTCACCGCGGTGCGCAGCGCGGCGACCGTCGTCGTGCTCGCGCGGTCGACGCCCTTGATCAGCTCGACATTGTTCTTCTTGACCAGATCGAGCGCCAGATAGCCCTGCACCGTCACCGCCATCTGCGTCAGCAGATCCTGCGTCCGTTGCCGGGCGTAGAACAAGGCTGTCTCACGGATCGCCTTGGCCTTGGCGGGGTCGGTGTGATCCAGTTCGTTGGCCTTGTCCTCCAGCCGCGCGTCCATCGTGCGCGAGAGGTGGATCATCTGCTCCAGCCGTCCCATCGCGGTCCACAGGTTCGCGCGCTCGGTATCGATCGCCGCATTGTCCATCAGCAGCTCGTCCTTGCCGCTGCCCAGGCTCTTCAGGATCGAGGCGATATGCGACTGCGCCGATTTGTAGCCGTCGAAGTAGTTGCGGACCTTGTTGCCGAACGGAATGACCCCGAACAGCTTTTGCGGCGTGGTCAGCTTGCCCTTCTTGCCCGGATCGAGATCCTCGACCACGCGGCGCAACTCGGCGAGGTCCTTGCCCACCCCGGCCTCCTGATCCATCGCGCGCACCGGGCGATCGAGAAAGCGGTTCGACTGCCCGGCGGCGTCGCGGATCTCCTTCTGCCCCATCGCCGTAATCGCATCGACGCGCTTGCCGAATTCCGGCGAGTTGACGTCCTCGGCGATCAGCTGTTCGACGAAGGCATCGACGCGCCGTTCCAATTCGCTGCGCTTGCCATCGTCGACCGGCACCAGCCCGGCGGCCTTTTCGGCGCGGACCTCGGGCACCGGATCGGGCGGGGTGAGCACCAGCGTCGGCTCGGTCGCGTCGTTCGGAGCGGTCGCCATCGTCACGTCATCCTTCTGTCTCGACCCGGCCATTGTCCCGCGTCTGTCATCGGCTTTCAACTGTGTTGTTCATGTAATACGGCATGAGGTTGCTGTCGAGGCACTGGCATCCGATGCAACTTTCCGCTATGCGCCGCGGCGAAACTGCCTGCGTCGTAGCGGGCCACCCTCAGGAACCCGTATGAACCTGCGCAATATCGCCATCATCGCGCACGTCGATCATGGCAAGACCACTCTCGTCGACCAGTTGTTCCGTCAGTCCGGCACCTTCCGCGACAACCAGCGCGTCGAGGAGCGCGCGATGGACTCGAACGACCTCGAAAAGGAGCGCGGGATCACCATTCTCGCCAAGCCGACGTCGATCGAGTGGGAAGGCACGCGCATCAACATCGTCGACACGCCCGGCCACGCCGACTTCGGCGGCGAGGTGGAGCGCATCCTCAGCATGGTCGACGGCGTGATCCTGCTGGTCGACGCTGCCGAGGGCGCGATGCCGCAGACCAAGTTCGTGACCGGGAAGGCGCTGGCGCTGGGCCTGCGCCCGATCGTCGTCGTCAACAAGGTCGACCGTTCGGACGCCCGCATCCAGGAAGTACTGGACGAAGTGTTCGACCTGTTCGTCGCGCTTGAGGCGAGCGACGAGCAGCTCGACTTCCCCGTGCTCTATGCGTCGGGCCGCAACGGCTATGCGTCGACGGACATGGACCGTCGCGAGGGCACGCTGACCCCGCTGTTCCAGAAGATCGTCGATCACGTGCCGCCGCCTGCGCTGGATCAGGAAGCGCCGTTCAGCTTCCTCGTCACGCTGCTCGACCGCGACAATTTCCTCGGCCGTATCCTCACCGGTCGCGTCCAGTCGGGCGTAGTGAAGCTGAACCAGCCGATCCACGCGCTCGACAATCAGGGCAATGTCATCGAGACCGGCCGTGCGTCGAAGCTGATGAGCTTCCGCGGGCTGGAGCGCGTGCCGGTCGAAGAGGCGCGCGCGGGTGACATCATCTCGCTCGCCGGCCTCGCGGTCGCGACCGTCGCCAACACGATCTGCGACACCACGGTCAGTGTGCCGATCCAGGCGCAGCCGATCGATCCGCCGACGCTGTCGATGCGCTTTGCGGTCAACGATTCGCCGATGGCGGGCCGTGAGGGCAGCAAGGTGACGAGCCGCATGATCCGCGACCGCTTGATGCGCGAAGCGGAAACCAACGTCGCGATCAAGGTGACCGAGGCTGCCGACCGCGACAGCTTCGAGGTCGCCGGTCGCGGCGAGCTTCAGCTCGGCGTGCTGATCGAGACGATGCGCCGCGAGGGCTTCGAACTGGGGATCAGCCGCCCGCGCGTGCTGTTCGGCGAGGACGAGGACGGCAAGAAGACCGAGCCGTACGAAACCGTCATCATCGACGTCGACGAGGAGCATTCGGGCACGGTCGTCGAGAAGATGAACCTCCGCAAGGCCGAGATGACCGACATGCGGCCCTCGACCGGCGGCAAGACGCGCATCACCTTCTCCGCGCCGTCGCGCGGCATGATCGGCTATCACGGCGAATTCCTGTCGGACACGCGCGGCACCGGCATCATGAACCGGCTGTTCGAGAAGTACGGTCCGCACAAGGGCAATATCGAGGGCCGCAAGAACGGCGTCCTGATCTCGAACGGCGCTGGCGAGGCGCAGGGCTATGCGCTCGGGCCGCTCGAGGATCGCGGTATCCTGTTCGTCGGTCACGGCGAGGCGCTGTACGAGGGCATGATCATCGGCGAGAACGCCAAGACGGATGACCTAGAGGTCAACCCGATGAAGGCGAAGCAGCTGACGAACTTCCGCGCTTCGGGCGGCAAGGACGATGCGATCCGCCTGACCCCGCCGAAGAAGATGACGCTGGAGCAGGCGATCGCCTACATCGACGACGACGAGATGGTCGAAGTCACGCCGAAGTCGATCCGCCTGCGCAAGCGTTTCCTCGACCCGAACGAGCGCAAGCGCGCCAGCCGCGCCAAGGCGGCGTAAGGCGAGGCGGCAGCGGGCAGAATCTGCCAGCGTGCTCAAGCCTCGTCCGGCCGGCGGCGCTCCAGCGCCGTCCGACGACACGGGCTTTGCCCGTGGCGGGCTACGCGAGAGACCAGACGGCCATCGCCCACCCGGCGGTGGCCGTTCTCATTCCCCGGCCCGTACTCAAACGACGATCCTGCGGACGACTTCACCCCCACCGTCGCCCCTGCGAAGGCAGGGGCCCATGACTGTCTCGTCCATCGAAGCGGCTGACACATCTTCGTCGTGCCTGTGTCAGTCCTTCCGCATGACTTGACAGTCATAGGCCCCTGCCTGCGCAGGGGCGACGGAGAGATGGCGGGCAACGACGTGCAAGCTGTCCTACGCCAGCAGCGGCGTGGTAGTTCGCGGCCATGCCCGACAACCCTTCAGTCCCTGGACCAGCCTCCCGCATCACCCCGTCACGACCTGCGCATCCACCCCGTCAGCGTCTCAACATTCGCAACATTCGCGCGGGCAACCCACGGGAACGGCAACACAATGTCACCGGCCATCCACGCTTTCGCCGAGGCAGGCGGGTAGGGCAGCGGCTCTCTCTTCCCGCGGAGCCTATGATGCGTATCGCCACGGCCACGACCCTGCTCGCCACCATGCTCCTCGCCACCGGTGCGGCGGCGCAGACCGCTTACCCGGCGATCCCCGAGCCGATGATCTTCGACATGATGCGCCCGCTCGGGGCGCAGAAGGGCGAGATGGAGATCAATGCTTTGGCGATGACCACGTCGCCGTTTCGCCCGCGCGAGGCGGAATGGGCGCCTGAGCTGGAATATGCCTTCGCGGACGGCAAGGCGATCGAGTTCGAGCTGCCCTTCAACGGCGCCCGGCTGGAAGCGCTCAAGCTCGGGCTACAGGCCGCGTTCGGCTCGTCGGCGGACGGGCGGAGCGCGCATGGCGTACAATATCTCGGCATCTATGACCGCGACACCGGCCGGTACAGCAACGCGCTGCTCTACATGGCCGGGCACCGCTTCAACGCGCGCTGGAGCACGATGAACATGATCGGCCTCGACGATATCGCGCTCAAGCGTCGGAACGGGCGCAACGCGATGCTGCTCAACCACGCGACCTTCTACGACGTCAACGCCGGGACGGTGGCCGGGGTCGAGCTGAACGTCGCGGATGGCGCGGAACGGCTGGTGCGTGTCGCGCCGCAGCTACATCAGCGACTGGCCGACAAGATCAACGTGCAGGCCGCCGCGGGCGTGGAGAAGCATCGCCATCATCGCGTGCGCCCTGCGCTCGGGGTGCGGCTGGTGCGCGAACTCTGACGAATGTAGAAGCGCGCCATGCCGATCGATCTCATCTGCCTCGATGCCGACGACACGCTGTGGCACAATATGCGCTTCTTCGCCGCGGCCGAGCAGGCGTTCGCCGATCTGGTCGCGCCCTACGCCGAAGACGCCGCGGCGAGGGCGCGGATGCAGGCGATCGAGATCCGCAATCTGCGGCACTATGGCTATGGAGCGAAGAGCTTCACGCTGTCGATGATCGAAACGGCGCTCGACCTCGCGGGCGACGATCTGCCGGCGGCGAGTGTGCGGCGCATCCTTGCAATCGGGCGCGAGTTGCTCGCGCATCCGGTCGAGTTGCTCGACGGGATCGGTGAGACGCTCGAGCGATTGGCGGCGATCGGGCGGTTGGTGTTGGTGACCAAGGGCGATCTGCTCCACCAGGAGGTGAAGCTGGCCGCCTCCGGGCTGGGGCAGCTCTTCACCGGTGTCGAGATCGTCAGCGACAAGCGCGCCGAGACGTTCGTCCGCGTCTTCCATCGCTATGGCTGCACACCCGAACGCGCGGTGATGGCCGGCGATTCGATGCGCTCGGATGTGCTGCCCGCGCTGGAGGCAGGCGCATGGGGTGCGTACATCCCGCAGCCGCTGGCATGGGCGCACGAGGTGGCGACCGCGCCAGCAGACCACCCGCGCTTCCGTCAATTGTCACGATTGGCGGAGTTGCCCGACTGGATCGAGGAGATTGCGTAATTGATCCTCGTCATTCCCGCCTTCGCGGGAATGACGGGCTGGGATGATGGGTTAGACGGGGAGGCCGAAGCCTCCCCAAGTATCAGCTCAGTCGAACTTGCCGCTCAGCGAGACGCCGACGATCCGCGGCTCGTTGAACACGGCGGCGTTATAGTTCTCGATCACGCCCTTGAGGTTCTTCTCGTTGGTGATGTTGCGCGCAAACGCCGCAATCTCATAGCGGCCATCCGCGGTGGTGAAGCCGGCCTTGAGCCCCAGCTCCAGATTGTCGCTCGCGAAGAATTCACGCGTCTTGTACAGGACGAAGTTCGTATAGCCCTGCATGTTGACGTCGCTCGCCACGAAGAAGTTGCCGCGGTCCGACAGCGGGATATCGTAACGAACCGCCGCATCGACCTGCCACCGCGGCGCGTTGGGCAGCGGGTTCCCGTCGATCTGCGCCAGCACCGCCGGCGCGCCGAAGATCGTCGCTTTCACCGTCGGGTCGAGCACCGTGCAGGTCACCTGACCACCGAAGGCGCAAACCTGTGCGAAGACACGCTTGTCCTTGATCTCGGTGTGGATCGCGCTGCCGCCGAGCGAGAAGGTGATGTTGCGGATCGGTCGCCAGTCCATCTCCGCCTCGACGCCGTAGGCGTTGGCGTGATCGGCGTTGAACAGCGTGCCGTTGCCGTTCGCGTCATTGCCGTTCAGCTGGATGTCGTTCACCCGATAGGTGAAGGCGGTGGCGTTGAGGCGCAGCTTCGAGGTCGGCTGCGTCTTCACGCCCGCCTCGTACGACATGATCGTCTCGCTGTTGGCGGTGGAGAACGGCGTGTTGAATACCGCCGAGCGCCCCTGGATCGTCGGCCCGCGGAAACCGCGCGCGACGCGGGCATAGATGCTCGCGGTCGGGTCGATCTCGTAAAGCGCGGACAGATCCCAGCTCGGCTCCTTGCCGGTCAACTTGATCGCACGCGGCGCGGTCGCCGGGAAGGTATCGACGGTCCCCGTGGCGTTGCGTCCGGCGCGGACCAGTCGGGTGTCCTTGTCGTCCTCGGTGTAGCGCGCGCCGGCGGTCAGCGTCAGGCGCTCGGCAAGCCGATAGCTGGCCTGCCCGAACACCGCCCAGCTGGTGTTGACGTTATGCAGCCGGACCCAGTTGTTGACGTTGCGCTGCGCATCGCCCGGCAGCAGGAAATAGCCGCGCTGGTAGAATTCGGTGTCGTCGCGGCTGTCGAAATAGAAGCCGCCGAACTGCCACTTGAACACCCCATCGCCGTTGCTGGCGAGACGGACTTCCTGCGTCCACTGGTCGAGGTCGCGGACGCGGCCCATGCTCTCGCCATAACCGGCGCCGCCGAAGTTGGTCGCCGCACCGCCGTCGGTGTCGCCGCGGCTGTAGCCCGAGGTTGTCTCATAGGCGGTGATCGAGGTCAGCGTCGCGGCGCCGAAGTCCCACGCTGCGTTCACCGACCCACCATAGGTCTTGTACGCCTGCGGATTGTTCGCGCCTTCATCAAGTGCGACGCGGTCGCGGGGTTCGAGGTTGATGTTGTTCTGGCCCTTGATGAGCGCGCCGCGGTGGAACACCGTCGACGTGCCCTCATAGGAGCGGACGTGGCCCGACAGATTGACCGACAGCGTCTCGGTCGGGGTCAGCAGCACCTGCAACCGCGCGTCGCGCTCGTCAAAGCCGCCCATCGCGTCACGACCCGGACGCGTGCCGTCGCGGCTGACGCCGGTGTAGCTGTTGTCGATCCAATTGTCGCGATGCTGGTACAGCCCCGACAGACGTACCGCGATCTTGTCCTGCACGATCGGCCCACCAACGCCGCCGTCGAAGGTGACGGTGTTGTACGAGCCGTAGGAGGCGTTGAAGCGGCTCGACCAGGTCTGGCCGGGACGGATCGTGTCGAATTTGATGATGCCGGCGGTGGTGTTGCGCCCGAACAGCGAGCCCTGCGGTCCGCGCAGCACCTCGACATTGGCGACGTCATAGACCGGGTTGGACTTCAGGACGACATGCTCCAGCACGACATCGTCCTGGATGATCGACACCGGCTGCGATGCGCCGAGATAGAAATCGATGTTGCCGAGCCCGCGAATGTAGAAACGCGGGAAGATGCGACCGGTGGTCGTCTCCGCATACAGGCCGGGTACGCGACCGGCGAGCGCCAGCGCATCCTCACCGCCGGCCTGGAAGGTGCGCAGGTCGTCACCCGTGACCACTGCGACCGACACCGGCACGCGGCGAAGGTTCTCGGTACGGCGTTCCGCCGTCACCACCACTTCGCCGAGCCCGGCGTCGCTCGCGTCGGCCGCCGTTTCGGGCGTAGCAGGCGCGGTGCTGCCGGTCTGGGCGACGGCGGGAATAGCAGAGAGCGCGACGCCGGCGGCAAGGCTGGCGAGCAGGATCGATTTCGACGAACGACGCATGTAAACCCCTTAAGATACGACTGGAAGGCGGCGCCGCTGGCACGCCGGCTGCTGCGGCGTTTACCCTGGCGATGCGGAAGGCTTCCTGTTGGCGCGGCTAGGCGGCGATTGTGTCGAGATGATGAAATATTGCGGAATATTTCCGGCGCTTTGCCGACGGTGAGGTATCGCCGTGGTCAAACCGGCCATTCGGCGGCTTTCGGTCACAACGACGATCGCGATTAAACCGCTGATGAATGCACCATTCCGCACCGGTTCAGCCGCCACGTTCCATAGCCATGGCACAGGCTCGTACACATATGCGTTCAGTCCCAATTAGCGAGCGAGTACAGGAGGTCCGGTTTATGTCTGCGTTGAAGAAAACCGTCTTGGCCACCGGCCTTATGGCGACAGCCCTGGCCAGTGCCGCGCCCGCGGAGGCGCAGCGTTACTGGCGTCATCGCGATCGCGGCGGCGATACCGCAGCCGGCGCGCTGATCGGCGGCGTGATCGGGCTGGGGCTCGGTGCGGCGATCGCGTCGAGCAACCGCGATCGTTACTATGATCGTCGCTACGACGATCGTAACTATTATTACGACGATCGTTCCTATTATGCGCCGCCGCCGCGGGTTTACTATCGCGAGCGTTATTATGCGCCGCCGCCTCCGCGGGTCTATTACGAGCCGCGCGGCTATTATCGTGGCTATGACACGCCGGGCTATTACGGCTGGTGATGCGAGCGACGGCGCGGGGAGCGATCCCCGCGCCGTTTTTTTGTGGCCGCGCGCGTCGCTTTGCGGCAATGGCGCAGCATGAGCGATACTCCTCCCGACCATCTGTCGATCGACCCGTCGAGCCCGTTCTTCGACCAGGACGCCCTGCAACGCGGCGTCGGCATCCGCTTCAAGGGCGTCGAGCGCCGCGATGTCGAGGAATATAGCATGTCCGAAGGCTGGGTTCGCGTCGCGCTCGGCAAGAAGGTCGACCGTCACGGACGTCCGCTGACGATCAAGCTGACCGGTCCGGTCGAGGCGTATTTCGAAAATGCCGCCGCGGGTGACGATGAGGAAGCAGGCGAGGGCGAAGAGCAGGCGTAAGCCCTCTTGCTACCACGTCATTCCCATTCCCGCGAAGGCGGGAACCCAGAACCTCTGACGTCTCGGCCCTTGCGAGAACATGCGCGTCTGGATTCCCGCCTTCGCGGGACTGACGGGAGGATGTCGAGGTAGCGTTATGCCGCTTCCATTGCCTCGCTGGCGACCATCCAGCGCGCTTCTGCGGCCTCGATCCGATCGTTCAACTCAGCGCGCTGCTTCATCAACTCGGTCATCGTCAGCTTGGCGTATTTTGGCTCGGCGGTCGACGGATCGAACATCGCGCGGTCGATCGCCGCGCGCTCCGCCGTCAGCTTGGTCAATTCCGCCTCGGCGTCGCGCGCTTCCTTCTTCAGCGCCTTGTCGTTCTCGCGCGCGGCCGCCGCGGCCTTGCGCTCCTGCTTGGTGCCCTTGGCCTTGTCCGCGCCCTTGCCGTCGCCCGCCAGCACAAAGGCGATATAATCGTCGAGGCTGCCGTCGAATTCCTTGGCCGTGCCATTGTCCACCAACACAAGCCGGTCGGCGCTCAACTCCACCATATGCCGGTCGTGGCTGACCAGCAGCACAGCCCCGGTGTAGGCGTTGAGCGCCTGCACCAACGCCTCTCGCGCGTCGACATCAAGGTGGTTCGTCGGCTCGTCGAGGATCAGCAGGTGCGGCGCCTCGCGGGTGACCAGCGCGAGCGCCAGCCGTGCGCGCTCGCCACCCGACATGCTGCCCACGCGCGCGGTCGCGCGGTCGCCCGAGAAGCCGAACCGCCCGAGCTGTCCGCGCACCGCCGCCGGCGACGCGCCCGGCATCACTCGCGTCATATGCGCGAGCGGGGTGTCATCGGCCTCCAGTTCCTCGACCTGGTACTGCGTGAAGTAGCCGACCTTCATCTTGCCGGTGGCGCTCATCTCGCCGGCCAGCGGAGTCAGCTGCGCGGCGAGCAGCCGGGCGAGCGTCGTCTTGCCGTTGCCGTTGCGGCCGAGCAGCGCGATGCGGTCCTCGGGGTCCATCCGCAGGTTGAGCCGCGACAGGATCGGCGTCTCGCCATAGCCGACCGCGGCGTGATCGAGCGTAATGAGCGGCGGGCGCAATTCGGTCGGGTTCGGGAAGTCGAAGCTGAGCGTCGGGTCGTTCACCGCCTCGGCGATCGGCTGCATCTTGGCGAGCATCTTGGCGCGGCTCTGCGCCTGCTTCGCGGTAGAGGCGCGCGCCGAGTTGCGCGCGACATAATCCTGCAGCTTGGCCCGTTGCGCATCCTGATTGGCCCTGGCCGCAGCGAGCTGCGCGAGCCGCTCGGCACGCTGCCGCTCGAACGCGTCATAGCCGCCGGGGTAAAGCGTCGTCTTGCCGCCTTGCAGATGCAGGATGTGGTCGACGACGTTGTTGAGGAAATCGCGCTCGTGGCTGACGACGACGATCGTCGCGCGGTAGCTCTTGAGGAAATCCTCCAGCCACATCACCGCTTCGAGATCGAGGTGGTTGCTGGGTTCGTCGAGCAGCAGCAGGTCGGGCTGCGAGAACAGCAAGGCGGCGAGCGCGACCCGCATCTTCCACCCACCCGAGAAGCTGTCGAGCGGCTGGTTCTGCGCCTCTTCGTCGAAGCCGAGGCCCACCAGGATGCGCGCGGCCCGCGATGGCGCGGAATAGGCGTCGATCGCGATCAGCCGGTCGTGAACCTCGCCGAGCCGGTCCATGCAGCCGGTGCCGTCGAACGCCTCGGCTTCCTCCAGCAGCGCAGCGCGCTCGGTGTCGGCGGCGAGCACCGTCTCCAAGGGCGTGGCGTCTCCGGCGGGCGCCTCCTGTGCGATATAGCCGATGCGCGCGCCGCGCGGCATGTCGGCCGAGCCCTCGTCCGGTTCCAGCAACCCGGCAATGACGCGCACCATCGTCGACTTGCCCGCGCCGTTGCGCCCGATCAGCCCGACGCGACTGCCCGGCGGCAGCGCGGCACTGGCGCGGTCGAGGATCGTGCGGCCGCCAAGCCGCACGGTGATGCCGTTGAGAGAAAGCATGCGCGCGCCTGTAGCGGAATGCGGCGGATGGGGAAAGGGAGTGGGTGTTTACGCGCTCGACTGGCCCAAACGTCATTCCCGCGAAGGCGGGAATCCAGACGTGCGGGTCTGGCGATGGAAGGGTGACGTCAGAGGTACTGGATCCCCGCCTTCGCGGGGATGACGGAAAATGGTAATTAGCGGCCCGTTTCCTTGAGGCGGTGAACGAGGAAACGCAGGCCGCCACCAGCCACGTAGCCCGCGCCCGCCCCGAGACTGGGCCACAAGGGTCCAAACATGTAATCTAACGCGCTGGTCGAACGCAAATTTTCAGGATGCTGCCACTGCCAAAAGGCGATGTAAGCGATCATGCCGATGGGAACGATCCACAGGATGATGCAGCCTACGCGCCCACTTGGCGAGAGAAGTCCAATCAGCAAGCCGATAACGGCCCCGGATATCAGCATGGCTTCTATGGTCATGGGTTGAACGTAACACGTTATTCTTCGTCCGCTACTGGGCGTTCAGCCATCCGCCTCGACCACCACCTCCGCACCGCGCTGCTCGGACAGGATCGCCCAGCCCGTCAGGAACAGCGCCCCGACCACCGGCCCGACGACGATACCGCTCAACCCCAGCAGGTCGATGCCGCCGAGCGTCGTCACCAGCACCAGCCAGTCGGGCAACCCGGTGTCGCGGCCGACGAGGATCGGACGAAGCACGTTATCGGCCAGTCCGATCACGAACACGCCCGAGACGATCACCACCACAGCCTGCCAGATCGCGCCGGTCGCAAGCAGATAGACGGCAACCGGTCCCCAGATGATCGCCGGCCCGATCGCCGGCAGCAGTGCGGCCACCGCCATCAACACGCCCCACAGCAAGGCGGCGGGCAAGCCGACGATCCAGAAGGTGATCGCCCCGAGCGCGCCCTGCACCAGCGCCACGACGCCCGAGCCCTTGATGGTCGCGCGAACGACCGCCACGAACTTCTCCGCAAGGCGCTCCGCGACGGAACGCTCGAGCGGCAGCGCACGCACGATCGCCGGACCGATCCGCTCGCCGTCGCGCAGCAGGAAGAAGGTGACGTACAGGCCGACGCCGAATGCCAGAAGGAAGGCTGCGGCGTTCGCGCCGATCGATAGCGCCTGCCTCGTGAGGACGCTCGCACTGTTGCTTAGCGTCGCAGTGACGCGCGCCTGTGCGCGTTCGAGGCTGTTGAGCCCTGCGCTATCGAGTAATTGCTGCAAACGCCCGGGAAGCGCGTCGTGCATTTGCTTGAAATATTGTGCGAAGTCGATCTGGCCGCTGCGCATCTGCTCGTAAACGCCCGCGGCCTGGTCGACGATCATGCTGCCGAGGATCAGTGCCGGGATCACGACGGCGACAGTGATGACCAGCAACGTCAGCGCCGCCGCCATGTTGCGTCGGCCAGGCCAGCGCCGTGCGAAGCGCTGGAAGATTGGCTGGAACAGCAACGCCGCCAGCGCGGCCCAGAGCAGCGCGCCGAGGAATCCGGAGACGACCAGCAGCAATCCGACCGATATCAGCAGCAGGAAAAGGATCAGCCCGCCGTTTTCGACGCGCTGTCGATCGATCGTCATTGAATTAGCCCCCGGTGCGGTCACGTCGTTACACCAGGGAAACGCTACCGATCTGTATTAGGTCCGCAAGGCGGTTCACCACAATATCAGTCGGGATCAAACGTCCGCCCGACATGCGTCTCTCCGCGCGTCGCCGCGAGCTGTTCCTGTCGATGACGTTCGGCATAGCCGGCGCGTTCCTCGGCCGTCCGCTCGCCAATGCAGGCCGGGCAGCTCACGCCTTCGACATAGTCGGGCGAGGCGCGATCCGCCGCGCTGACCGGCATCCGGCACGCGAAACACAGCACATGTGTGCCCGGCGCGAGCCCATGGCCGATTGCGACCCGTTGATCGAACACGAAACATTCGCCCAGCCATGCGCTCTCGGACGCCGGCACTTCCTCCAGGTAACGCAGGATGCCGCCGTCGAGATGGTGAACCTGCTCAACGCCCTCCGCCTTCAGGAAGGCGGTCGATTTCTCGCAGCGGATGCCGCCGGTGCAGAACATCGCCACGCGCTTCTTGCCGGCCAACAACGTCTCACGCCGCTCGCGAAACCAAGCGGGAAAGTCCGCAAAGCCGGTGGTCTTCGGATCGACCGCGCCTGCGAAGGTGCCCACCGCCACCTCATAGTCGTTGCGCGTATCGATCACCAACGTTTCGGGATCGGCGATCAGGGCGTTCCATTGCGCCGGGGCGACATAGGTGCCCGCGTCGGTCAACGGATCGACCGTCACGCCCATCGTCACGATCTCCCGCTTCACCTTCACCTTCAGCCGGTGAAACGGCATCGCCTCGGCCCAGCTGTGCTTGAGCGACAGGTCGGCACAGCCGGGTAGCGTGCGAATGTGTGCGATCACCGCATCGAGCGCGTCCTGCGTGCCAGCAATCGTGCCGTTGATCCCTTCGCGCGCCAGCAGCAGCGTACCCTTGATTCCCGCCTCACGCGCTACGGCAAGCAGTGGCTCGCGCAGCGCGTGCGGGTCGTCGAAACGGGCGAAGCGATAGAGGGCGGAGACCCTGATCAATGGACGAAGCGCGCCACCACGTCGCGATAGCTGCGGCTGACCTTCACGTTCGCGCCCGAATCGAGCACCAGGAAGCATTCGCCATTGGTGTGTGGCTTCACCTGCTTGACCAGATCCAGGTTGACGATCGTCGAGCGATGGATGCGCTGGAAGCGCCGCGGGTCGAGCCGCTTTTCCAGGTCTTTCATGGTCTCGCGCAGGATCAGGTTTCGATCGCCGGTGTAGATCACCATGTAATCGCCCGCCGCGTCGATCCGCTCGATCGTGTCGACGTCGACGCGGAAGATCTGGCCCTGATCCTTAATGTTGATCATTTTCTCGAAGCGGCTGGCGTTCACCGCATCGCCGCCATCGGCCATTTCTGCCGCCGCTTCGGGGGCGTGCTCGGCCAGTGCTTCCTTGAGCTTTTCGGCCTCACCGGCGCTTTGCCGCTCGGACAGCCGCTGGCGGACGCGGTCGAGCGTATCGGCGAGCCGCGACTCCTCGACGGGCTTCATCAGGTAATCGGTCGCCTGCGCCTCGAACGCACGGATCGCGTGGTCGGAATAGGCGGTGACGAACACGAAGAGCGGGGGCTCGACGTCCATCAGGCCCTGAACGACCGAGAAACCGTCGAATCCCGGCATCTGGATGTCGAGGAAAACCAAGTCTGGCTTGTGGGTCTTGATCGCGCTGATCGCCTCGCGGCCGTTCTGGCACTTGGCAATGATCTCGACGTCGTCGTGCGCCTGCAGCCGCAATTCGAGCCCCTGGATCGCAAGCGGCTCGTCGTCGACGAGGATGGTACGAATGGTCATCACACCTCTCTGTTCGGTACTTCGAGCTGGTACGGGATCTCGATCTCGACCCCGAACCCGCCCGTCGGCATGGCCCGCACATCGAAGCGGTGATCAGGCCCGTAAGCCTGTGCCAGCCGCTCCCTGATATTGGCGATGCCCACGCCGGTTGAAAGGCTTGGCCGCGATTTCGTCGGCATCAAACCCGGGCCGGTGTCGGATACGCCGAGCAGCACCCTGTCGCCGACGAGCCGAATGGAGACACAGATTTCGGCGCCATCCTCTTGCGGGGTCACGGCATATTTGATCGCATTTTCGACCAGAGGCTGGAGCAGCAGCGAGGGCAGCCGCGCCTTTTCGGCGGCCGGATCGATATCGAATTTCGGACGCAGCCGGTCCTCGAACCGCATCTTCTCGATCTCGAGATACAATTTCAGCGTCTCGACTTCCTGCGCGACGGTGACGTGGGCGGTCGGTTCGTTGGCGAGCGTGTAGCGCAGGAACGACGACAGCCGGCTCAACATCGCGTTGGCGCGCTCGGTCTGCTTCAACAGCACCAGCGTCGAGATCGAGTTGAGCGTGTTGAACAGGAAATGCGGATTGAGCTGGTAGCGCAGCATCGCGAGCTGCGCCGACGATGCCTGATTTTCCAGATGCTCCATCTGGTCGATCTGGTCCTCAAGGATCAGGTAGAAGTTGATCCCGAAATACAGCGCCGACCAGCCGGCGAGCGTCGTGAAGCTGAGGAACAGCGCGGCGAGCAGCAGCGTCAGATCGACTCCGGGCGCGGCCAGTCGGATCAGGCTGAACGAAAAGGCGTAGAGCGTCGCGTCCAGGAACGTCGCGGCGGCCAGCGTGAAGATCGACAACAGGATGCCGGTCACGCGCGGCAGCTGCCGATAATGGCCGTAGAGCACCGACAGCAGCAAGGTGATGCAATAGCCGATGATCGACTCGATCAGGACCGAGCCGATCACCTGCAACGAGGCATTGCTGCTGAGCGAGGACACGAGCCGCAGCACCAGATAGCCGGTCCAGCCGACCGCCTGGAGCTTCCAGAATGCCGACCCCTTGTTCTCGAAGAACGGCCGGACGAACAGCGGGCGCTCCGGCGTACCGGCATAAGCGGACGGGGCAGGAGCAGCGGAGACGGAAGTCGCGGAGGTCGCCATCGCGCCCTCTCTACACCGGCGGGTGCCGTCACGCAAAGAAGGGTCGCCGTCTCGGGGGAGACGGCGACCCGGTCAGGTGCGTTCGGTGCGGATCAGAAGGTGAAGCGCGCGCCGACACGAACCGAGTAGAGCGACTGACGCGACGAGATCACGTTCTGCTGGCCCGGTGCCACCGACGGCGCAGTGTAACGATACTGGCCGCAGGCCTGACCGGTGTTCTGCGTCGTCTGCGCGCTGGTCGGATTCGTGCCCGTGGCAACCGGCGCCTGCAGACACTGCACGCGGATCGCCGCCGTGGTGTACGGGAAGGCGTATTCGCGGATCTGGCCCCAATTCTTATTGATCAAGTTGCCGACGTTCTCGACGTCCGCGAACAGCGTGATGCGGCTGCCGCCCAGCCCGGTCGGGATTTCCTGCGAGAGATGCAGGTCGACCTTCGTGAACCACGGCGAGTTGAACGCGTTACGCGGCGCGATCTTGCCACGGAACTTGGACAGCCCGCTCGAATTGATGAGCGCGTCCAGGTTCTGCGCGGTCTGTGCGGCGGTCTGCGTGACCACGCCGTTCACGATCGTGTCACCGTAGCTGACGAGCGCGTCCGTGGTCGAGGTGGGCACGTACATCAGGTAGCGCGACTGGGTGCCGACGTTGCCGAAGATCGGGCTGCGGTTCGACGACGTGTCCTGCATCGTATAGCTGTACGGCTTGCCAATGCGGGTTTCGCCGAAGATGGCAAAGTTGGTCTTATAATCGCCGAAGAAGGCGTGATCGAACGTCGCGCCGTACTTGATGAAGTGGCGGACTTGATCGTTCGACACGCCGTAAGTCGCGCCGCTGCCATCGAAGAATGCGCCATTGCCATAGTTGGAACCGGCGGTCGACGAGGTGGCGGGCGTCTTATCCTTGACGTCCTGGTAGGTGTAGCTGGCCGACAAGCTCAACCAGTTGTCGACCGACTTGTCGAAGCGCGCGACGCCGATGTAGGCGCGGCCCTGCGACGTATTGGTCAACACGATGTCCTGGAAACGGTCGTTGAAGGTCGTCACCGACTGGTAGCGGACACGCCCGTCCGGCGTGGTCAGCGCGGTCGGCGTGACGCGATAGTCGGCGAAATAGACCTGGTTGCGCACTTCCGACCACAGGAAGTCGGCACCGAGGTGCCAGCCGCCGCCCAGGAAACCGCCGAAGTCGCTGTCGAAATCGGCCGACAGCGTGCCGCGCCACTGCGACGGCAGGCGGAAGTCACGCGCCAGCGCGTTGGTCGGCGCGCCGGTGGAGGTTGCGGCACTCTTCACCAGATCGTTGGCGGCCGTCGGGATCGTCGTGCCGCTGACGTTGGTCAGGATCTGACCGCCGGTACCCACCGAATAGCTGCCGTTATTCGATTGCGTGACGTCGATGCTGTTCGTCAGGAAGCCGGTGTTCGAATAGCTGTTCGAGATATAGACGTCCGGCGAGCCGCCCGAGAAGATGCCGATGCCGCCGCGGAAGGTGAGCTGCGGCGTCGCCTTGAAGTCGAACCCGATGCGCGGCTGGAACACGCCCTTGCCCGAGATATATTCCTGGTTCGTGAAGCCGTAGCGGTTGACGAAATTCTCGTTCAGCGCCGGGCGACCGTGACCGCCGTACATGTCGTAACGCATGCCGTAGGACAGCGTCAGCAGGTCGTTGATCCGCCAATTGTCCTGGATGCCGAAGGCGTAGGATTGATATTGGAAGCGCGCTGCGCCGTCGATCGGGTTCAGCGACGGGATGGCGTTCTGGTAGCGCAGGCGCTGGGCATTCCCCTCCTGGAAGTCGGCCAGCGAGTCGAAGTAATAGTCGCCGGCCGTGCGCTGCACGAACAGGTTGACGATCTTCGTATCCGACATTTCGCCGAAAATGCGCAGATCGTGGTCGTCACGGGTCAGGCGCGCCTGCACCGTGCCGCCCCAGGTCCGGCTGCTCAGCTCATTCGACTGGCGCGAGATGTCCGGGCCGAACGACACGACACCCGAGCCGTTGGCGCAGTTGGTCGACAGGTCGATGCCAGTCGCCGTGCTGCCGCCGGTACCGAAGCTGCCGCGATCCGACTGCGCTGCGGTGCAGACCTGGAACTGCGCGAAGCCGCGACCCAAGATCGGGTCCTGGCCGCGCTTGTAGTCCTTGTAGAAACCGCGGACCTCGGTCGAGAATTCGTCCGACCAGTCCGAGTTCAACTGGACGACGCCAGCATGCAGGCGGTTCGAGCCGACGTAGCCGTTCGATTCCAGACCCAGGCCCGGAGCATTGGCCGTGGCGCTTGCCGGGCCGACCTGGGTGTTCTGGTTGAAGCGGATCTGATCCTTCGTGTACATGTACGTCACCGACGCGCGCTGCGTGTCGGAAAGGTTCGCGTCCAGCTTTGCGACCAAACGATCGTCGCGATCGTCCGAATTGTTCAGGATGCCGCCGGTGTTGTAGCCGTAGCGGCTCTGCGCGATCTGCTGGATCTGCTGGACCGCCGCATCGGTGATGTTCGGGATGACGGTGCCGGCGTTGTTGCCCGGCGTGCCTTCCACGATCGGCGTGCCGGCGCGAACGCGCTCACCCGCGACCATGAAGAACAGCTTGTCCTTGATGATCGGGCCCGACAGTTCGGCACCGTAGTTTTCATACTTGAAGTTCGGGATCGTCACGCGGCCGGTCGGCACGCCCGGGCCCGCCTTCGTGCGCTTGCCGGTCAGTTCGTCGCTGGAATATGCATAGAAGCCGGTGCCGTGGAACTCGTTGGTGCCCGACTTCAGGATCGCGTTGATCGCGCCGCCCTGGAAGTTGCCTTCGCGGACGTCATAGGGCGCGACCTTGGTCTGGAACTGGCCGATCGCGTCGAACGGGACGGGCGAGCGGCGGGTCGGCAGACCGTCCGGGTTGAGGCCGAAGTTATCGGTCACCGGCACGCCGTCGATCGAGAAGCGGTTGTAGCGCGCGTTCTGCCCAGCGAAGCTGACCGCGCGGCCGCTGCCTTCCGAATAGTCGAGGCGCGCGAACGGGTCGCGGCGCATCAGGTCGCGGACGTCGCGGTTGACCGACGCGACGCTGGCGATCTGGGCGGCGGAGAGGACGGTCGCCGGACCCTGGCTGAGATTGCGCGCGTTCGGCAAGCGCGACGCGGTAACGACGATGTCGCCACCGCCGGCGCTTTCGGCGGTCAATTCGATCGGCAGCTCAAAGCTCTGCGCAACGATCGTCTGAATGTCGGTGACTTGCGTCGAAGCGTAGCCAGGTGCAGCGACGGTGACGGTGTAAGGCCCGCCAACGCGGAGGCCGGTGGCATTGAAGCTGCCGCTGGCGTCGGTGGTTGCGTTGGTGGTGCCGCCCGTCGGAACGTTCAGGATCGTGACCGTCGCGCCCGCGACGGGCGCGCCGTTCGCGGTTACGGTGCCGCGGATCGAGGAGGTGGTTTCTTGCGCCATCGCGGCGGCCGGCATGACCAGCGCGACCGCAGCCACGCCTACGAACAGATTGTTGCGCATCGGAAAATTGTCCCCTTTTTGCCGCAGTGCGACCCGCGACAGCTTCATCGTTGGGGCGCCGATGAGCGCACTATGTGAAGGTTGCGTGACAGTTGCGAGTCGATTGCTGCACCGCTGCAAAAGTCCCGTGCGGCGTTGCAAAAAAGCGACAGCATTCTTGTCCCGCAAGGGTCAGCTGCGGGTGAAGATCCGCTTCCAGGCGGGCTTGGCGCTGCCGGATTGCAGGACGCCGCGGCGGAACAGTCGGGCGCCGATCGTGATGAAGATCGCGACCCACAGCAATTGCCAGGCGAGTGCGGCCAGATGCGGCCACCATTGCGCACCCGACGCCGCCCGGCCGGCCATCGCAAATGGCGAGGAAAGCGGGAAAAGTTCGGCCGCGGTCGCGAGCAGGCTGTTGGGGTGCGACACCGCAGAGGAGGCGAGGCCGAACATCGCGACCTGGATGATCGTGATCGGGAGCGAGAGCATCTGCACCTCGCGCATCGTCCCCGCCTGTGCGCCAACCCCTAGAAAAACCGAGCCTAATAGCAGGAAGGCCGTGGTGAAATAGGCGGCGAACAAGGCGGCGAAGGCCAACCAGCCGATCGCCGGGGTCACAGACATGAAACTGTCCCCGAGAGCGCCGGCGGCGACCATGCCAACCTGGCTGAGCACCGTACCCCAGAAGGCAACGAACAGCAGCGCGACGCCGTACATGCCGAGCAGCTTGCCGAGGAAAACACTCTCCAAGGGGACGGAAGCGGCAAGGATTTCAATGACCTTGTTGTTGCGCTCCTCGGCCATCGTGCCCACCACCTGACCGGAGAGGAACAGGGTGAGGAAGAAGATACCGAACACTGCAACGAACGCTGCGGCGTTGCGGTCACCGCGCGTCGGGCCGGCAGTCCTGATCGCCTCCATCCGCACCGTCGGGGCGGCGGCACCGGCACGTTCGATCAACGCGGCCTGTCGCATTACGGCGGCAAGATACCGCGCGTCGTCCCGGTTTCCGGCCGAAAATACCACCCTCGGCTGCGCAAGCGTACCATATAGAACAGCGTTTATGTCGGCGCCGGGCGCATCGAGCATCGCGCGGGCCGCAATCGGCGCGTTTTCGACCGACGGGTGCAGCGCCAGCGGCGGAGGCGCCGCGTCGCCACGCACCAGCGGACGCAATTGCGCGTCGGCGCTGCGCAGCGCGGCCGCCGATGCGGCGGGCAACATCGCGACCAGCCGGGCCTTGTCGGACGAGCCCTGCGTGACCGAGGCGGCGCTGACCCCGCCGAGCACGCTGAGCGAGCCCATGATGGCGGGCGCGAACAGGAAGAGCAGGAAGATCGGGGTGAAGACCGTCGCGGTGAAATCGCGGCGGGCGATCGTCAGCGTCTGACGGATCTGGCGGCGCAGCGGGCTCATGCGTTCGACTCCGAGGCGGTCTGGCCGACGATCCGCACGAACGCGTCGTGAAGGCCGGGCCGTTCGATCGACAGCGCCTTGATGCCGTAGCCGGCGTCGATCAGGCGGCGGAGCAGCCCTTCGATCCCTTCCTCGGGCAAGGCGAAGCGCCACGCCTCCGCCTCGTGCCGGGCGCCGGGCGGCAGCATCGCGGCGAGTTGCGCGTCGGCATGGGTCGGCACGTAATGGACCTGCTGCGGGAGCAGCGCGCGTGCCTCGTCGACCGTGCCTTCGAACCGCCGCTGCCCGCCCGCGATCACCGCCAGCCGATCGCACAGGCGCTGCGCATGCTGCATGACATGGGTCGAGAAGAGGATCGTCGCGCCACGATCGCGCTCGGCGAGGATCAGCCGCTCCAACCTTTCCTGATTGACCGGGTCGAGTCCGGAGAACGGCTCATCGAGCACCAGCAGGTCGGGGCGATGGACGACCGCGCCGAGCAACTGGACGAGCTGCGCCATCCCCTTCGACAGCTTGCGGATCTTCTCGTCGACCGCATGGCCGAGCCCGACGGCTTCCAGCATCTCGGCGGCGCGCGCACGACCCGTCTGCCAGTCGAGCCCGCGCAGCGCGCCCATGAACGCGACCGCTTCGCGCGCCTTCATCGACGGATACAGCCCGCGCTCTTCGGGCAGATAGCCGACGCGGTCGCCGACATCGCGCGGATGCGCGCTGCCGAGCAGGGTGCGGGAGCCTTCATCGGGCTCGATGATGCCGAGCGTCATGCGGAGCGTCGTCGTCTTGCCCGCGCCATTGGGACCGAGCACGCCGTAGATCATCCCGGCCGGCACCGTCAGGTCGACTCCGTCGACCACCCGCCGCTCGCCGTATCGTTTCACCAGTCCGTCGGCGATGACGGCGTAATCGTTCGATGCCACGCGTGCTTCCCCCTGTCGCAGCGCAGCGTAGCGGGGCGCGTTCGCGTCGCCAATCGCTATCGGCTCGTCGGGCGAGACTGGTGTGGAAGTGGGGCTGCGTGAGTTCCTAATGCTGTTCCCCGGCGGAGGCCGGGGTCCAGTTGGAAGGGCTTTCGGTTGATTACAGGCGTTTCCCACCTGGGCCCCGGCCTTCGCCGGGGAACGGAAAGTGGACTGTCACGTCAGGCGGCGGCGCGGGCGCCGGCGTCGTCGTTGGCGGCCGGCGTGCTGAGCCCGCCATCCTGCGCCAGCTTCGCGAAGGCGCCGCCCGCCGCGAGCAGTTCGTCGAAGCCGCCCTGTTCGACGATCCGCCCCTGATCGAGCACGACGATCCGGTCCGCCGCGCGCACCGTCGAGAGGCGATGCGCGATGACGAAGGTGGTCCGACCCTGCCGCAACCGCTCGAGGCTTTCCTGAAGCCGCGCCTCGGTCGCGACGTCGAGCGCGCTGGTCGCCTCGTCGAGCAGCAGGATCGGCGCGTTCTTGAGCAAGGCGCGCGCGATCGCGATCCGCTGCCGCTCGCCGCCCGAAAGCCCCGCGCCACGATCGCCGACCGCGGTGGCGAAGCCGTCGGGCTTGCGCATGATGAAGTTATAGGCACCCGCGATCCGCGCGGCATCCTCGATCTGCTCCATCGTGGCGTCGGGATTGCCCATCGCGATATTCTCGGCGATCGAGCGGTTGAAGAGGCCGGCCTCCTGGAACACCACGCCGGTCGCGGCGCGCAGCGAGGCGAGGGTGACGCCGCTGATATCCTGACCGTCGACGAGGATGCGGCCCTTTTCCGGGTCCCATGCTCGCTGGAAGAGGCCGAGCGCGGTCGACTTGCCCGAACCGGTCGGGCCGACGATCGCGACCGTCTCGCCGGGGGCGACCTCGAAGTCGAGATCGTGGACCGCGCCCGAGCCCGTCGGGTAGCGGAACGAGACGTTCTCGAAGGTGACGCGACCGTCCGCGACCGCGAGCGGCACGGCGTCGGCGGCTTCGGCGATGTGGCTCTGCTGGTCGAGCACCTCGAAGAACTGACGGAGCGCGGGGAGGCGCTGTGCGACGTTGACGATGAAGCCGGTAACCGTTTCCAGCCGCGCGATCATCAGCGTCGCGAAACCGACGAACGACACGACGTCGCCGATCGTCGCGAGCCCGCGGGTGATCAGCGCCGCGCCGAAGCCGAATACCGAGACGATCGCGATCGACGAGGCGCCGCGCGTCAGCACCGCCGACACCGCCCACCAGTTGAGCACCGGATATTGTGCGTGGAGCAGGTCATGCAGCGAGCGGCGGACGTTGCCCATCTCGCCGGGCACCGCGAGGAAGCTCTGCAGCACGGTGACGTTGCCGAACAGGTCGCCGAGATTGCCCGAGATATCGGTGAAGCGATCCTCGACGCGCGCCTGACCGGTGGCGGTGTGGCGCATCACGACCAGGTTGACCGCCGAATAGACGAGCATCAGCACGACCAGCACCAGCCCGAGCCGCCAGTTCGTCATCATCGCGATCGGGAGCAATAGCGCGAGGATGCCGAGGTTGGTGATCTGGTCACGCAGCAGCGGCAGCCACAGGTTGAACAGTCCCTCGCACCCCGAGATCATGATCCGCATCAGCCGGCCCGAGCGCGCCTGGGTGTGGAAGGCGGGGGGCAGCGCGAGCAGGTGCTCGACGTAGGTGGACATGGCGATCAGCCGGCGACGGTGCGTCATGCGATCGGCGAGCAGGGCGATGACCACGCCAGCGGCGAAGACCGTGACGCTGATCGCGCACCACAGGCCGACGTAGCGCATCGGGTTGGCGCCGGTGGTGAGGCCATTGACGGCCTTGCCGAACAGCAACGGCTCGGCGACCTGCAGGAAGGCCACCAGCGCTCCGGCGCCGAGCAGCGAGCCGGCCTTCAGCCGCTCCGGGCGGAGCAGCGTGAGCGCGCGGAGGACGACATGGGGCGAGCGGGTGCGTTCGGCGGATTGGGGCATGGCCAACTCATTAATCGACGATGGGGGACCGGGCGGGACCGCGTGCGGCGACCGACGGTGGTTGCAGTAGGGGAAGATGGTTAACGGAAGGTGTGTCCGGGGTCGGGGCGCTTCACTGTCGTCACCCCGGACCTGTTCCGGAGCCCCGCTTTTCCCGACATAAGGAAGAAGCGGGATCCCGGATCAAGTCCGGGATGACGGGAGAAGGCGGGTGATCGGTGATTGTCGATCGGACCTAGTCCGCAAGAGCAACGGCTGGTGCGGTTGCGGATGGGTGGATGCCGGAACGAGTCCGGCATGACGAGTCTTCGAACCTTCTACCGTCATTGCGAGCGTAGCGAAGCAATCCAGAGCCTGACCAGGACGCCTTGGATTGCTTCGCTACACTCGCAATGACGGATGAAGTTGGCGGCCTTCACTTCTATACTTTCTGTCCGCGCAAAAGCGTCGCCCCGGATCACGTCCGGGGCGACAAGACGGCGCAGCGATCAATGCTCGCGGAACGATGACCAGAAGGCGCCGACCAGCGGCTCGAGCGCATAATCGAGGGCGGTGCGGCTGCGCAGCGGGATCAGCACCTGAGCGGGCATCCCCGGGCGCAGCTTGAACTGTTCGCCGCGGAAGCGCGACAGGACGTGCAGCTCTTCCGGCGGCACCGTAATCTCGGCGGTGAAATAGCTGATGCCGGTCTTCTCGTCGGTGAAGCTGTCCGCGGAGAGGCGCGTCATCGTGCCGTCAAGCGGCGGGATGTCGCGTTCGTGGAGGCTCGGGAACTTGACGCTGGTGTGCTGGCCGACCCGCAGGTCGTCGGCATCGTCGGGCGAGATGCGCGCCTGAATGCGCAGCGGCGCTTCTTCGGGAACGATATCCATCAGTTTCTGTCCCGGCTGGATCACGCCGCCGGGGGTGAAGACGGTCAGCCCGACCACCGCGCCGGTGGCGGGGGCGCGGATCTCGGTGCGCGCCAGTTGCTCGCGCGCCGCGCCCAGCTTCGGCATCAGCTCGCCGAGCCGCACCTCGACGTCGCGCAGATCGGCGGCGGTGCGTTCGGTGAAGGTGCCTTCGGCCTCCAGCCGCTGAATCTGGCTTTCGCGCGCGGCCTCGCGGGTCTGTGCGACGCTGGCGGAATATTGCCCGCGCTGGCCCTGCAATTCGGCGCGCATCCGCTCCAGTTCGCGCAGCCGGGTCTGCGAGACGAAGCCCTTGGCGGCCACCGGGCGCAGTGCATCGAGCTGCGCGTCGAGCAGCTTCAATTGCTCCTGCGCGGAGACGACCTGTTCGCCATAGCCGCGGCCCTGTTCGTTCGACTGCGCAGCACGCTGACCGAGCGCGTCGCGTTGTGCGGTGAGCGTCGCGGTGCGGGCGCTCAGTTCGGTCTGCTGGAGCCGCATCGCCAGTGCGGCGTCAGCGCGATCCTCGGCGTCGAGCGTCGCGAACTCGCGCGGGGTCGGGATGCGCGACTGGCCGAGCTGTTCGGCCTGAAGCCGCGCACGCTGCGCGAGCAGGCGGATGACCTGCGACGCCAGGGCGCGTTCGTTGGCATAGACTTCGGGTGTGCCGAGGCGAAGCAGCAGCTGGCCTTGCTGGACGCGCTGGCCGTCGCGGACGAAGATCTTCTCGACCACGCCGCCGTCGCGGTGCTGGACGGCTTGCCGCTGACCGGAGACCGCGAGCACGCCTTCGGCATAAGCGGCGGCGTCGAGCCGCGCGAACGCCGCCCAGCCGAGGAAGCCGATGAAGAACAGCGCCGCGACGATCAGGCCGTTGCGGATGTCGCTGCGCGGATCGGCGGGCAGGTGGACCGCGTCGTCGCCGGTGAGGGCGGGGGTGGTGGAGAGGGGAAGGGTGGCCATGGCTCAGGCGCTCCCGCTGGGGGCGTTGATCGAAGGAGTCGGGCGCGGCACCGCGCGCGGGCGTTGCGGCGCGATCTTGGGCAGCACCTCGTCACGCGGGCCGAACATCTCGACCCGGCCGCCGCGCATCACCAGCAATTTGTCGACCACCGGCAGGATGCCGAGCTTGTGGCTGACGACGAGGATCGTGTGCCCGGCCTTCTTGTAATGGTCGATCGCGGCGAGCAGCGCGCCGTCGCCTTCGGCGTCGAGGTGCGCGTTGGGCTCGTCGAGGATCAGCACCGCGGGATCGCCGAACATCGCGCGGGCCAGCGCCACGCGCTGCGCCTGACCCGCCGACAGGCCGCGTCCGCCGGGCTTGAGTTCATGGTCGAAGCCGCCGGGCAGCCGCTGGATCAGCTCGCGCGCGCGGGCGCGCTCGGCGGCCTTGATCGCGGCGGCGTCGATCGCGGCGGGATCGTGCGCCAGCTCGGTACGGAAGCGCGCGATATTCTCCTTCACGGTCCCCGCGAACAGCGACGGGTCCTGCGGGAGATAACCGATATGTTCGGCGAGCAGCTCCGGATCCCAGTCGGTGACGTCGGCGCCGTCGATGCGGACGCGGCCGCGATCGGGGCGGATCGCGCCGGCGATGATGCGTGCGAGCGTCGACTTGCCCGCGCCGCTCGGGCCGACGATCGCGATCACCTCGCCCGCGGCGATCGGCAGCGAGACGTCGCTGATGATCGTGCCGTCGCGGGTGTCGTTGAAGAGCGTGACATTCTCCAGCCGCAGCGTGCCCTTGGGGGCGGGGAGTTGCGTCACCGCGCCGGTCGCCTGCGCCTCGGTCAGCAATTTGTCGAGCCGCAGGTAGCTGCCGTGCGCCTGCGCGATGCCCTTCCAGCTGCCGATCAGCATCTCGATCGGGGCGAGCGCGCGCGAGATCAGGAACGAGGCGGCGAAGATCGAGCCGCCCGAGATCTGGTTGTCGATCGCCAGCAGCGCGCCGAGCCCGAGCGCGAGGCTTTGCAGCGCGAGGCGGACGAACTTGGTGGCGGTCATGTAATTGCCGCCGGTGAAGCCGGCGCGGGTCTGGAGCGCGAGCATCGCCTCGCGATACCGCAGCTGCCGCGACACCATCGCGCGGCGCATCCCCAGCGCACGCACCGCCTCCGCGCCGCCGAGCATCGCCTCCTGGCTGGCGTAGCTGGTGGTGGCGGCGACCTGTGCGCGCTCCAGCGCGGTGCGCGTGCCCTTCTCGTTGCGCCACGCGATCAGCGGCAGGATCGTCCCGCCGACCAGCGCGACGACGCCGAGCACCGGATGGACGAGGAAACAGACCGCGACGTAGATCGGCGTCCACGGCGCGTCGAACAGCGCGAGCACGCCGGGGCCACTCAGAGTCTGGCGGACATTGTCGAACTCGCGCAACGCCTGGCGCGCGACCGGCTGGTCGGGGCGGCCGATCGTGGCGTCGAGCAGCAGCGGCGCGAGCGTCGCGTCGAGCCGGACCCCGGCGCGGACCAGCAACCGCGTCCGCACCCGATCGAGCATCGACAGCGTGATCAGCGCGAACAGCAGCACCGCGGTCAGGAACCACAACGTCAGCCGGCCGTGCGTGGGCACGACGCGGTCGTACACCTGCAGCATGTAGAGCGTCGGTGCGATGTAGAGGATATTGACCAGCGCGCTGAAGCCGAACGCCGCCAGAATATGGCGGCGGCACAGCGACAAGGCCGCGCGCATCGGACCGGCGGCCCCCGAATTCGAGATGATCGTCATGGAACCAATGCCTAGCATCTCGGTTTCGCCGTGGCGACGGGATACGTGCGAGGCGCACCCGTATTATGGGCTGCCTCGCACGCCAGTCCGGTTTCCCTTTCCCACCGCCTATATTCCAGCGTTTGCTGAAGAAAATCCTAGCGACACCGCGACCGTGCGGCGCGCCGGACGAGGGACGTCCGCGGGTCCGGGATGCGATTCATTCGCGCGAAATGTGCGATCACTATTGATAGTCAGTCGCAATCGCTGCTATGTCGGCCTCGTTCACGAACAGGGGATGACAGCGGATGTTGATGCAGCGGGCGGACACGGTCATGACACCGACCCGACGCGTTCGTCACATCCGCGTCGGTGCACTGGCGATGCTGGTGCGCTGCGTGACGGCGTTCCTCGGCGGATATGCGCTGACCGCCACGGTCGCGACCCTGGTGGCGCGGTTGCTGCCGATTTCGCGCGTCGAGGCGACCCTCTGGGGGATGATCCCCGCCTTCCTTTTCTATGCGACGATCGGTCTGTGGTGCTTCCACGAGCCGCGGCTGGCGCGGGCCGCAGCGGCGGTGTGGGGCGGCGCGATCGTCGCCGGGATCGCCTTGTGGTTGCTGGGCGTGCGGCCGTGACGCGATCGCTGCGTCAGTCGATGGCGTGGATCCACAGCTGGCTGGGGCTGCTCGCCGGCTGGATCCTGTTCGCGATGTTCCTGACCGGCACGGCGAGCTATTTCCGTCCCGAGATCACGCGCTGGATGCAGCCCGAGCTGCCGATGAACCGCACCGCCGCCGCCGATGCGGCGCAGAATGCGGTCACCAGCCTGTCGCGTGACGGCATCCACGACCAGCAATGGTTCATCCAATTGCCGAACGATCGCGATGGCGTGACCCACGTCTATGCGACGCCCAAGCCGGATGCCGAGGCAGAGGCCGCGAAGCCGGGCAAGCGGCGCAAGCGCGCGGACGAGCAGGTGCTCGACCCCGCGACCGGCGCGCCGATCCACGCGCGCGAGACGCGCGGGGGCGAGCATTTCTATCGCTTCCACTTCCAGTTGCAGCTTCCGCATCCATGGGGTCGCTGGCTGGCCGGAGTGTGCGCGATGTTCATGCTGGGCGCGATCATCTCGGGCGTCGTGACGCACAAGCGCATCTTCGCCGACTTCTTCACGCTGCGCTGGAACAAGGGACAGCGGAGCTGGCTCGACGCGCACAACGTGTCGGCGGTGCTCGCGCTGCCGTATCACGCGGTCATCACCTATACCGGGCTGATGACGCTGGTGCTGATGTACCTGCCCTATCCGATCGCGATCAATTACAAGCAGCCGCTCGATTTCGGGCGCGAAGCCTATGGGCTGGCGAGCGATGCGGTGGCGAGCGAACGCAATGCGCCGCTGGTGCCCATCGCGCCGCTGGTCCGCGACGCCGAGGCGCGGCTCGGGATGCCGGCGGCGCGCCTCGTGGTGCAGCAGCCCGGCGACGCCGCTGCGACCGTCGCCATCACCGGTAGCGCCGGAGCGCGTCTGAACGCGCGCACCGGAACGGTGGTGTATTCGGGCGCGACCGGCGCGCTGCTTCAGCCGCCATCGGGCAGCGGCGCGGCGCTGTCGACCGTCGGCGTGATGCTGGGGCTGCACCTTGCGAACTTCGCCGCGCCGACCTTGCGCTGGGTGTTGTTCCTGCTCGGGCTGACGGGGGCGGCGATGGTCGGCACCGGATTGCTGCTGTGGACCGCGGCGCGTCGCAAGCCGGGAGCGGTGCCGTTCTTCGGGTTGCGGCTGGTCGAGCGGTTGAACGTCGCGACGATCGCCGGGTTGCCGCTCGGGATGGGCGCCTATCTGCTCGCCAACCGCGTCGTCCCCGCGGCGGCCGAGGGGCGTGCGGCCACCGAGGTGGCGACGATGTTCTACGTCTGGGGCGGGGCGGCGGTGCTGCAATTGCTGCGGCCGGCGAAGCAGGCGTGGGCGATCCTCTTCGCCGCGGGCGCCGCGGTGTTCGCGGCGATCCCGGTCGCGAATGCGCTGACCACGTCGCGCGGGTTGCTGGCGTCGTGGCGCGCCGGTGACGGACTGTTCATGGGTTTCGATCTAGCGATGCTGGGCGTCGCCGCACTGCTGGGCATCGCCGCCTGGCGCGCGGCGCGGCGGCAGGCGGTGCGCGCACCGCGACGGACACAAGGGGTGGTACATGTTTGAAGGCGTGTTGCTGTGTGCGCTGGCGTTCGTGCTGCTGGCGGCGGCGTCGTACAAGTTCCGGCGCGAGGCGGGTATCTCCGGCGAACGCGCGGTGCGCGCGTTGCGCAGCGGGGCGGCGGTGTTGATCGCGTTGGCGCTGATGCGGGTGGGGACGCCGGTGGACGGCGAGCGCTGGGTTAGGCTGCTGACGTGCGCGTCGATCGCTTCGGTGGCGGTGGTGCTGGCGCTGTCGGTGGCGCCGGGTGCGGTCTTCTATCCGGTGCGTCGGGTTTTGCGGCGCTCTTGAGAGGTGGACGTCGCTTGGGGTGGTCTCGGTGAGACACTGCCCCACCCCCAGGCCCTTCCCTGAAGGGGAGGGGAGTTTGTTGAGAGTTGGTCGTGCTCCTGCGGAGGCAGGAGCACGGAAGGTAAGGTTGCGACGATCCTCTGAGGGGGGCGTCTGATCAGGACGAGGGTGCGACCCGCGTTCGTCATTGCGAGCGCAGCGAAGCAATCCAGGGCCGGATCAGGACGCCCTGGATTGCTTCGCTGCGCTCGCAATGACGGCTGCGGTTCGAGGTGATGTCATCGCACACTCGACCTGATAGGTCGGGCGATACCGCCGGTGTGGTTACGCCTCTACCGCGCCGAAATCCGAACGCGAGCGGCGCTTGCCGCTTTCGCCGTTGCGGTTGAGCGCCAGCCGGACGCGGTCGAGCAGCTCGGAGCGGCGGTAGGGTTTGCTCAGCACGTCGGTGGCGCGGGCGCGCGGGCCGCCGACCACCAGTTCTTCGTTATAGCCGGTGGTCATCAACACCGAGACTGCGGCGTCGCGCTCGACGATCGCATCGGCGAGCATCAGCCCGTTCATCCCGCCCGGCATCACCAGATCGGTGAACAACAGGTCGAAGCGATCATTGGGATGGACTGTCTCGAACAATTTGAGGCCCGCCTCGGCGCTGATCGCGGTCGAGACGCGATAGCCCGCGGCTTCGAGGATCTCGCGCGCGATCGCCAGCACTTCGTCATTGTCCTCGACGACGAGGATATGCTCGGCGCCCTTGCGCGGCGCGCTGGTGGCGGCTTCGGATTCGACCTCCGTCGTGTCGTCTCTGCGATCGGCCTGCATGACCGGAAACAGCATCCGCACCACGGTGCCCTTGCCCGGCGTGCTCTCGATCTCCAGTCGCCCGCCCGACTGACGGACGAAGCCGCTGGCCATCGCCAGCCCGAGCCCGGTTCCCTTACCGGTGCCCTTGGTGGTGAAAAACGGCTCGGTGGCGCGTTCCAGCACCTCGGGGCTCATGCCCTCGCCATCGTCCTCGACCTGCAGGACGACGTAATCGCCCGACGGCAGATCGTGCGCGGCGGCATCGCCGTCGAGATGGCGGGGCAGGGTGGAGATCGTCACCAGCCCGCCGTTCGGCATCGCGTCGCGCGCGTTGTTGACGATGTTGAGCAGCGCCATCTCAAGCTGGTCCGGATCGACGACGACATGCTGCAACCCGCGGCGCAGGCTGAGGTGGATGTCGATCTGCTTGTTGACCGAGCTTTCGATCAGCTCGCTGAACTCGGAGACGAGATGCGTGAGGTTGAGCGGACGCGGCTCCAGCCGGGTCTTGCGCGCGAAGGCGAGCAATTGTCGCGTCAGCTTCGCCCCGCGCTCGGCCGCCAATTGCGCCGCGGCGACATAGCGCTTCACGCGATCCGGATCGCTGGTGTGCGTGACCAGTTCGAGGTTGCCGTTCACGACCTGAAGCAAATTGTTGAAATCGTGCGCGAGCCCGGCGGTGAGCTGGCCGATCGACTCCATCTTCTGCGCCTGCCGATAGGATTGCTCCGAATTGCGGCGGCGGGTGACGTCGAGCTGGCTGGCGAAGAAATACTGCAACTTGCCCTGCGTGTCATAGACAGGGCCGATGAACACTGCATTCCAGAACGGCGAGCCATCGCGGCGGTAGTTGAGCAACTCCAGCGCGATCGACGAGCGGGTGCGCACCGCTTCGCGCATCTCCGCAACCGCATTGCGATCGGTCTGCGCGCCTTGCAGGAAGCGACAGTTGCGCCCCAGCACTTCGTTTTCCTCGTAACCGGTGAGGTCGAAGAACGCCTTGTTGGCGAAGACGATCGGATTGTCGTGCTTGCTCGGGTCGGTGAGCAGCATCGGCATCCGCGTCATCTCGATCGCGGCGAAGAACACGCCGCCGCGATCCTGGAGGTTCGGATCGGTGATCGTGCTTTCACGCCAGTGATGCAGCCCGATTCGCGCGATCGGTTCGCTCGCGCCAACGTCCATCGTACCCTGTGCCGGTCGACCCGCGGCGAGACCCGTGGGATCGACGTCATCGTGCTGGTCTGGGTCGGAGGGATAGGCGTTGTCGTTCATTCTCCGGCTGTTACGCAGCCCTTTCTTCCGGCGCAAGAAACGTCGCGCCGGAAGGAGGCAAACAATAAGTGACTCGGATCAACGCGTCGGAACCGGCTCTGCGCCCGAATAATCGTAGAAGCCGCGCCCACTCTTCTTCCCGTACCAGCCGGCCTCGACATATTTGACGAGCAACGGGGCGGGGCGGAACTTCGGGTCGCCGGTGCCGTCGAACAGCACGCGGATGATCTCGAGGCAGGTGTCGAGCCCGATGAAGTCGGCGAGCGTCAACGGCCCCATCGGGTGATTGAGCCCGAGCTGGCAGGCGAGGTCGATATCGCGGATCGTCGCCACGCCTTCGCCGAGCGCGAAGATCGCCTCGTTGAGCATCGGCATCAGCACGCGGTTGACGATGAAGCCGGGCGCATCGTTGGCACGGACCACCGCCTTGCCCAGCCGCTCGGCAAATTGCTCGATCGCCGTGACGGTCGCGTCGGCGGTGGCGAGGCCGCGGATCACCTCGATCAGCCCCATGACCGGCACCGGATTGAAGAAGTGGACGCCGATGAAGCGCGCCGGATCGGGCGCGGCCTGCGCCAGCCGCGTGATCGGGATCGACGAGGTGTTCGAGGCGAGCAACGCGTCGGGGCGCAGCACCGCGCCGACATCCGCGAAGATGCGGCGCTTGATCTCCTCGCGCTCGGTCGCCGCCTCGATCACCAGATCGCAGGGAGCGAAGTCGGCGGCGCCGGCGACCGGCTCGATCCGTGCCAGCGTCGCGTCGCGGGCGGCGGCGTCGATCTGGCCCTTGTCGAGTGCGCGCGCCAGTCGCTTGGCGATCCCTGCCTTGCCCGCCGCGGCGCGCGTTGCGTCCACGTCGCTGAGCAACACGCGATAGCCCGCCGCTGCGGACACTTGCGCGATCCCCGCGCCCATCTGCCCCGCGCCGATTACGCCGACCACCTGCATCTGCCATCTCCTATTCATGTTGACGCGCCTTTAACCCGCCGCAGTGACGATGCGCCAGCAGCAGGGGGCAAGGCGATGAAAAGAGTGGCACTGGCGGCCGTACTGGGTCTGGCCGCCTGTTCGCAGCAGCCCGCCAAGGCGCCGACATCCCCGTCACCGACACCTTCATCGTCTCAGGCCGCCGTGGCGCGGGCGACCGCCGAGGGCGACGATCGTGCGGTGCCGAAGCCCGGCGAGCAGAAGACGTTCCGCGACTGGACGGTGGCGTGCGACAATGTCGCGCGCTGCGCGATGGCGTCGCTGGGCACCGATGCCGACTTTCCGGCGGTGACGATGCAGGTTGCGCGCGCCGCTGGCCCCGATGGCGCGGTCGAGGTCGCGCTCGATATGCCGCAGGGCGATGGTGACGCGCCCGCGACGCTGCGGATCGACGGGCGGGCGTTTGCGGTCGGCGGGAACGGGCTGAGCGGTGCGGCGGCGGCGGCGATCGCACACGCGCTTGCCGATGCCACGACGATCGAGGCGCTCGACACGGGCGGCAAGCGGCTCGGCACGATCTCTGCGGCCGGGGCGTCGGCGGCGTTGCGCTATATCGACGCGCAACAAGGGCGCGCGGGAACGGTGACGGCGCTGGTTGCGCGCGGCGACCGGCCGGCGGCGACGGTGCCCGCCGCGCGCGCTGCGCCTCGCGTGCGCGGGGTGGCGTTCGGGGGCGAGGCGGCGGCGCTTGCTCCCGCGTTGCTGGCGGGGATGCGCCGGACCGCGGAATGCGACCCGTCCTTCTCCGGCCCCGACCCGCGCGCGTATGGCCTTGCCGATGGCGCGATGCTGGTGCTGCTGCCCTGCTCGGCGGGTGCGTATAACGAAATCGACGCGTTGTTCGTCGTGCGCGACGGCAAGGCGACGCCGGCCAAGGTCGACGCGCCGTCCGGGTTCGAGGAGACCGGCGCCGACTCGCAGACCCCGGTGCACAGCGTCATCAACGGCGACGTGGAGGGGGGCGTGCTGCGCAGCTATGCCAAGGGGCGTGGTCTCGGCGATTGCGGGGTGATGCAGTCCTTCGTGTGGGACGGTGAGCGCCTCCGGCTGGTCGAGCAGCGCAGCATGGGCGAATGCCGCGGCAATCCCGATTATCTGCCGGTGTGGAGCACGCGCGTGGTGCGCGGATGAGCATCGCGCTGCTGCTGGCGCTGCAATTAGCGGCCGGGGCTGGCGACTGGCGGGTGTTCTGCGACGATCGCCAGCGGTGCGTCGCCTTGTCGCAGGTGCCGGACGGCGGGGACGCAGACGCCTATCCGTTGGCCGTGCTGCGCCACGATGGGCCGGTCGCGGCGATTGACATCTCGATCCCGGCGACGGTCACGGCGGGGACGCGGATGACGGTGGCGATCGACGGGCGGACGATCGCGGAGCTGATCGCGCCGGGGCGCGGGGCGGGGCTGTCGCTGCCGGTGACCGGCACGCTCGCCAGCGCGCTCCGACGCGGGCGCGTGCTGACGCTCGCCGATGTCGGAAAGCGGGTGCGGACGCGCACGTCGTTGACCGGGCTGAGCGCCGCGCTGGCCGCGATCGGCGATCGAGCGGAGGCGCGACCCGCGACGGCGGTGATCGAGGTGCCGCCAGCCGATGCGCGCGCGCCGCGTGCCCTGTCGCGCAAGCAGCTTGAGAAACTGGTCGGCAAGCCCGTCAGGGGGTGCGGAGCGGTCCAGGCGCGCAGTTATCGGCTGGATGCGGCGCATAGCCTGCTGGAAGTGGTGTCGCCGTGCCGCGGGACGGACGCGTTGCCCTATGTCGTGCCGGACAAGGGTGAGGCGCAACTGGCGGTCGACCTGCCCGCGGCCGGCGCGTGGCAGCCGGCGCGGCGTCGCTATGCGGTGCTTGTGCCCGTGACACCGGGCCGCGATTGCGGAACCCGGCGCGACTTCGTGTGGGACGGTGCGCGCTTCCGGCTGGCCGAGGAGCGCGTCGTCGCCGAGTGCCGCCGCGCGACCTATGAAGTGACGACCTATCGCGCGACCGTGCGAGGCGGGTAGCGCGGGTCGATCCGCGTCAGCGGCGGATTGCGCGGGCGGGGCGAGGGTGTAGCATGGCGCGATCAGGCACCGGCAGCCCGCCGGTCCGCCACATCCCGGATGTCACCCTGCCGATGATCGTTCGCACGCTGTCGCTCGCCGCCTTGCTGCTCGCCACCACCGCACCCGCGCTGGCGCAGACCGACAAGACCACCACCACCGTCGAGAAGAAGCAGGAGGACGACAAGCAGCAGCAACCGCCGCTTCCCGCCGACAAGACGATCACGCAGACCGCGCGGATCGGTGGTCGGACGATCAGCTACAAGGCGACGATCGGCACGATCGCGGTGCGCGACGAAAAGGGCAAGGAGATCGGGAAGGTGGTCTATACCGCCTATACCGTGCCCGGCAGCGACGCCGCGCGCCCCGTCACCTTCGCGTTCAATGGCGGTCCGGGGGCGGCGTCGGTGTATCTCAACATGGGCGCGGTCGGGCCGAAGCGCGTGCAGTTCGGCGCGCAGGGCGACTCCCCTCCGACGCCCCGATCGCGCGCGACAATCCCAATAGCTGGCTCGACATGACCGATCTGGTCTTCATCGATCCGATCGGCACCGGCTTCAGCCGCAGCCTGGTCGACGCCGATGCGACCAAGAAGGCGTTCTATGCCAACGATCCCGACATCAAATATCTGTCGAAGGTGGTGTACGACTGGCTGGTCAAGGAAGGCCGGCTGCGCTCGCCCAAATATGTGATGGGTGAAAGCTACGGCGGCTATCGCGCGCCGCGCATCGCCTATGAGCTGCAGTCGCAGGTCGGCGTCGGGATCAACGGACTCATCATGGTGTCGCCGTATCTCGACCCGGCGTCGGGCGATGGCGCGACGGCCTTGTCGCCGCTGCCGTGGATGATCGACCTGCCATCGATGGCCGCCGCCAATCTGGAGCGCAAGGGGCAGCTCACTCCGGCGGCGATGGCCGAGGTCGAGGCCTATACGCGCGGCGATTTCGCGCGCGACCTGCTGCTGGGGCGCGCGAACACCGAGGCGGTGCAGCGCGTGGTGAGCAACGTCACGCGGCTGACCGGGCTGGACCCGGCGCTGGTGCAACGGATGGGCGGGCGCGTCGACAGCCGGACGTTCCTGCGCGAAGTGCATCGCAACGATGCGACGATCGGCAGCATCTATGATTCGAATGTCACCGCCTTCGATCCCTTCCCGTGGTCGCCGCGGCAGGAATCGAACGATCCGCTGCTCGACGCGCTGATCGCGCCGACCACCAGCGCGATGGTCGATTTCGTGACGCGGGAGGTCGGCTGGAAGACCGATGCGCGGTACAACGCACTGTCCTATGCGGTGAATGCGGCGTGGGATCGCGGGCAGCCGGCCGACACGCCGGTCAGCGACCTGCGCAAGGCGATCGCGAACGATCCGAAGATGCGCGTGATGATCGTGCATGGCTGGGACGATCTGTCGTGCCCGTTCTTCGCGTCGCGGCTGATCGTCGACCAGATGCCGGCGTTCGGCGTGCCCGAGCGTGTGCAACTGCGCGTGTATCCGGGTGGGCATATGTTCTACAGCCGCACGGGCAGCGGAGCGTCGTTCAAGGCCGATGCGGCGGCGATGTATCGGTGATTGGTCGGGGGCTTTTGTTTGAGGGTGCGCGTCTTGGGGCACGTGCTTCGACAAGCTCAGCACGAACGGGGGGCTGTTTGGCTCTTGCCTTAGGTTTGATCCGACGTCCCGCTGACGCTCCCTAGTCATTGCGAGCGTAGCGAAGCAATCCAGGGCGTCCTGGTCCGGCTCTGGATTGCTTCGCTGCGCTCGCAATGACGGATGGGGTCGGTGTTGTTGGCGCAAGAGGGGCGGGTTTCCGGATCTAGTCCGGGGATCCGCATTGGCTGCGGGCGAGGCGAAGCCGCCGCCTGCACGTCGGACGCGCGGCTTTGCCGCTCGCCGCGCCGATCCCGGCCTTGCGCGGGCTTTTGCCCGCGCAGCGCCGCGCGGGCGCGGTTAGGCCGGGATTTGCTGGCTGATGCAGTGGAAACTGCCGCCGCCGGTCAGGATCGCGTCGGCGCGCAATCCCACGACCTCGCGGTCGGGGAACAGCGCGCGGATCGCCGCGACGCCGGCGTCGTCATGTTCGCTGCCATAGACCGGCACGACCACCGCGACATTGCCGATGTAGAAGTTCATGTAGCTGGCCGGCACGACCTGTTCGTCGCGCAGCACGCGGCCGGGGAGGGCACCTCGACCACGTCGATCCCGATCGCGCGGGCGCGGATCGCGGCATCCTGAAAGACCTGCCAGTTCGGGTCGTTCTCCTCGGCGCGCGGCAGCGCGAGGCGGTTCGGGGCGACGAAGCGCGCGAGATTGTCGACATGCCCGTCGGTATGATCGTTGAGCAGCCCGTTGCCGAGCCACAGCACCCGCGTCAGCCCGAGGTCGTCGGCGAGGCGTTGCTCGATCTCCGCCTTCGACATGCGCGGATTGCGGTTGGGGTTGAGCAGGCATTGCTCGGTCGTCACCACCAGCCCCGTACCGTCGCCATCGATCGCGCCGCCTTCGAGGATCCAGTCGCATGGCACCACCGCCAGCCCTCGCGCGCGCGCGAGCCGCGCACCGATGTCGTCGTCGCCTTCCAACTCGTACTTGCCGCCCCAGCCGTTGAAGCCGAAGTCGCGTGCCTTGCCGTCGCCGTCGAGGATCGGGGCGGTGTCGCGCAGCCAGATGTCGCCGAACCGCTCCATCACCACCTCCGCGAACGGGGCGCGTTCACGCGCGTCGCTGGCGGCTTGCTCGTCGGCGGCGACCAATAGCACCTGCTCGCCGCGGCCATCGGCATGGACCGCGCGTGCGAAGGCGGTCACTTCGGCGCGGGCTTCGTCCAGATCCTCCAGCCACAATTCGGGATGGCTGGGATAGCCGATCCAGACGGCGGCGTGCGGGGCCCATTCGGGCGGCGGGGTCTTGGTCATCGTCGTCCCTCTTACTTGGCAGCCGCCGTCGAGCGGCTCTTGTCGCGGATCGCGCGGAACTCGTCGCCCGCCACCCAATTGGGCCAGGCGCTGCTTTCCGCGAGCGCGCGGCCGATCTCGTAATAGAGCTGCACGTCCTTCACCGTGCCCGCCCAGTTCCAGTTGGGATCGTACTCGTCCTTGGGGCCGTGGTAGCGATGTTCCTCATAGTCCTTCGCCGCCGCCGCGCCCGCCGCCTTGCCGCCCGCGACCAGATCGTCACCGGCGTCGAAATAGATCATCGGTACGCCGCGCTTGGCGAGGCTGAAGTGATCCGAGCGGTAATAGAAGCCCTTCTCGGGGGTCGGCTCGGCGCTCGCGACGCGGTTCTGCGTCTTGAGCGCGGCGGCCAGATAGGCGTCCAGCTCCGACTTGCCCTTGCCGACCACCACGACGTTCTTCGCCGGGCCGGCCAGCGACAGCGCGTCCATGTTGACGCCGCCGACGGTCTGACTGAGCGGATAGACGGGGTTGGCGGCGTAATATTCGGAGCCGAGCAGCCCGCTTTCCTCGCCGGTGACCGCCACGAAGACCTGACTGCGCGGGGTCGGCCCGGCCTTCACATTGGCTTCGGCGAGCGCGACCAGCGCGGCGGTGCCGGTGGCATTGTCGATCGCGCCGTTGCAGATGTCGTCGCCATCGGACGCGGCCTCGCAATGGCCGAGGTGATCCCAGTGCGCGGAATACAGGACGTAATCGTTCGGTCGCGTCGTGCCGGGCAGGATGCCGATCACGTTGCGCGATTGGTGACGGCGCACGTTCTCGTCGAACGACACCGAGGCGCGGACGCCGTTCAGCGGGCGCGCGCGGAAGCCCTTGCGCGCGGCGGCAGCGGTGAGCGCGTCGAAGTCCAGCCCCTCGCGCTCGAACAATTTGCGCGCCTGCGCCTCCTGCATCCAGCCGATCGCGGCGCTGTCGCCGGCATGATTGTCGGCCGCATCGGCGACCTGTTGCGCGCCGGTCCAGCTCGACTGCACGACGTTCCAGCCATAAGCGGCGGGCTCGGTCTGGTGGACGATGATCGCCGCCGCTGCACCCTGTCGCGCGGCTTCCTCATATTTGTAGGTCCAGCGTCCGTAATAGGTCATCGCGCGGCCGCCGAACGGTCCGACCAGACCGGGGGTGCGCCAGTCGGGATCGTTGACGAGGATCAGCACCGTCTTGCCGCGCACGTCGAGCCCGGCATAATCGTTCCAGCCCTTTTCCGGTGCGTTGATGCCATAGCCGACGAACACCACCGGCGAATCCTTCACCTCGACGCGCGGGGTGATCCGCCACGTGCCGACGACCATGTCGGGGCCGTAGTTGAGGCTGAGCGGGGCGCCCGCGCCGGTGAACACCAGCGGCGACACGTTCTTCGCGGTCAGCTCGACCAGCGGCACGTCCTGATACCAGTTGCCCTTGTTGCCCGGCTTCAGCCCGGCGGCGGCGAAGCGCTTCGCCAGATAGGAGACCGTCTTCTCCTCGCCGGCGGTGCCCGGTGCGCGGCCTTCATAGGCATCCGACGACAGTTCCTTGGTGACGTCCTTGAGCGTCTGTTCCGATATCGGTGCGACCGGCGCGACGATCGTCTGCGCCGGGGCGGTGGCGGCGAGCGCGAGAAGGGGCAGGGCGGCAAGACGCAAACGCATGGACGAGACTCCGCGGAAACAGGCGCGCCTTCTGCCAAGCGGCGCGGGCGCTGTCCACGCAAGGCTCACCCGGAGGTGAGCACGCAGAAGAGCAGCATCGGAATGCCGAAGAAGAGGATGGCAAGGAGCAGCCCGATCGCGAGCGCCGTGTCCGCGGGCGGCGGCGGCGCCTCGGCTTGCGGCACGATCGGGGTTGGGCGGACGGAGGGCAGGCGCGCGGTGTCACGCGGCGAAAGGTCGCTGTTCAAGGCAGGGCTTCCGCTGGCTCGAAGGCGCGGCCGCGCGGGGTCGGCGAGATCGTCCCGAACCCGAGCGGCACGCCGCCGGGTCCGGGCTAACCGCGTGCGGCGAGCTGGCCCGCGTGGTCGCGAAAGCGCTGATGAACAACAGCACCAGTCATAACGGAAGTATGGAGCTTTCTCCCGGCGAGTCAACGCGTGCTGTGAAGGTCCTCAGGCGGTCAGGCGATACAGGCTCGCACCGTGCGCGGGCAGCCGTTGCGAGAGGCGCGCGGTGACGCGACCGAGCTTCGCGCCGCTCCAAAGATCTGTCGCCATCGCGGAGTCGCCGAGTTCCAGATCGCGCAGCGGAACGCCGACGTCCTTCGGCTTGTCGGTGGTGTTGAACAGCGCGACATAGCGGTCGGCGGGCGCGTCCTCGGGGCGTGCGGACCAGATCCGCGTGCCGTCCGCGATGAAATGCGGCTGGTTGCCGGTCGACGCCTGGTTGACCGCCAGCACCGCGCGATTGGTAAGCAACGCCAGCGTCGGGGCGTCGAGGTGGCGCAGGTCGCCGCCCATGATCAGCGGCGAGCGCGCGATCGACCAGAGGGTCATCAACGTTCGCTGTTCGTCGGGGGTGAATTTGGTGTCGCGCTGGCCGAGAGCGAGCCGGCCGAGCGGGAGCATGTCGGCATCGGGCCACGCACCGGGGCGGCGCCACGGGTTCCAGTTCTCGAGCCGCGTGAACTGCGCCTCCAGCATCGCCCAATCGTCCCAGAAATCGTCGGAGATGCGCCACATCTGCGCATGGTCGCGCACATGCCCGCCGCGGATCACCGGCGTCTCGCCGGGCGACAGGCTGAGCATCATCGGACGCCCCGAGGCGAGGATCGCCTTGTGCGCGCCCTCGATCTCCGGCGCGTGCGCGTCATAGGGGCGGGACATGTCGTCCATCTTGACGAAGTCGACGCCCCAGCCGGCGTAGAGCGCGAACACGCTGTCGTAATAGGCCTGCGCGCCCGGCTTCGTCATGTCGACGCCGTACATGTCGGGGTTCCAGGAGCAGATGCTGTTCTTGTCCGCCACGTCCGCGGCGCGGTATCTGGTGCCGAGGATCGGCAGGTTCTTCTCGACCGCCAGCCGCGGGATGCCGCGCATCAGGTGGATGCCGAACTTCATCCCCATCGCGTGGACGTCGCGCGCCAGCTTGCTGAAGCCCGATCCGTCGGCGCTGGACGGAAAGCGGTTCGGCGCGGGGATCAGCCGGCCGTAGGCGTCGAGCGCGGGCGTCGGCTTCGCATTGTAGGTGTAGCTGGACGCCTCGGGTTCGTACCACTGGATGTCGACGGTGAAGACATCATAGCCGAACGGCAGCAGCTTGGCGCGCATGATCGCGGCGGTTTCGCGCGCCTGCGCCTCGGTGATCGTCGTCGCGAAGCTGTTCCAGCTGTTCCACCCCATCGGCGGGCGCGGCGCGAGGATCGCCGCGGCGGTGCCGGCGGGTGCGGCACCGCTTTGTGCCGTGGCGCTGCCCGTCATCGTCATGGCCGTTACGCCGGCCGCCGTTGCGCCGACCAATGCCTGGCGCCGGTTGATCCCTGTCCTCGTCACGTCATCCCCTCTCGGTACGGCCTTATCGCACCTTCCTAAATGTCAGAGTTAAGCGTGTGAAGACCTTGGTCGCCCGACCGACCGATCTGAGCCGCCGCACGAAGCTTTGTCGACTAAAGCGCGACAGTTAAATGGTTACGCTACCATGTTTGAAAAACCTGGAGGCGCCGACTTCGCACACGTTTGCGCGCCATCTTTGTCGAAATCGTAAGATTAAAATGCTTTGTTTTTTGAAAAGTGCGGCGGTATTGGGAGCGCTATCGAAAGCGCGACAAGCGCACCACTGATCATCGAAGGGGGAGGATATGATTTCACACCGTCACGCACGCGTGCTCCGTCGCAGCGCCTCGACGCTCGCACTGGCGGCCGTCGTGCTCGCAACCACGGCACACGCACAGATCGAGCCGCAGGGGTCGGTCGGCACCACGCAGGAAGCAACGGGTGAAGAGGCTGGCGCGGGCGACGTCGTCGTCACCGGCCGTCGCGCCGCGTTGCAGGCCGCCGACGAGCGCAAGCGCCGCAGCGAGACGATCGTCGATTCGATCGTCGCCGACGATGCCGGCAAGCTCCCCGACAATTCGATCACCGAAGTGTTGCAGCGCGTCTCCGGCGTGTCGATCGTCCGCTTCGCGGCGCTCGGCGATCCCGATCACTATTCGGTGCAGGGCTCGGGCGTGCAGGTGCGCGGCCTGACCGGCGTCGCCTCGCGCCTGAACGGCCGCGAGATCTTCAGCGCCAACAACGGCCGCGCGATCCTGTGGAGCGACGTGACGCCGGAGTTGATGGCGGCGGTCGACGTGTACAAGGCGTCGACGGCCGATCTGATCGAGGGCGGAACCGGCGGCCAGATCGACCTGCGCACGAAGATGCCGTTCGACTTCAACGGCGACTGGCATGTCGCGGGCACCGGCGAGTTGAGCCTGGGCGACATGGCAAACAAGGCCGACCCGATGGGATCGGTGCTGGTCACCAAGTCGTTCGATACCGGCATCGGCCGGATCGGCATCTTGGCGGACGTGGCGTACAGCCAGTTCAGCTCGCTGTCGCAGTTCATCCGGACCGAGCCGTATTTCAAGACGCGGATCAACTCGAACGATTACTACATCCCCGGTGGCTTCACTTATGGTGACGAGGCGTTCCAGTATCGCCGCTACGGCATCTATGGCGCGGTGCAGTGGGCGCCGACCGATGCGCTGACCTTCACTGGCAGCTTCTTCCAGTCGCGCTACAAGAGCAAGTCGAGCGATTACGGCGCCCAGGTGTCGTCGCAGACGCTGTCGGTCGATCCGGCGACAAGCGAGTTCGACGACAACGGGCTGCTGCTCAAGACCAATTCGTTGTTCAATCGCGATCCCAACACCTTCCTGCCGAGCGGCAACGTGTTGAGCAGCGGCAACAAGGGCTATGTCACCAGCAACACCCTGACCCGCGATTACTCGCTGTCGTTCGCTTACGCGCCCGAGGATAGCGGCCTGCGGATCAGCGGTGCGTTGCAGCGCGTCGATTCCAAGCAGATCTACGATCGGCTCGACATCTTCCGCAGCGTCAGCTTCGGTCCCGGGTTCGGCATGGACCTGACCGGCGACTTGCCGCGGATCAGCGTCTCGCAAGCGACGCAGGCCGGCTTCGCCGATCCGGCAAGCTATCTCTGGACGGCATCGATGCCGCACAACGAGAACAACACCGGACGGCTCGACGCCGGGCAGGTCGACCTCGAATATAAGTTCGACGACGGCTTCTTCCGGTCGGTCAAGCTCGGCGGCCGCTACGCCAAACGCACCGAGCGTGATTTCGCGAACGGCTACAATTGGGCGGCGCTCGGCCAGGGTTGGAACGGTGATCCGCAGTTGAGCTACGCCAACGCCGCGCCGGGCGATGTCTCATACCACGCGTTCAACGACTTCTTCCGTGGCGAGACGCCGCTGCCGGGCAATTTGATGTTCGCGAGCGAAGAGTTGGCGCGCCGGTACGTCCGCGATCGGACCGGGCTGGTCGCATCGCCGCCCGCCGGCTTCTGCCCCGGTGGCGATTGTACCCAAGCCGGCCAGTTGCCGCTGGGCAGCGGCTATGGTGGCAATCAGGGCATCACGCCGCCGGGCTTCCGCCTTGGCGACGAGGTACGGAACCGCACCGAGAATCTCGCCGGCTATGCGTTGATGCGATTCGGCCCGCAGGGTGACGCGCCAGGCATTTCGGGCAACGTCGGGCTGCGTGTCGTCAACATCAAGAACGAGGGCTCTGGCTTCATTCGCCAGAACGGTAACACCTTCATCCGCAATGGCGTGCAGCAGACGCTGGCAGCCGCAGTGGTGCCGCGTGGCGGGCGTGCGGAGTTCACGCGCTTCCTGCCGTCGGTGAACCTCGAATTCTCGCCGACCACCGAGATCAAGCTGCGCGCCGGCTATAACATCACGCTCGACCTGCCGACGTTCAACGCGCTGCGCTCGTCGGGTTCGGTCGGCGCGGCGACCACCGGCTCTGCGACGCCGCCGATCTTCACCAATTTCACCGCGGACACCGGCAATCCGTTGCTGAAGCCGACGATGTCGAACAACTTTGACCTGTCGTTGGAATATTATTTGCGGCCGGGTACGTCGTTCCACCTGGCACCGTTCTACAAGCGCCTGACGAACCTGCCGATCTTCTCGCTAACCGAGCGACAGGTGACGGTGGTGTTCAGCGACGGCACGACCGAGAACGTCAACGCGTCGGCCAGCGATTACGTAAATGCCGATCGCGCGGCGACCGTGAAGGGCGTCGAAGTCGGCGGCCGCTTCTTCCTGGACATGCTGCCCGGCGTCCTCAGCGGCTTTGGTTTCGAAGGCAATTATACCTTCATCGAAAGCTCGAACCCCGGAGACTTCTACCGCGACATCAACGGCGTGATCCGCCGCGACGCGCCGCTGGTCGGACTGTCGAAGCATAATCTCAACGCCACGCTGTTGTACGAACGCAATCCCATCTCCTTCCGCGTCGCCTATTCGTGGCGGTCGAAGTATCTGCAATCGACCAACAGCAACGGGACAAACCCGTCGTATAATTATTATACGAGCGCCGGCGCCTCGACTCCGATCCAGATCGCGCTGCCGGTCTATGGCTCGGCCTACGGCTCGCTCGATGCCGGCGTGCGCTTCAAGGTGACCGAGAATTTCTCGTTCGGGATCCAGGGCACCAACCTGACCGCGGCGACGCAGCGGACGTTGATGGGGGGTATCCGGGCGGCACGCTGATCGGGCGGAGCTGGTTCCAGGCGGATCGCCGGATCAGTACCGGTATCAACCTGTCGTTCTGATAGGATGCGCAGGCCCGCTCTACGGGGCGGGCCTGCGAAGGAGTTGGAGATGAAGAAGCGCGTCCTGATCGTCGGTGGCGGGACCGCCGGCTGGCTGACCGCCGGCTATCTGGCGAAACGGCTGAGCGCGGACCTGCCCGGCGGGGTCGCGATCACGCTGATCGAGTCGACCGACATCGGCATATTGGGCGTGGGGGAGGGGACCTTCCCGACGATCCGCAAGACGCTGGCGACGATCGGGATCAGCGAGGCCGATCTCGTCCGTCATTGCGGCGCGAGCTTCAAACAGGGCGCGAAGTTCGCGCACTGGCGCTTCACCCCGGCGCGCCGGGGCCGGACCATTATACCCATCCGTTCCAGGTGGCGGAGGCGCCGAATGGCGTCGAGCTGTTGCCCTATTGGCTGCTCGGGCACGGCGGGGCCGACAATTGGGACGCGGTATGCAGTCCGCAGAAGAAGGCCGCTGACGCGCATCGCGCGCCCAAGCTGCCCAGCCACCCCGATTATGTCGCGCCGCTCAATTATGCGTTCCACTTCGACGCGGTGGCGCTCGCCGCGCTGCTGCGCGATCGGGCGGTCGCGAGCGGGGTGGCGCATCTCGACGGGCACGTCGACGCGGTGACCGTCGGCGAGGATGGCGCGATCGCGGGCGTGGTGACCGACCGCCATGGCACGCTGACCGCCGATCTCTACATCGACTGTACCGGCTTTCGCGCCGAGTTGATCGGAAAGGCGCTGGGGATGCCGTACCGGTCGTGCCGTGACGTGCTGTTCTGCGACAGCGCGCTGGCGGTGCAGGTGCCGTATCGCGACGAGCGTGAGCCGATTGTCAGCTATACCGTCGCCACCGCGCAGGAAGCGGGGTGGATGTGGGACATCGGGCTCGATCGCCGTCGCGGGGTGGGGCACGTCTATTCGTCGGCGCACACCGACGATGCACGCGCGGCGGAGCTGCTGCGCGCCTATACCGGGCAGGATCTGGAGCCGCGCAAGATCCGCTTCGAGGCCGGCTATCGCAAGGTCAACTGGCATCGCAACTGCGTCGCAATCGGGCTGTCGAGCGGGTTCTTCGAGCCGCTGGAGGCAACCGGGATCGTCTTTTCCGAAGTGGCGGCGGGGATGGTCGCGAACCTTTTTCCGTGGGGCGGCGATTACGAGACGTCGGCGCGACAGTTCAACGCCAACATGCTGCGGCGATACGAACGCGCGCGCGACTTCATCAAGCTGCATTATTGCATCTCCGAACGGCGCGATTCCGATTTCTGGTGCGACAATGTCGCGGACTCCTCGATCCCTGACAGCCTCCACGACATGCTCGATTGCTGGCGCTTCCGTCCCCCGAACGAGATCGACATGGACGCCAACGTCGACATCTTCACCGATGCGAGCTGGCAATATGTGCTGTACGGCATGGGCTGGAAGACCGATCTGACGGCGCGTGCGGGCGCGTATCGCTATGCCGAGGAGGCGCGGCGGGCGTTCGCCGAGGTCGAGCGGCAGGCGGCCTATGCGGTCGCCAACCTGCCGAGCAACCGACAACTGATCGATTACGCGCGCGTTCGCGGGTTCGGCGCGGCGTGAAGCGGGTCGTCATCGTCGGGGGTGGCACCGCCGGTTGGATGACCGCCGCCGTGCTCGCGCGGCTGACCGAGGCGGGGATCGCGGTGACCCTGGTCGAGTCAGAGGAGATCGGGACCGTCGGCGTCGGCGAGGCGACGATCCCGTCGCTGCACGACTTCAATCAGCGGCTGGGCATCGACGAGGATGCATTCGTCCGCGCGACCGCCGCGACGTTCAAGCTGGGGATCGCGTTCGTCGACTGGCGGCGTGTCGGGGAAAGCTATCTGCATCCCTTCGGCACGTTCGGGCGTGATGTGCAGGGGGTGAAGTTCCACCAGCTTTGGGCGCGTGCGCAGCGTGACGGCGACGACGTAGGCGCGCTCGAGGAGTATTGCCTGACCGCGGTGGCGGCGCGGCAGGCACGCTTCGCGCGGCCGTCGCGCGATCCGGCGGCGGTGCTGTCGTCGTTGCGCTACGCCTTCCACTTCGATGCGGGATTGTACGCCGCGTTCCTGCGCGAGCGGGCGGTCGGCGAGGGCGTGACGCGTATCGAGGGGCGGATCGGCGCGGTCGAGCTGGCCCCGGAGACCGGCGATATCGCGGCGGTGGTGCTGGACGATGGGCGGCGGATCGCGGGCGACTTCTTCGTCGATTGCAGCGGGTTCCGCTCGCTGCTGCTCGGCGAGGCGTTGGGGGTGCCGTTCGTCAGCTGGCAGCATTGGCTGCCGTGCGACCGCGCGCTGGCAGTGCCGAGCGCCTCCACCGCGCCGTTGCTGCCGTATACGCGTGCGACCGCGGAGACGGCCGGATGGCGCTGGCGCATCCCGCTCCAGCATCGCGTCGGCAACGGGCATGTCTATGCCAGCGCGTTCGTCGACGATCAGCGGGCGGCGGACGCGCTGCTCGACGGGCTGGACGGGGCGGCGCTGGCCGAGCCGCGCGCCTTGCGCTTCACCGCCGGGGTGCGCGAACGGCTGTGGGAGCGCAATTGCGTCGCGATCGGGCTGGCGGGCGGGTTTTTGGAACCGCTCGAATCGACGAGCATCCATCTGATCCAATCGGGCATCGCGCGGCTGATGAGCCTGTTCCCGGGCAGCGCGCATGCCCCGGTGGAGCGCGATACCTACAATCGGCTGCTCGGCACCGAATATCGCCAGATCCGCGACTTCATCATCCTCCATTACCACGCGACCGCGCGCGACGATTCGCCGTTCTGGAAGCATTGCCGCACGATGACGCCGCCCGACACGCTCGCCGAGAAGCTGGCGCTGTGGCGCGAGCGCGGGCGGGTGCTGCCCGAGCCGGGCGAATTGTTCACCGACGATAGCTGGCTCGCGGTGCTGGCGGGGCAGGATGCCGCGCCGGCTGCGCTCGACCCGCTGCTCGGCGCGCTGCCCGCGGAGGAGGCGGGGCGGTTCCTCCACCATCTGCGCGGCCTGATCGCGCAGACCGCGGCGGCGATGCCGGATCACGCCGCCTTCATCGCGCGGCATTGCGCGACGGCGCGCGGGAGATGAGCGTGATGCGGTATCGGTTCCTGATGGCGCTCGTTTCCCTAGGAGCGGTCGGTGCTGCCCCGCCGCCCGCGACGCCGTATCGCTGGCAGAATGTCGTGGTGGGGGGTGGCGGGTTCGCGCCGGGGATCGTGTTCAGCCCGGTCGAGCGTGGGCTGGCCTATCTGCGCACCGACATGGGGGGCGCCTATCGCTGGGACGCAAGCAGCCGTCGGTGGCAGCCGCTGCAGGACGATGAAGCGGAATCGAACTTCATGGGGATCGAGAGCATCGCGCCCGATCCGCGCGACGCGAACATCGTCTATCTGGCGGCGGGGATGTCGGCGCGTGGCCCGGCGGCGATCTTCCGCTCGACCGACCGCGGCGCGCGCTGGCGTAAGACGATCGTGCCGTTCGCGATGGGCGGCAACGAGGATGGCCGCGGGCTGGGCGAGCGGCTGGCGATCGATCCGCATCGCACCGCCACGCTGATGTTCGGATCGCGGCATGACGGGTTGTGGCGCAGCGACGATGCGGGCGCGAGCTGGCGGAAGGTCGCGACGTTTCCGCTCGCCGGCCTGGGGCGACCCGATCGCCCGCGTGTGACGCACGGCGGCCTGTCGTTCGTGTTGTTCGATCCGGCGCAACGCGGGCGGATCTTCGTCGCCAGCGCCGATCCCGACGCGCAGCATCTGTTCCGCTCCGACGACGGTGGTGCCAACTGGCAGGCGGTGGCGGGCGGGCCGGCGGCGGACATGTTGCCGGTCAAGGGCGTGATCGGCGCGGACGGCGTGCTGACGCTCACCTATTGCGACGCGATCGGGCCGAACGGGATCACGCGCGGCGCGGTGTGGCGGTTCGATCCCCGCGATGGCGCATGGAAGGACGTCACCCCGCTGAAGGGCGCGGCGGTGGTGCCCGGCGGCTATATGGGCGTGGCGGTCGCCGCGCGCGATCCGCGGGTGATCGCGGTGGCGACGGTCAATCGCTATCGCCTTGGCGATACGGTGTGGCGCTCGGCCGATGCCGGGACGACGTGGCGCGAGCTGGCGCGCGACAGCGTCCGCGACGTGGCCGCTACGCCGTTCCTCGATTTCGAGGGAAGGGCGGACTTCGGCCATTGGATCGCGGGGCTGGCAATCGATCCGTTCGATGCCGGCCACGCCGCCTATGTCACCGGCGCGACCGTTTATGGCACCGACGATTTCACCGCGTCGCGCACGATGCGCTGGGCACCGTGGACGCGCGGGATCGAGCAGACCGCGATCATTACCCTGGTGAGTCCGACCGGCGGTGCGCCGTTGGTGTCGGGCTTCGGCGATCTCGGTGGCTTTCGGCACGACGACCTGACGCAATCACCGCCCCACGTGCATCGTAACCCGATGCTGACCAACACCAATTCGCTCGATTATGCCGGCACCGCGCCGCAGGTGATGGTGCGCAGCGGCAATACGCACAAGCCGCTCGTGCCCGACACGTCGCTGGCGTGGTCGGCGGATGGCGGCGATACGTGGCAACCGATGCGTGTCCCGGCGCAGCGTGGCGAGAGCGGGGCACCATCGCGTGCGCAGACCGGTAGTGCGGCGATCACCGTTTCCGCCGATGGCGCGACGTTCGTGGTCGAAACCGAGCGACCGTTGCTGACGCGCGATCGGGGGCGGAGCTGGAACGTCGTCGACGGCTTGCCGACCCGCGTGCGCGTGACCGCCGACAAGGCGGATGCGCGGCGTTTCTATGCGGTGGATGCGGATGGCGGGCGGGTGCTGCGAAGCGACGACGGCGGCGCAACTTTCGATGCGGCGGCGAGCGTGGGGCTGCCCGCCGACCTGTCAGGCGCGCGGGCGGTTGGGCGCGAGGCAGCCAATCCGCTGGTCGCGGTGCCAGGACGCGCCGGAGCGCTTTGGCTGTTGGTCGGCGCTGATCTCTACCGATCGGTCGACTTCGGCGAGCATTGGGCGCGCGCGACCAATGGTATCGCGATCGCGCGATACGGCATTGGCAAGGCGGCGACGGGTGCGGCGTGGCCCGCGCTGTACGCGATCGGAGCGGTCGCGGACGTGCGCGGCATCTATGGCTCGCTTGACGGCGGTGCACGCTGGACGCGGATCAACGACACCGCGCATCAATGGGGGCTGCGGCTGCGCGTCATCAGCGGCGACCCGCGGCGGTTCGGACGCGTCTACGTCGGGACCGACGGGCGCGGGATCATGTACGGCGATCCCGCGGAATAGCCATCGCGAAAGCGCGGCGCATCAGAAGGCGAACGCCAGCGTCCCGATCGCGCGTCGCGGGTCACCGATGGCGACGCCGTACGGGTTCACCGCCGAGGTGTAATAGGTCTTGTCGAAGATGTTCTTCAGGTTGAACTGGAGCGTCACCCGGCGCCCGGCCAGTCGTGTGTCATAGGTGACGAACGCATCGGCAACGACATAGTCGGCCAGCCAGAAGCTGTTGGCGCTGTCGCCGGGCCGGCGTGCGACATAGCGGCCGCCGGCACCGAGCCGCAGCCGGTCGTCGCCCGCGAGCGCACCCACGTCATAGGCGGCCGACAGCGAGGCGGTATGCGGCGCGACGTTCGCCAGCCGTTTGCCAGCGAACACGGGGTCGTCGACCGTGCGCGCCTTCGTATAGGCGTAGCTGGCGATCAGGTTCAGCGTGCGGGTAATCTGTCCGGCGAGATCCAGCTCCACGCCGCGTGAGGTGGCGCGGCCGGCGGTGCGATAGTCGGTCAGCGCGGTGACGGAATTGAACTGCGACACCAGCACGTTGCGCTTGTCGATATCGTAGAGCGCCAGCGTGCCCGTGATGCGATCGGGAATGTCGAGCTTGGCGCCCAGCTCGAACGATCGGCCGCGTTCCGGCGCGACGGCGGAGGTGATGGTGACCCCGCTCGCCAGCGGCGCGATCGTCGAGGTCGGCTTGAGCGAGCGCGTGTAGCTGCCGTACAGCGAGAAGGTCCGTGCGGCGCGCCACACCAGCCCGGCCTGCGGGACGAACGCCCATCCGGTCAGATCGGTGTTGGCGACGAACGGACGTCCGCGCCCGGCGCGCTGGTCGAAGCCGATCAGCCGCCCGCCAGCGACGAGGGTTCAGCGTTCACCGACGTGGATCGAATCCTGCCCGAACAGCGAATAGTTGTAGAGACGATCGGTCTGGTCGCTGTCGGTCGCGGAGACGCTGGTCGGGAACGGCTCGCGGCCATAGAGCGGGGCCAGATAGCTGAACGTGTTCCGCACCGCCTGACGGATCAGGTCGCGGCGGTAGTAACGGCGGTATTCGCCCTCTGCGCCGAAGATGACGGCGTGGCGTGTTCCTGCCACGTCGAAGCCGCCGTCGATATAGGTCTGGAGATAGGCGTCGGTGCTCAGCGCGCCGAGCGTGGCGTCGTTGCTGCGCGTCAACGTGCCGCGCTGGACGTTGACGCCGGTGACTCGCAACTGCCCGGCGTCGTAGCGCTCGCTGTTGAGGCTGGCGGCGAGATGCGCTGCCCATCCGCCGCCCAGCCGATGATCGAGCGCGAGCTGGACGAGGTGGCTGTCGCCGGTCATCCGGTTGTTGGGATCGTCGAGCCGGCGGCGGCGCGGCACCGCCAGCGGCTGCATAGTGCGCGGATCGAGCGCGGTGCCGCGGTCGAACGGATAATCGAAGCGGCGATATTCGTACCAGAGCACCGCCTGGGTCGCCGCCCCGTACCAGCCGAGCGACGGGGCGATCAGCGTGTCGCGACGGGTGCCGTAATTGCGCCAATAGTCCTCGTCCTGATGATCGAGCACCAGCCGCGCAGCGAGATCGCCGGCGATCGCGCCGGTCAGGTCGGCCATCGCCTCCAGGCCGCTGCGCGCCGCCGCATAGCTCGATCCGGTCAGCGCGACGGTCAATTGCGGGTCAAGCAGCGGTTTCTTCGAGACGATGTTGATGACCCCGCCCGGATCCATGATGCCGTAGAGCAGCGACACCGGGCCTTTCAGCACCTCGACGCTTTGCGTTGCGGCGTTGAACGCGCGTCCCTGCACCAGCGGCATTCCGTTGTGCATCACCGATCCGTCGCGATTGCCGCCGAAGCCCCGCTTGAGCACGGTGTCTTGCGTCGCCGCCAACGTGTTGCCTTGCGTGATGCCGCTGACGTTGGTCAGCACATCGTCGAGGTAGCGCGGGCGCTGGTCGCGGATCGCCTGCGCGGGGACGATGTTGACCGTTTGCGGTGTGTCGAGCGGATCGGCGGCACTGCGCAACGTCGAGGCGTCGGGTGTCGGCTTGTAGCGGTCATCCGCGGCCTTCGGAGCGGGAGAAGCGCGGCCGGTGACGACGACCTCCTGCCCGGTCGCGTCCGGTGCGGGCGATCCGACAGGTACGCCGATGGCGCCAGGCAGCGCGCCGTGAACGGTCGATGCGAGCGACAGGCCCGCTGCTGCCAGCAGGCCGCCTGTGAACGTCTTCATGATGATTTCCCCCGGCGCGGCGACATATAGGAATGCGAGGGATCTCGCAATAGGTGGCGGCGTGCCATGCTTGCCGGTGAGGACGAGTGCGGCTGGATCGAAGCTTGGGTGGCTACAGAGGCTGCGCGTGTCTTGGCCGAGGACGACGGGCTCGGCGTCATGATAACCGTGTCTAATCAGATCCTTGCAGTGTTACTTGGCGCCAATGTGGCCGTCGCCATGACGCTAAGCGTTCTTTATGTCATTATTCACATGACCTCATACGGATTGCCTTTGATAAAGACTATCAAGAACGTATAGACCTCGTCACTGAGGATGATTACGACTGTGGTATGTATTGAAGAACGGACGTTGTATTGTCCATGTATCGCGGTAAAACCTCAAGACACTAATGGCACTAAGCATCTGAAATATCGGCATAAATTCAGCAAATCCCTCAATTTACGCTAACCTAGTTAATAAATTTCGTAGTATTTGATGATGCTCAAAAGAGTAGAGTAAAAAATCTCCAATAACTTCAATGTCTACCTACAAACTAGCTATTGAAAAAATTACAAACTTGCCTGCAAGTATAATCTACAATAAATCGTCATCTGCGTGATGACTTGACAGACATCCCGCGGGGGAAGCGGGGATGATGAAGACGGGGTGGCAGAATATTGTTCGTGCGATGGCGCGAACCTTCGGCCCGGGCCTGAGTGTCCGTCATGCCAATGCAGATCCGATCAGGCTTACTGTACGTATTTGTAATCACACCCATATTTCCCATGCTTACGGCGAAGATGTCGCTGAGGACGTCGTTGCGAAAGTCGCGCGGAGACTTGGTCAGGCACTTCCGTCGTCAGCACGAATCGCGCAGCGGCCGAATGGTGTGCTGGCGGCAACCTTTGGCGACGACCTCGAGTTCGGCGATGACGTCGTCGTTGCTCTGATCCTGGCATGGTTTCCGACCTTCTGTTCTGCGATGATGCGCCGTCCGGTGAAAACCGACGCTGGTCAGCTTTGCGTCTGGCTTTCCGGAGACTGGGACGTCTCGACCGTGCAGAACGGGCGGCTGTTCGCGTTCGGCGGGCTTCCGATCGAAGATACCGTCGAGGCGGCGGCGCATTATCGCGACGACATGGCATTGGCCGCCGAGTTGCTGCCGCTGCTGCTGCCCGAGGCGGCGGTCAAGATCAAAGACAGGCGCTGCCTGTCCCTTCACTGGCAGCCCATCGTCGACAGCGGCCCCGGCTCGACGCTCTACTATGAATCGCTGCTGCGTCATTGCGGACGCGACGGTGTCTTCCAGTCGCCGGAAGCCTTCATTTGCGCGCTCGAGCGCCTCGGCTTTGCCTGCCTGGTCGATCGCTATGTCGCATCGGCGGTACTCGACGAACTCGAGGCGCAGGCGCTGCCGCCGCAAGTGATACCGCCGACGCTCGACCCGAACCGGGCTCAGGACAATATCGTCCGGACCCCCGAGCCGGTGCCCGCAGCGCCGCCGGTGGTGCAGGCCGCTCCCGAACAGATCGCGCCCGAGGCGGCGGCGGCCACTGGCCCCGGCCTTCGCCGGGGTGACGCTTTAGCTTGGATGGATCACACGCCGGGATCGACTGTTCCGCAGAAGCATTGCTGGCGTGTTTGCGGGATGGTGGATGCCGGAACGAGCCCGGCATGACGGTCCAAGTTCAGACGAGATGACGCTTCCGCTTCGATGAAGCATGTCGTGGCGCTACGGCTTCCCGCGATGAGCGATCGACGGTGCGGCACGGACTGGCCCGTGTCGGAGCGTCGTCAAACCTCCGGCTGCAGCCGTGGCGATCCCGGCCGTTGCCAAGCGGCGCTGCGTGGTCGATGAAGCGCTGCGATGGAAAAGCCGCCGATCACCGATGATTATGCGCGCGGACGCCGCGATGGGCTTCGTCAGGCGCTGTCGATCCTCGAAGCGGAGGAAGCGAAATGGGAAGCGCTGCTTGGCGAGAGTTCGTCGTGGCGTACCAATGCGACGCGGGCAATCCGGCACAAGGCTTATCAAGTCGCGCGGACGCGCGTGCAGACGGCGCTCAATCGGCTGTTGCCGAAGAAGGATGCGACCTTGCCGGCCGAGATCGCGACCATGATCGATCGCGCGGGATTATAATGGAAGGATCGGCGAACGCTCGGTGTGGCGCAGGAAGCTCGGGACGCCGCCTGGTCGCTCCGATGGTCGCGACGGGCTTGTCTCGCGGCTCGTATGATGGGCCAGCGCGCGTGCGGCGCCGCTGAGTTCGCCATGCTCCAGCGCGGTCACCGAGCGCGGCACCGATGCGAGAAGCCGCATGTACTTGCCGGTTCCCTGAAAGACCCCCGCCATCGACCCGAGCGCGAGGATCTCGCGTAGCGCGACCGCCAGCTTGCCGGTGACGATCACGCCGTCCCAAGCGCCGAAGCTGAGCACGAGCCCACTCGTGTAGGTCCAGAAAGCTTCGCACAATAGCTCGCACGCCTTGCGCGCCAGCGGATCGATGCCGGCAAGGCGCGTGATATCCTCGGGCTTGGTGAACCTCTTCTCGAGCTTCTGCGCGCGCGCCAGTTCGTTGTAGATGGCGACGAGGCCGTTGGCGGAGATCAGATGCTCGGCCACGACGGGATAGCGATCCGGGAAGATCGCGGCGACGAGATCGGCCATCGTCCGCGATGCCGGGGCGAAGCCGGCATGTCCGGCCTCAGTGGCGAGGACGTTCACGCCGCCATCCGGGTCATGGACGAGCACCGACACGCCTAGCCCCGACGTCATCCCGACCACGCAATAGGTGCCGGGACGTTGCAGGCAGACGCCGGGGATCGCGCCGAGCGGAAGCAATCGGTGGTTGCGATGATCGCCGAGCGCCCAGGCCTCGGCTTCGAAATCGTTGAGGATGAGCGGCGGGCGCCCGAGCATGGCCTGCAATCCCGACCGCGACACATACCAGCGCGTGTGAGTGATCGAAATCGCGTCACCGCGCGGCAGCCCGGCGACGGCAATCGCCAGATTGGCGGGCAGGCGTGCCAGTTTCGAGTCATGCTGAAACGTCGAAAGCGCACCCGAAACGCTCGAATTCTGCTCGGACCCATATCGCCGCATACTGCTGGCAACCAGCTCTCCGGCGCTGTCGGTCAGGGCGAAGCCCAGTCCCTTGCGGCCGACATGCGCGACAATCCCGGCGGCATCCATGTGCATCCCCTTCTTCCGAGGCTGCCCATGTCAACCCTCTCGCTGGATGCTTGGTAAGCGACAAACACTGTCAAACTACTAAAAGCCTTTGATCGTCAGGTATTTGTCTCGCGAACGTGCTTAATGTCCCGCGGTGGCGGAGACACACGCGTAGATCGACACGGAGCACTTCGCATTTTGGCAAATCCTGCTAGCAGTCTCGTATGCTGAGAGTACGAGAGAAGCGCCGCGCGATCGAAACCGAGCGAGCATTCGCGCGGCTTGCTGCCGTAGAGGCGGCCATCATCGCACTCGATGACGAGGATCTTCTCGACTTCGCCGACATCTTTTCAGACCGTGATCCGACGCCGTTGCGCGACATGGCCGAGGTCGAAATGCGCCGGCGCAACATCAGTCTTTGAAGTGACGGACGTCGCGCCGGTTCGGGCTTAGGGTCTGTACTCAATCGCAACAAGGATCGTGATCGCCCGTGTAAGGCCGCCCACGAGGAGCGAAGCGCAGTCGGGTAGCTGCGCTACCCGCAAGCAAGCGCCGATGCTGGGCGGTCTTCCAGGGGCGACCGCAAAGCGGCGGGCGGATTTTGGCGCCATGCGGCGTCGCGCCTCGGTCACGATGCTTTGGCATCGCTCCCTCCTTGCTCCTGGCCTGGCGCCAAAATCCGCTCCGCCACGACCTTGTTGCGACTGAGTACAGACCCTAGGAGAGCGCCTGAGACGAAGCGGGTTTTGCGTCTTCCTCGCCCAGCGCACCCAATTCACCGCGCGCGCGGGCGCTCCGACCGTAGACAATCTCGAACAACGGCGACGTCATCAAGGTCGTCGCGATCGCCATCAGCACCAGCATCGAGAACAGCGCCGGCCCGATCATGCCGCGCGCCAGCCCGATGTTGATGATGATCAGCTCCATCAGCCCGCGCGCGTTCATGAGCGCGCCGACGGCGAGCGCGGTGGCATTGTCCTGCCCGGTCAGCCGCGCTGCCGCCCAGCACGCGCCGCCCTTCGCGACGATCGACGCGGCGAGCACGACCAGCGTGACGACGAGCAGCGCCGGGTCCGCGACCAGCGCCAGTTGCGTGTTCAGCCCGCTGAAGGTGAAGAAGCAGGGCAGCAGCAGCAGGACGGTCATCGGCTCCAGCTGCCGCCGCAACCCCTCCGCAAACGCGCCGCGCGGCATCGCCACGCCGAGCAGGAAGCCTCCGAACACCGCGTGCATCCCGACTGCATCCATCGCGAAGGCGGCGAGCAGGAACAGCATCAGCGCAATGCCGGTCTCGGTCTGACCGACGACCCCGGTGCGCTCGGCGCGTGCGCCGAGCGGTCGCAGCAGCCGCGGTCCGACGCCCAGCACCACGACCGCGAAGATCGCGGCGCCACCGATCGCCTTGATCGCGACGCCGGCCCCGTCACCGAAGGTCGCCAGCACGACGGCAAGCACCGTCCACGCTCCGGCATCGTCGATCGCGCCCGAGGAGAGTGAAAGCGTGCCGAGCGGCGTGCCCGACAGGCCGCGCTCGTGGATGATCCGCGCGAGCATCGGGAAGGCGGTGATCGCGATGCATGCGCCGGTGAACAAGGCGGCCTGCGTCGCTGTGACGGTCGGGCCGAACAGCCCGGGGATCGAGCGCAGCCACGGCGCGAGCACGACCGCGACCGCGAACGGCGCGAGCATTCCCGACAGCGAGACGGCGGTGGCGCTGCGTGCGTTGCTGCGGAAATGATCGGCGCGGAAGCCGAGCCCGACGATGAACATGTACAGCCCGACGCCGAGTTGCGCGACGGCATAGAGGAGCCCCCGCGTCTCCTTCGGGAACAGCAACGTCTGCCATTCGGGCGCGAGCAGCCCGAGCAGTGACGGCCCGAGCAGCACCCCCGCGATCATCTCTCCGACGACCTGCGGTTGGCCGAGATAGCGTTTCGCCAGCCATCCGACGCCGCGAGATACCGCAACGATCGCGAACAGCTGCATGAAGAAGAGGACGCTGAGCTGCGCCGGTGCCATCACGAATCCCCACCCGTTTTCCGCATGCTAGCGGCAGTAGCGCGCGCGCTCAACGACGATGTTTGCGCTATCGGCCGCCTGTCCGGCGGGTGAGCGCGGCGACGCAACTGGCGCGATCGATGCTGCTGCCATCGCGCTGTCGTGCGTCGACCCAGGTGACGCGCGGCTCGGCGCGAGCGGCGGTGGGATAGAGATAGGCGTCGAGGATGCAGATCGCGCTCGAGAACTGCAGCTTGCGCGCCGTCCCTTCTCGAACGTCGGCGTCGGGTTGTCCGAAGCTGCGCGTCAATTGTGCGGCATCCTGCCCCATTACCGCCTCCAGCCCGAGCGTCGGCAGCGCGACCGGGACCGCACGCGCGACTGCGGGACGCTGTGCGGTAGTGGTCGCACATCCGGCGAGCACGGGCAGAAGCAGCAGCGCGGCGGAGGCTAAAGGCTTCATCGGCGGGTTCCGTGGAATAGGTGCGTCGCCATCGCCGCGCCCAGCACGGGCGCGAGGATGTTGAGGAGCGGAACCACGAACAGCCCGGTCGCGGCAAGCCCCAGCGCGAAGCGCCGACCGGCGGTCGCCGCGCGCCAGTCTCGCATCGCCGCAGCCGGCAGATGACGCGCCGCGACCATTTCGCCGAGATCGCGGCCAAGCAGCCAGCCATTGACGACGAAGAAGGCTGCCGCGGTGCCGACGCCGGTGACGAGCAATCCGATATACACCGGCGCGGCGAGCAGGTTGACCGCGATGAACCGTGCGGCCGACGCGAGCCCCATCCGCAATCCGCGCGCCAGCGATACGGCGTGCGCGCTGGTCAACGCCTGCGGATAATGCCGCCGCTCGACCGCCTCGACGATCGTGTCGGCGAACAGTCCGACGACCAGCATCGCCACCGCGCGGAACAGCAGCCATCCGCCGAGCAACGTCAGCGCCGTGGCCGCTACTCCGGCAAGCGTCCCATGCCAGCTCACGCCATTCAGCGCGGTGTCGATCAACCACCACGCGCCCGCGCCCAGCACGACGAAGACACCGAGCGTGATCGCCAGCGACAGGGCGAGCACGCGCAGGATCGCAGGGTCGCCGAGTTGCTGCACCGAAAGCCAGAATGCGCGCACCATCGTCGTGCGATGCGCCTCGCTTGGCCGTTGCGCAAGCCGCGACCGCGCTCTAGTCGGGCGCTTTCCCCGCTGCCAGGAACCGTGATCTTGACCGAACCCCGCTATGACGTGGTCGCGATCGGCAATGCCATCGTCGACATCCTCTCGCCCGCTACCGACGCGTTCATCGCCGATAACGGCATGACCAAGGGCGCGATGGCGCTGGTTTTCTCGCCGGAGGAAGCCGACGCGCTTTATGCGAAGATGGGGCCGGGGCAGGAGGTTTCGGGCGGGTCGGCCGCGAACACGATCGCCGGGATGGCGGCGCTGGGCAGCCAGTGCGCGTTCCTCGGGCAGGTCGCCGACGATCAGCTCGGCGAGGTGTTCGCGCATGATATCCGCGCGGCGGGCATCCGGTTCGACACGGCATCGCGCGCCGGTGCACCGACGACCGGCCGCTGCCTGATCTTCGTGACGCCCGACGGGCAGCGCACGATGAATACGTTCCTGGGCGCGTCGCACTATCTGCCGGCCGAGGCGCTGGACGCCGGGCTGATCGCCGATGCGCGCTATCTGTATCTTGAAGGCTATCTGTGGGACCCCGAAGAGCCGCGCGCCGCGATGCGCGCCGCGATCGACATCGCGCGCGGGGCGGGGCGCAAGGTCGCCTTCACGCTGTCGGCCGAGTTCGTGATCGACCGCCACCGTGACGCCTTCCACGCGCTGATCGATCAGGGGCTGATCGACGTGCTGTTCGCCAATGAGACCGAGATCATGTTCCTGACGCAGACCGATACGGTCGATGCGGCGGTCGCAGCGGTGCAGGGAAAGGTGCCGCTGGTCGTCGTCACGCTGGCCGAGCGCGGGGCGATGGCGGTCGCTGGCGGTGAGCGTGTCGTGGTTCCGGCGCAGCCGATCGACAAGGTGGTCGACACGACCGGCGCGGGCGATCTGTTCGCGGCGGGCTTCCTCCACGGGCAGGCGCAGGGCAAGTCGCTGGAGGCGTCGCTGACGCTCGGCGCGATCTGCGCAGCCGAGGTGATCCAGCATTTCGGCGCCCGGCCGATCGTCGATTTGAAGGCGATCACGGCGGGGGTGTAAGGCGTCGCCCCTGCGCAGGCAGGGGCCTATGTCTTTGTCGTCAGGATTTAACCTTGGACACGGGCGCGTCGCCTTTGTGTCAGCGTCTTACTCTCACTCTGCAGCCATAGGCCCCCGCCTGCGCAGGGACGACGGTGTGTGGGGCAACGGTTCTCAACCGCGTGGCGATCTGTCACAGACCCGCGCGTGACGTCGTTGCCGATCCATGCCGTGCTGCCCGACCTGCTCGCCACCTTGCGCGAGCGGTCGTCGGCGGTGCTGGTCGCGCCGCCGGGGGCGGGCAAGACCACCGCGGTGGCGCCCGCGCTGATCGGTGAAGCGTGGTGCACGGGCGAGGTGTTGGTCACCAGCCCGCGCCGGCTCGCCGCGCGCGCCGCGGCCGAGCGGATGGCGGCGCAGGCGGACGAGCCGGTCGGGCGCACCTTCGGCTATGCGACGCGGCTCGACACCAAACGCTCGGCGGCGACGCGGGTCACCGTCGTGACCGAGGGCATCCTGACAGCACGGTTGCAGGACGATCCGGAGCTGACCGGCGTGTCGGCGATCCTGTTCGACGAAGTGCACGAGCGTAGCCTAGACGGCGATTTCGGGCTGGCGCTGGCGCTCGATGCCCAGGCCGGGCTGCGGCCCGACCTTCGCGTGGTGGCGATGTCCGCGACGCTGGATGGCGCGCGGTTCGCCGCGCTGATGGACGATGCGCCGGTGATCGAGAGCGAGGGGCGTAGCCACCCGCTGGAACTGCGGCATATTGGCCGGGCCGCCGAGGCGCGGATCGAGGATGCGATGGCGGCGGCCGTCCGGCGCGCGCTGGCCGAGGAATTGGGCGGGGTGCTCGCCTTCCTGCCCGGCGTCGCCGAGATCGAGCGCACTGCCGAGCGGATCGGCGACCTGCCCGGCGTGCGCCTGCACCGTCTGCACGGCAGTCTGGATCCGGCGGCGCAGCGCGCGGCGATCCGCGGCGAACCCGATGGCGCACGCAAGCTGGTGCTCGCGACCTCGATCGCGGAGACGAGCCTGACGCTCGACGGCATCCGCGTGGTGATCGACAGCGGACTGGCACGCCGTCCCCGCTACGATCGCGCCGCCGGCATGACCCGGCTGGTGACCGAGCGCGCGAGCCAGGCCGCGGCGACCCAGCGCGCCGGCCGCGCGGCACGGCAGTCGCCGGGCGTGGCCTATCGCTTGTGGGAAGCGGCCGCGACGGCGGGCATCCCACGCTTCGACCCGCCCGAGATCCTCGAGGCCGATCTGTCGGCGCTGGTGCTGGCGTGCGCCTTGTGGGGCGTCGCCGATCCACGTGCGCTCCGATGGATCGACCCGCCGCCGGAAGTGGCGATCAATGAAGCGCGCGCCCGACTGCTCGGGCTGGGAGCGATCGACGAGTATGGGCGGCCGACGGCGCATGGTCGCCGGATCGCACGGCTGCCGATGACACCGCGGCTGGCGCACATGCTGCTCAGCGCGGGCGACAAACGGCTGGCGGCGGAGATCGCAGTGCTGTTGCAGGAGCGCGGGCTGGGCGGGCAGGATGCCGACCTCGAACTCCGGCTGCGACGCTGGCGTGGCGATCGCTCGCCCAAGGCGGAGAGTGCGAGGGCGCTGGCGAAGCGCTGGGCGGCGATGGCGGGTCGCGAAGGCAGTGGCGATACGATCGCGGCGTGCGTCGCGCTGGCCTTTCCCGATCGCGTCGCGCGGCGGCGTGATGCGAGCGGCGAGCGCTGGGTCTCGGCGGGCGGGCGGGGGTTCCGGCTCGATGCGACCTCATCGTTGGCGCGGGCCGAATGGCTGGCGGTCGCGGAAACGCAGGGCATGGCGGCGGGCGCGCGCATCCTCTCGGGTGCCGCGATCGAGGCGGATGAGCTCGAGGCGCTGTTCGCCGAGCGGATCGAAACGCGGCGTACCGCGGTGTTCGATCCGGCAACAGGCGGCGTCCAGCCATTGCGCGAGCGGCGGATCGGCGCGATCCGCGTGTCGAGCGGGCTGGACAGCCAGGCAGACCCGGCGACAGTGGCGGCGGCGCTGATCGAGGGGGTGCGGGCTCACGGCGTCGATCTGCTGCCGTGGTCGGAGGGGGCGCGGGCGCTGCGAACGCGCGCGGCCTATGCCGGGGTGCCGCTCAACGATGAAGCGCTGGTCGAGCGGCTGGACGAATGGCTCCCGGCGCTGGTCGCCGGGCGGCGGCGGCTCGATGCGATCCCGCCGGGCGCGTTGACCGAGGCGCTGCGCACGTTGCTCGGCTGGGATGCCCTGCGCCAGATCGACCGACTGGCGCCGGCCGACTTCACCAGCCCGGCCGGATCGACGCACGCGATCGATTATGGTGCCGAGGCCGGGCCGACGGTCGAGTTGCGCGTACAGGCGTTGTTCGGGCTGGGCGAGCATCCGGTGGTCGGCGAGCGGCGGGTGCCGCTGGTGCTGTCGCTTACCTCGCCGGCCGGACGACCGATCCAGACGACCCGCGATCTGCCCGGCTTCTGGCAGGGGAGCTGGCGCGATGTCGCGCGCGAGATGCGCGGCCGTTATCCGCGTCATCCTTGGCCCGACGATCCCGCCGCGGCCGCGCCGACGCTGCGCACCAAGAATGCGGATGCGCGGCGCAACAAGTGACCGGGCGACACGCGGCTAGTCGAAAAAGGTCGAAGCCGACGGCGCTTGCCCGCGTCGATGGGCGACCGTACATCCATGCGTCGGATGGGGAAAATGGTCATGCGCCGCTTGATATTGGCAGGTTCGATCTTCGTGGCGGGATGTTCGGCGCAGAGCGCCGCACCGGTGGCGAACGATGGCTATGTCCGGCTGGCGGCGGTGCCGGGGCGGCCGGCGGCGGGCTATTTCGCGCTGCGCGGCGGGATGAAGGACACCACGCTCGTGCGCGTCGAAGCGCCAGGCGTCTCGCGCGCCGAAATGCACGGCAGCAAGATGACCGCGAACGGGATGGTGACGATGGAGTCGCTGGCGAACGTGCCGGTGCCGGCCAAGACCGATGTCGCGTTCGCGCCGGGCGGGCGGCACGTGATGCTGTTCGACGTACCGCACACGGTGACGCCGGGATCGCGCCTGCCGCTGACATTGCGCTTCGCAGATGGTGCGGCGACGCAGGTCGAGGCGAAGGTGATCGCGGCGGGCGATGTCGCACCGGAGTGAGCCCGGATTTCGCCCACTGGCCGATCGGTGGAGCGGGGCGCCGGCGGTCCTCGGGTTCGTCTTGACGCTGCTGACCGAGCTAGTGGTCGCGGCGATCACTGCATTGATCGTGCTTCATTTTGGCGACCGCGAGACGATCGACATGATCGCGGCGCTGGGCATTGCCTTTCCGGTGGTGCTCGGCGGGCTGTCGGTCGTGTGGCTTGAGCGTTCCTGTCACCAGCGCATCGGAACGAGCCCGATCACGCTGCTCGCGGAGCTATGGGTATAAAGGGCCAGCGATTCCTGACGGATGCGGAGGTCGCGCTGGCACGGTCGATGTACGGCGATGCCATCGACTATGCGGCGGTGCGGCTGGCCAATCGGAAATGGGCATTCTTCCAGCCGCGTGACGTGGTGATGGCTCCGCGCGGCTGCATCCACTTTCATCCGCACGGCGACCTGTGGTGCGAGGATTTCGGTGCCGCCGCGCTCGATCGACAGGGGCTGTTCATCCACGAGATGTGCCACATCTGGCAGCATCAGCGTGGCATCTTCCTGCCGCTTAAGCGGCATCCGTTCTGCCGCTATGATTATGCGATCCGTCCCGGCTGGCGGCTGGAACGCTATGGCCTGGAGCAGCAGGCCGAGATCGTTCGTCACGCCTTTCTGTTGCGGCACAAGGCGATCGTGCCGGGTGCGCCGGCACTGGCGCGTTATGAAACCATCCTGCCGTTCGGAGATACTGCGTGAGCATCTGGCATTCCCCATTGATCTCGACGCCCTGACCGCAGGCTGTGCAGGTTCGATGCCCGGCCTGCTCGGGATCGAGTTCGTCGCCTCGGGTGACGACTGGCTGCGCGCGCGTATGCCGGTCGACCAGCGCACGCGTCAGCCGTACGGGCGGTTGCACGGCGGCGCATCGGTCGCGCTGGCCGAGACGGTCGCGTCGGTCGCGGCGATGGCGACGCTCGATCCTGCGCAGTCGGCCGCGGTGGGGATGGAGATCAACGCCAACCATCTGCGGCCGGTCGGCGAAGGCTTCGTCTATGCCACCGCGATCAGCGAGGCGCGGGGGCGGTCGTCGCAGGTTTGGACGATCCGCGTGACCGACGAGGCGGAGCGGCTGGTGTGCCTCGCGCGGATGACGGCGGCGGTGATCGCGGCGGGGCGTGGCGGCGTGGGGTGATCGGCGCCTTTGTCATTCCCGCGACGGCGGGAATCCAGAAACGCTGACGGTGCGACCCTTGCGAAGACCTTCGCGTCTGGATCCCCGCCTACGCGGGGATGACGAAAGGGGGCGGGGATGCCGGAGGAGCGAGCGCGATGACGGTTTACTTCAGCAGCACCAATTCCTCCGCCATCGTCGGATGCAGCGCGACCGTCGCGTCGAACTGCGCCTTGGTCAGCCCGGCTTTCACCGCGACTGCGGCGGCCTGGATGATCTCGGGCACGTCCGGGCCGATCATGTGGATGCCGACGACGCGGTCGGTCTCGCCGTCGCAGACCATCTTGTAGAGCGCGCGCTCGTCGCGGCCCGCCAGCACGTTCTTCATCGGGCGGAAGTCCGACGAATAGACCTTCACCGAACCGAGCTTCTGCCGTGCCTGTGCCTCGGTCAGCCCGACGCCGGCGAGCGGCGGGTGGCTGAACACTGCCGAGGGGACGCATTCGTAATCCACCTTGGTGGCCTTGCCGCCGTACATATTGTCGGCGAACGCCTGCCCCTCGCGGATCGCGATCGGGGTGAGCTGGATGCGGTTGGTGACGTCGCCGACCGCGTAGATCGACGCGCAGGTCGAGCGATTGTCGTCGTCGACCGTAATCGCGCCGTGATCGTCGAGTTCGACGCCTGCGGTTTCGAGCCCCAGGCCGCGGGTGTTGGGCTTTCGCCCGGTGGCGAACATCACGAGGTCGACGGTGACCGGCTCGTGGTTCGACATGTGGACGGTCAGGCAGCCGTCGTCGCCCTTGTCGATGCCCTGGAAAGCGGCGTCGAAGCGGAATTCGAGACCTTTCATCATGCTGATCTGCAGTAGCCGGTCGCGGATCTGCAGATCGTAGCCGCGCAGGATCTCCTTGGTGCGGTTCATCAGGATGACGTGCGCGCCAAGTTGATGGAAGATGCCCGCGAATTCATTGGCGATATAGCCCGCGCCCGCGATCAGGATGCGCTTGGGAATGCCGTCGAGATGGAACGCCTCGTTCGAGGTGATGCCGTGTTCGTGGCCGGGGCAGTCGGGAATTGCAGGATGCGCGCCGACCGCGATCAGGATCGTCTTGGCGGTCTTCTTCGTGCCGTCGGCGAGTGTGACTTCGTTCGGCCCGGAGACGGTCGCGCGCTGGTGGATGATCTCCGCGCCCGAGCTTTCGATCGTGGTGGTGTAGGCGGTGTTGATGCGGTCCACCTCCTTCATCACATTGTCGCGCAGTCGCGGCCAGCTGAAGGCGCAATCGTCGGGCACGTCCCAGCCAAAGTGACGCGCGTCGCGCAGGTCCTCGGCAAAGTGCGCGCCGTAGACGAGCAGCTTTTTGGGGACGCAGCCGCGGATCACGCAGGTGCCGCCGACGCGATACTCCTCCGCCACCGCCACCTTCGCGCCGTGCGCTGCCGAGACGCGCGCGGCGCGCGTGCCGCCGGAACCTGCACCGATGACGAAAAGGTCGTAGTCGAAGTCGGACATGGACAGGCTCCGTGGGGCGCGAAAGTTGCGAATGTTGAGACGATCGCGGGTTGGATGGTGAACCAGCGGGGCGCCGGATGGTGCCGCTGTTAGCAGGGCGGGGCGGGGTAGGACAGGGCGGGGTTCCCTCGTCATTCCCGCGCAGGCGGGGATCCAGAACCTCCGACGTTTGCGGCTCTATCGAGAAACCTGCGCGTCTGGATCCCCGCTTTCGCGGGGATGACGGGGCGGAGGCTACGTCATTGCGGAGCGCAGGCCGAGATGCTCGACGAACGGGTCGAAGTCGCGATCGTTATACAGTAGCGGCACTTCGGCCATGATGCGCCGCGTTGCGATCAGCGTATCGATGGTCTTGCGGATGGTGATGCCGCGGTGTCGGAGAGCGCGATAGTTTCGGGCCGCCTGCTCGGCCACCGGCACGTCACTTATCCGCAGCTGCGAAAAATCCGACAGGTACGCGCGGGCCAACTCGAAGGCTCTATTCGTTCGCGTGCCTTGCAGGACCTCCACGATCATCAAATCGCCGACCGCCAGATCCTGCTCGTCCAGCGACAATTCCTCAAGCCTACGAGTCTGCAACGTTTCGCGCCCGTTCAGCACGTCGATCAAAACGCTGCTATCGACAAGGATCATTCGCCTTCAGGAATGTATTTGCTGGTTCGCATGTCGGCGAGGTCGCCCTCCCAGCCCAGCCCGCGCAGGCCGCGGATGGCATCCAACTGCCGCCTCGCGCGGATCGAACGGCGAAGCGCCTCCGTGACCGCTTCGCGTTTGGTGGTCACGCCGAGCGCTTCCATGGCTTCCGCCATGAGAGCGTCGTCGATCTCGATATTGGTCCGCATGTGTATGGCTCCGCAGAGCCATACACATAATCGGTCGTGCGCCCTTACGCCAGACCGGCGCGCGCGATCAGGTCCGTGGTGGAGGGGTCGAAGTCGCCGCCGCCCTTCGCTGCGGCCTTGGCCATCTCCTTGCCCAGCTCGACGCCGAACTGGTCGAAGGAGTTGATGCCAAGCAGCACGCCATTCACGAACACGCGATGTTCGTAGAAGGCGATCAGCGCGCCGAGCGTGCGCGCGTCGAGCCGGTCGAGCAGCAAGGTCGAGGACGGCCGGTCGCCGGGATAGCTGCGCGCGGGATCGTCGACCTGCTTGCCCTGCATCAGCGCCGCACCCTGTGCGAAGGCGTTCAGCAGCAACTGGCGGTGATGCTCCGCCGGGAGCGTGTCGCCGGCTTCGATCACGGCGAGGAACTCAACGGGAACGAGGTGCGTGCCCTGGTGAAGCAACTGGAACACAGCATGTTGCGCGTCGGTGCCGACCCCGCCCCAGGTGATCGCGGCGGTCGGACGGCCGACCGGCTGGCCATCGACCGTCACGCCCTTGCCATTCGACTCCATCTCGAGCTGCTGGAGGTAGCTCGGCAACAGGCGCAGACGCTCGTCATAGGCGAAGGGCGCGCGCGTCTCGCAACCGCGCACCTGCGTGTAATAAAGGTCGGCGAAGGCGGCGAGTGCCGGGGCGTTTTCATGCAGCGCGGTCAGGCGGAAATGGCGGTCCATCTCGGCCGCGCCGTCGAGCAATTCCTCGAATTGTTCCCAGCCGAGCTTGATCGCCGCCGGGAAGCCGATCGAGGACCAGAGCGAATAACGGCCGCCGACACCCTCGGAAAAGGGCAGGATGCGCGTCTCGTCGACGCCCCATTCGATCGCCTTTTCGGGCGAGGCGGTCAGCGCCACGACGCGGCCATAGGGGTCTTCGACGCCCGCGCCGGTCATCCATGCGATGACGCTGTCGGCGTTCATCATCGTCTCGGTGGTGGTGAAGGTCTTCGAGGCGACGACCAGCAACGTCGTCGCGGGATCGAAGCGGTCGAAGACGTCGTCGAGCGCCATGCCGTCGACATTCGAGACGATCGCGACGTCGTAGCGGTCGCTGTCGCGGCCGAGCGCGTCGATGAGCAGGTGCGGGCCGAGTGCCGAGCCGCCGATGCCGACGTGCAGGACGTGGCGGATCGGGCCGAAGGCGTCGGCCTCGATCGCGTCGATCACCGCGCGCATCCGCGCGTGATAGGAAGCGGCGCGGGCAACGCTCTCGTCCTTGCCTTCGCCACGTTCGGCGGTGTGCTCGACCGGGCGATCCTCGGTGACGTTGACGTTCTGACCGCCGAACATCGCTTCGCGCTTGCCGGCGAGATCGGTTTCCTTTGCCAGCGCCTCGAACGCCGCGACCGCGTCGGGGGTCAAATGCGTCTTCGACCAGTCGAAATGGATCCCGGCGACGTCGAGTGACAGTCTCGCCAGCCGATCCGGGTCGTTCGCGAACAGCGTCTCCAGCCGCTCCTTCGGGAGCGCTTCGATCCTTGACCAATCCGCCACGTGCAACTTCCTTCCGAGCAATTGCGGGTCACAACCGTTCGCGCAAGCCAAGGCTCCGCTTGACGAAGGCGAGCGGTTGCGCGACGCGGTGCTTCATGGCCACCCCTGCTGCCCCCGGCAAGCCCGCGCGTTCCGAAACCGGCGAGACGGTCCGCTTCCTGCTGAAGCTGGCGTTGTTCGTGTTCATCCTGCGCAGCTTCATCTTCTCGCCCTTTTCGATCCCGTCCGAATCGATGCTGCCGCGGCTGCTGATCGGCGACTATCTGTTCGTGTCGAAGTGGAATTACGGCTATTCGCGCTGGTCGCTGCCATGGGGCATTCCGCTGATCCCCGGCCGGATCTTCGCGAGCACGCCGACGCGCGGTGACACGGTGGTGTTCCGATCGATGGGGCCGGACGATCATGACGTCATCAAGCGCGTGATCGGGCTGCCCGGCGATACGATCCAGATGCGCAACGGCCAGGTGTTCCTCAACGGCCAGGCGATTCCCAAGCAGCGCGTCGCCGACTTCATCGTGCCGCTGACACCCAACTTCCCGGCCGAGAAGTGCGGTGCGGAGTTCCAGGACGTCGACGCGAGCGGGCAGCCGATCTGCCGCTATCCGCGCTTCCGCGAGACGCTGCCGGGCGGGCGCAGCTATGAGGTGCTCGATCAGGGCAATCTGCCGATCGCCGACGATACCGACGTCTATACCGTGCCCGCGGGCGACGTGTTCCTGATGGGTGACAATCGCGACGACAGCGCCGACAGCCGCTTCGCACCGCCCGAGGGCATGGGCTATATTCCGATGGAGCGGATCGAGGGCAAGGCGTTGGTCACCTTCTGGTCGACCGACGGGTCAGCGGAATGGATCAAGCCGTGGACGTGGGTATCGGCGGCGCGGTTCAGCCGGATCGGACACGGCTTCTGAGCGTGGGCGACGACGTCGCCGCGTGGGTCGGCGAGGTACTGGGCGTCCGGCCCGACGAGCCCGATTTGTTCGTTCGCGCGCTGACGCATTCGAGCCATGCCGGCGAGAGCTACGAGCGGCTCGAATTCCTTGGGGACCGCGTACTCGGGCTCGTCATGGCGGAATGGCTGAGCGAGGTCTTCCCCGACGAGCCTGAAGGGCAATTGTCGAAGCGGTTCAATGCGCTGGTGACGGGCGCGGTCTGTGCGGAAGTAGCGCGCGGGATCGGTGCGGTCGCGCATGTCCGGCTTGGCAAGCAAGCGCGGGACGATGGCGCGCAGCATGGCGACAATCTACTCGGAGACGTGATGGAGGCGCTGCTCGGCGCCTTGTATCGTACCGCCGGGCTCGATGCGGCGCGGGCCGCGATCCGGCGGTTGTGGGCGGATCGCATTCATAGCGACGACAAGGCCCCGCAACATCCCAAGTCCGCGTTGCAGGAATGGGCGGCGGCGAACCGGCGTGCGGTGCCCGCCTATGAACTGGTCGATCGATCCGGGCCGGGCCATGCGCCGCGCTTCACGGTGCGGGTGACGGTGGGCAAGGACGAAGTGAGCGCGGAGGGGACCAGCAAGCAGGAGGCGGAGACCGAAGCCGCCCGGGCGTTGCTGGAGGTCTTGAGCACGCAGGCCGTGACGCGGCGCAAGCGGCGGCGTTAGCGTTTGCTGGCTGGCGCCAGATAAGTTTCAGACATGGAAAAGGGCGAGACCTTTCGGCCCCGCCCCTTTCTCCCCGCACGAAACGCAACTGGTGCGGTCCGGTCGCCTGGTGCTCCCTTGGCGACCGGAAACTCTTCGTCATCGCATCAGAAGTGCGCGACGATGCCCAGCGTCGGGCGGAAGCTGTTGGTCCAGCCGTAGCTCGACACTTCGCCGCGCAGACGGATGCCCGAGTTGCTGGTGATGCCGCCCAGACCGATGTCCTTCGGGCCGACTTCGAAGCCGATGCCGTAGGTCATGTCGTGGAAGTCACGGTCGGTGTTGACGCGCTTGTCGAAGTTCACCCACTGGTAGCCAACCTTGCCGTAGATCAGGCCGCTGTCGCCGGCGCGGAAGCCGAAGCGGCCCGCGGCGCCATACTGCCAGTCGATGTCGCCCGAGACGCCCTTGGCAACGTTGCCTTCGGCACCGACGAACACCGGCCCGAGCGGAATGTTGACGCCGGCCAGACCTTCGACGATCGAACCGTTCAGCTTGTTCTGACGCGGGGCGCCCGGAACGCTGTCGCTCTGGAACTCTTCCCAGCCGCCGCGCACGGCGACATACGGCTCGATCCCGAAGGCGCGGGTGCCATCCGGCGCGGTCGCGGTGGTGGTGTCGGTGGTCGACATATCCTGCGCGAGCGAGGGGGTGGCGACGAACGCGGCGGATGCGGCAACGGCCGCAAGAACGAGCTTACGCATAAAATACCTCAATACAGTTTCGTTGCCCGGATTGTCGCAGCACCAAGTGCGGCCGGGCCGGGGACTGCTCTAACCACGCCTCCCCCGCTTGGTTGCGCGAAAAAGCGCCGGTTTGGCAGGGAATTCGGGAGGTGTTGCGGGAAAGACACGCAATCTGTCGAGAAGATGAACGAGCCTGCCGCATCGCTGCCACAGTCCGGATGCTGCGCCGCAATATGGCCTTATTGCAACATGTCGCGGCGGTGGCGGGTGGGGGCGTGGAAGTCGGCGGGCTTGTCGGCGATCCACCGCAGGAAGCGACTCAATGACGGCAGGTCGCGGATCGCGTCGAGCGTGCCGGCGCGGGCGAGGGCGGCATTGTCGGCCGCTGCGTGGATCGCGCGGTGACAAATGGGGTGGAGCGGAACCGTGCCGGTACCGCCTTCGCTGCGCGGAATAACGTGGTGCCACTCGACACGGGTGCCGAGCGGTCGCCCACAAAGCGCGCATGTCGGCGGCGCGGTGCTCATTTGGCGCAGGAGCGCTTCGGCTTCGGCGAGCCCGGCCTTGCGCCTTACGCGTCCGGCCATGCGGTGGCGGTCGGGCGCGAGAGGATGAACAATGCGCATCCGCCCATCGCGGCGGCGACGAGAAGGGCGAGCGGCAGATGCGGGCGCGCAGTGGCGAGGAAGATAACATAGCCGATGGTGATGCCGGTGCATGCCATCAGCTTGGCACGGCGCGGGATCGCGCGATCACGCCGCCACGCGCGCAACGTCGGGCCGAAGCGCGGGTGGTCGAGCAGCCATGCCTCCAGCCGCGGCGACGAGCGCGCGAAGCAGCCGGCGGCGAGGATCAGGAAGATCGTGGTCGGCATCAGCGGCAGCAACGCGCCGATCACGCCGAGCGCGACAAAGACGAACCCGAGCGCCAGCCAGCCGTAGCGCGCTGCGGCGTGCAGGCGGCCGGGCTTGATCGGGTCGGCGGGGAGGTCGGTCACGATCGTTGCGGTTCCTCTGCGGCGTGCGGGGGAACGTTTCGCGTGGCGGATCGGTGCCGCGCAAGCGGTTTTGGGTGGGGGCTGGGCTATTACCCTCGTCATTCCCGCGGAAACGGGAATCCAGAACCTCTGACGTTGCGGCCCTCACATAGACCTGCTCGTCTGAATCCCCGCCTTCGCGGGGATGACGGGGTGGTGATCGGGCGCCTTACTGGTCTTGAGCCCGGGGGCCCGCTTCTTCGGTCGGCAAGAAGAAGCGGGCCGCGCCTAACGTCCGGGGCGACGGTAGGTCCCTTATTCCTCCCCGGTCGCGCTGGCGGGCTTGGCGCCGGCGCCATGGGCGTCGGTGGCGAGCGGGGATAGCGTGAAGCCGTAGCGCAGCGGGGCGACCTTGATGCGATACTGCTCCAGCGGACGGCCCCAGTCGCTCCACTCGGTATCGCCGCCGACGCCCGACTGCACCGCGTCGACCAGCAGGCTGCCGCTCGCGCCTGGGACGATGTCGGTGCTCTTGCGCGTGCCGGGGGTGCGGCGGTTCAGCTCGGTGTAGGGGAAGGCGAGCGCGTTCATCGAAAGCGGCTGCTCACCGGTGACGCGCAGGCCGCCATCGGTGCCGCGCACCAGCTCCATCCAGCGCACGTCGACCTTGTTGCCGGTTTCCTGCGGGCGGAGATAATCGTGGTTCTGCGCCGCGATGTCACCGCGCCACAGGCCGATCGGTGCCGAGGTCTTGCGGTCGCTGTAGCTTTCGTGTGGCCCGCGCCCGTACCATTGCACGACCTGATAGTCGCGCGGGGTGACATAGGCGAGGCCGATGCGCAGCGGATCACCGAGCGTCGTGTCGAGCGGCTGGAAGTCGCCCGTCACCGCGACGCTACCATCCGCTGCCATCTGGTAGCGGGTCGAGAAGCGCGCGACATTGCCGCCGGTCAGCCAGCGCACCGTCACCGCCGCGCCGCCGCCGGGCAGCTTCTGCGTATCGATGCCCTCGACGACACGCTCGTCGGTGGCGCGCTGCCACGGAATGTTGCGCCTCTCGCTGCCGACGCCGAGATCGTTGTCGGTCAGCGCACGCGTGAAGTTGGGCGCGCCACCCGACAGCAGCACCCGGCCACCGGTCGCATAGCGATCGACCAGCCCGGTCTTGCGGTCGATCACCAGCTCGGTTTCGCCCGCCGACAGCCGGACGGTGCCGCCGCGATTGTCGAGCTTGACCGGGCCGTTGTCGGCCACGGTCGCGGCAGTCGGCAGCGCGGTCAGCGGGAATTGCTCCCAGCCGACCAGCGTCCCTGCGGCCAGGCCGGGGGTGGTGCCCGCCTTGGCACGGTAGCTGACGGTCAGGAAATATTCGGCGTCGGGGCGGCGCGTGAACCCGGTCGGGGCGAGGGCGACGCGCGCGCTCTGATGCGCGGCGACGGTCGGCGCCGCCAGCGTGCCGCGCGCGACCGCGACGCCATTCTCCAGCACTTCCCAGCTATAGTCATAGGCGTCCGCCCCGAGGAAATCGTGGCGGTTGGCGACGGTGAGCTGTCCTGCGTTGGCGTCATAGCCGGTGAATTGGACCGGCGCGTAGACCTTGCGGACCTCGTAGAGCTGCGGATTGGGAGTGCGGTCGGCCTGGAGCATCCCGTCGCCGAATTCGATGTCGCCACCGGGGTTGGGGCCGTATTCGCCGCCGTCACCCCAATAGCGCCGCCCGTCCTTGGTGTAGCGGTACATCGCCTGATCGACCCAGTCCCATGCGAAGCCGCCCTGCAACTTGTCGGGGTGCGCGTAGATCGTGTCCCAATATTCCTTCAGATTGCCGCCGGAATTGCCCATCATATGCGCATATTCGCACTGGATCATCGGCTGCTTGTAATTCCAGTTGGTCGCGTAATCCTCCATCTTCGCGACCGGATCGTACATCGGCGCGTAGATGTCGGCGAACCAATTGGGGCGGTGCTGCTGCACGCCCTCATAGGTGCCCCAGCCGAGATAGCTGATGAGCCGGCCCGGATCGCGCGTCTTCGCGGCGGTGCCGGCGGTCGCGAAGTTCGGACCGATCCCCGCCTCGTTGCCGAGCGACCAGAAGATGATCGAGGGATGGTTCTTGTCGCGCTCGACCATGTTGAGGACGCGGTCGACATGCGCCGACTGCCACGCAGGATCGAAACCGAGTTGATACTTGCTGCGCTCGCGGGGATGGTTGTTCCCCATCTCCATATAGGCGTGGCTCTCGATATTGGCCTCGTCCATGACGTAGAGCCCGTAGCGGTCCGCCAGCTCGTAGAGATACGGATCGTTTGGATAGTGCGAGGTGCGCAGCGCGTTGATGTTGTTGCGCTTCATCAGCTGGATGTCGTGCTCCATCGACTCGCGGCTGACGACGTGGAAGGTTTCGGGATCGTGTTCGTGGCGGTTGACGCCGCGGATCGTGATCGGCTTGCCGTTGACGCTGACCAGGCCGTTCTTCATCTCGACGGTGCGGAAGCCGATCCGCTGATACGTCGATTGGATGATTGCGCCCCTGGCATCGTACAATTCGACCAGCAGCATGTAGAGATTCGGCGTCTCGGCGCTCCACGGCTTCACGCCGGCAACGGTGGCGGAGAGCGTCGTCTTGCGCTCGGCGGCATTGGCGGCCAACGGCGCGCGGCCCTGCGAGACGATGCGGTCGCCGTCCATCAGCACGTAGCGCGCGCTGACCGCCGCGCCGGGCGCGACCGTCAGATCGACGGCGAGCTTGCCGTCGCGATACTTCTCGTCCAGCCCGGCGTGAACGAAGAAGTCACGCAGGCGCGTCTTCGGCGCGGCCATCAGATAGACCTCGCGCTCGATCCCCGAGACGCGCCAGAAATCCTGATCCTCGAGATAGCTGCCATCCGACCAGCGGAACACTTGGATCGCGACGGTGTTCGCGCCCGGCTTGACGAAGCGGGTGACGTCGAACTCCGACGGGAGCTTGCTGTCCTCGGAATAGCCGACCTGCTGACCGTTGACCCACACCTTATAGGCCGAGCCGGCGGCGCCGATGTGCAACACCACGTCCTGACCCGACCAGCCTGCGGGCAGGTCGATGGTGCGGCGGTAAGAGCCGACCGGATTGGTGGCGTGCGGGATCAGCGGGCGGTTGGCGGGGAAGGGATAAGTGATGTTGTTGTAGCGCGGCTGGTCATAGCCTTCGGTCTGCCAGTCGGCGGGGACCTTGATCGTCTTCCACTGCGAGGCGTCGAAATCGGGCCGCTCGAAGCCGGTCGGGAGCTTGTCGGCATCGGGCGAGAAGCTGAACTGCCATTGGCCGTTCAGCGACAGGAAGCGCGATGATTTCGTGCGATGGCCGGCGAGCGCCTTGTCGCGCGTCTCGAACGGAAAGCCGGTGGCATGCGCCGGCATCCGGCCGATGTAGTTGATGCCGGGATTCTCCCAATCGGGACGCTGCGGATCGATCTGCGGCTGGAGCGGCACGGCCGGCGCATTCTGCGCGGCGGCCTGGCCCGATACGCTGGCGAGCAACGCTGCAACAAGAACAGCGCTCCGGCGCTGGCCGACGTGATGCACGATAATCCTCCCGATTAAGTCATTTTGTAAGACAAGTATCGGCTGTCCTCGGCTTTGCCAAGAGCGCGTGCGGGTTGACGGCGCGCGCGCTTTGCGTTCCCTGTGGGCAAGGGGCCGCGCGGGGCGGACGATGCGGGCGGAGCACGACCTTTTGAATACGACCTTGCTGCGCGGCGTGCTGGTGGGTGGACTGGCCGGACTGTTGTTCGGCTTCGATACCGCAGTGATCGCCGGGACGACCGAAGGGGTCCGCACGGCCTTCGCGCTCGATGCCAGCGGCGTCGGGATCACCGTATCGGCGGCCTTGTGGGGCACGCTGGCGGGGGCGTTGCTCGCGGGGTTGCCGGGTGATCGGTACGGCGCGCGCAACGCGCTGAAGGGAATCGCGCTGCTCTATTGCCTGTCGGGGCTGGGATGCCTGATCGCGTGGAGTTGGCCGGCGCTGATCGCGTTCCGGGTGATGGCGGGGCTGGCGGTCGGCGCGTCATCGGTGCTCGCGCCCGTGTACCTCGCCGAGATCGCGCCCGCCGAGCGGCGCGGGTTGATGGTGGGGACGTTCCAGCTCAACATCGTGCTCGGCATCCTCGCCGCCTATCTGAGCAATGCGGTGGTCGGCAGCTTCGCGCTCGGCGCGGGCGACTGGCAGGTGAAGCTGGGGGTGAGCGCGGTGCCGGCGCTGCTGCTCCTGTCGTTGATGTTCACGATCCCCGACAGCCCACGCTGGCTGGCGGCGAAGGGACGCGAGGACGAGGCCGAGGATGTGCTGATGCGGCTGGGCGTCGCCGATCCGCGGCACGAACTGGACAATTATGCGCGCGCCGCGGCGGCCGTGGCGGTCGGCAGCGCGCCGCGGCTGTCGTGGGCGCGGCATCGCAAGCCGATCCTGCTCGCCTTTGCGGTGGCGTCGTTCAACCAGCTCTCCGGGATCAACGCGATCCTCTATTACCTCAACGATATCTTCGCGGCGGCGGGTTACGATGCGGTATCGGCGGACCGGCAGGCGGTGACGATCGGGCTGTGCAACTTCGTCTTCACCGCGCTGGCGTTGCTGGTAATCGACAGACTGGGGCGGCGAACGCTGCTGTTGATCGGGTCGGTCGGGCTGACGCTTGCGCTGGGCGGGACGGCGGCGGTGTTCCTTACGGGGCAGGGGCAGCAATATCTGCTCGCGCTGCTGATTGCGTTCATCGCCTTCTTCGCGTTCAGCCAGGGCGCGGTGATCTGGGTCTATATCAGCGAGATCTTCCCGACCGACGTCCGCGCGCGTGGGCAGGCGCTTGGTTCGTCGACCCACTGGGCGATGGATGCGGTGATCGCGATGGCGTTCCCGGTGATCGCCGCGCAGACCCGCGGGCTGCCGTTCGTGGTGTTCGCGGTGATGATGGCGTTGCAGTTCGTGGTGGTGCTGAAGTTCTTCCCCGAGACCAAGCAACGCTCGCTGGAGGCGATCGGCGAAGATTGATCCGTCGACGAACGAGCGGGTGGCTGGCCGCTCGCGCCGACGGATCGGCTAGTCGACCGTCGGCTGGAGCTGCGCGCTGATCGAGCGGACGGCTTCGCGGAGCAGCGCGCGGGTTTCCTCGAGCGAGACGAGCGCCGCCCGCCCGGCGACGAACGGAACGGTCAGCGCGGCGCGCGCGGCGCCGTGTTCGAGGACCGGTGCGGACAAATCGGTGATCCCCTCCAGCATCGGGCTGGGGGTGACGGCGTACCCGTCGGAGACGAGCGTGGCGAGCCGTTCGTCGAGCGCCGGATCGATGTCGCCGCCGGCCTCACGCACCTCGTCCAGCATCGCCGCCCGGATCGCCGGCGGCTGGAACGCCAGCAGCACGCGCCCCGAATTGGAGCGATGGAGCGGGCGGCGGTAGCCGACGCGCACCGCGAAACCCGACAGCCGGGGCGCCTCGACCCCGGCGATGACCACCATCTCCGCGCCTGACGCAACCGCCAGATGGCAGCTTTGCCCGGTGGCACGCGCAAGCCCCTGCATCACCGGAAGCGCCGTGACGGTCAGATCGCGGACCGGCGGCCGGCCCATCCCGAGCGCGAAGAGCCGGTTGGTGAGGCGGTATCCCTCATCGTCGCGCGCGATGTAGCGATGCTCCTCGAGCACCTGCAGCATCCGAAATATCTCGCCGACCGACCGGCCCAGCGCACTGGAGATATCCGACATCGTCAGCGCCTGTTCGGAGGTGGCGAGCAGTTCCAGGATCTCCAGCCCTTTCTTGAGCGCCGGGGCCTGGTAGCGGGGTGGAGTGGTCATGGTCGGCGTACCGTAGCTTCGCGCGGTGGAAGGCGCCAGCGGGGATGGTCGCGCGCAAATGAAAGCATCTTTCATATTTCAATTCTGGGAGCCATCTCTTAGGTTGCCGGCTCGGCGATACCGCGACAAGGGATAGCCGAGAGAGGAAGCGTGCATGATCCAAGACTCGACCCCCGCTTCGTCGCCGCTCGACCGGGCTGGCGAGATTCTGCCGCGGTTCGGCATGGGGACGGCGGCGATCGGCAACCTCTATCGCGCGGTCGACGACGCCACTGCCGAGGCGACGGTGGCTGCCGCACTGGATGCCGGCATCCGTTATTTCGACACCGCGCCACATTACGGCTTCGGGCTTGCGGAGCGGCGGCTCGGCGCGGCGCTGGCGCGGCTTGATCCGGAGCGGGTAAGCGCGATCTCCACCAAGGTCGGGCGCGTGCTCGTGCCGACCGAGGCGGCGGGAACGCGGCATGGTTTCGTCGATGCCGATCCGTTCGAGCCGGCGTTCGACTATAGCGCCGACGGCGTGCGGCGCTCGTTCGACGCGAGCTGCGCGCGGTTGCAGCGCGACCGGATCGACGTGCTGCTGGCGCACGATCTCGGGCGGCTGACGCATAGCGCGGCGCATGAACGGCACCTGCGTGACTTCCTCGACGGCGGCTATGCGGCGATGGTGGCGTTACGTGAGGCCGGCGTGGTCGGGGCGATCGGCGTCGGCGTCAACGAGGTCGCGGTCTGCGAGGAGCTGCTCGACCGGGTGCCGCTCGACGTGATCCTGCTTGCGGGGCGCTATACGCTGCTCGATCGCAGCGCGAAGCCGTTCCTCGACCGATGCCATGCGCAAGGCGTGCGCGTCGTTATCGGCGGCGCGTACAACAGCGGCATCCTCGCGCGCGATCCGCGGGAGGCCGATCCGGCGCAGTCGCATTACGATTATGCCGCGCCGCCCTCCGCGCTGGTGGAGCGGACCCGCGCGCTGGCCAGGACCTGCGACACCGCAGGCGTGGCGCTGCCGGCCGCCGCGATCCAGTTCCCGCTGCGGCATCCGGCGGTGGCGTGCGTGCTGGCCGGGCTCGGCAATCCGCAGGAGGTCGCCGATCTGCGCACCCGGATCGCGGCGCCGATCCCCGACGATCTGTGGCCAGCGCTGGAGGCGCGCGCGCCGCAACAACTGATCCTGCTCCACCCGGACGACAATGTGATGATCTGCGTCGCGCCGATAGCGGCGGGCGATCTGTTGCCGGTGTCGGGCGGAACGATCCCGGCGCGCGAGGGCGTGACGGTCGGGCACAAGATCGCGCGTACCGGACTGAAGCCGGGCGACAAGGTCATCAAATATGGCGCGCCGATCGGGTCGATGACCGACGCCGCGGCGGCCGGACAATGGGTCCATATGCACAATATGAAGAGCGACTATATCGCCAGCCATACGCGCAGCACCGTGACGGAGCAGCGCGCATGATCGAGGCGTGGCAGCGCGCCGACGGGCGCAAGGGCATCCGCAACACCGTCGCGGTCGCGTATCTGGTCGAGTGCGCGCATCATGTGGCGCGCAAGATCGTCGACAAGGCCGATGACGCCGACGTGCATCTGATCGGCTTTCCCGGCTGCTACCCCAATGCCTATGCGGCGCGGGTGATGGAGGCGGTGACGACGCACCCGAATGTCGGTGGGGTGGTGATCGTGTCGCTGGGCTGCGAAAGCTTCGATCGCGAGCGGCTGACCAAGGTGATCGAGGATAGCGGCCGCCCGGTCGAGTTGTATGTCATCCAGCAGACCGGCGGCACCGCGGCGACGATCGCTGCCGGGCTGGCGGCGGTGGCGCGGGTCAAGGCGCAGATCGCCGACGTGCCGCGCGTGCCGATGCGTGTCGACGAATTGATCGTCGGAACGATCTGCGGCGGGTCGGACGGTACCAGCGGCATCACTGCCAATCCTGCGGTCGGGCGCGCGTTCGACAAGCTGGTGGCGGACGGCGCGACCTGCATCTTCGAGGAAACCGGCGAGCTCGTCGGCTGCGAGGGGATCATGGCCGACCGCGCGCTGACCCCCGAGTTGGGCGAGGAGATCATGGCCTGCGTCCGCAAGGCGGAGCAATATTACACGATCATGGGCTTCGGCAGCTTCGCACCCGGCAATGCCGAGGGTGGGCTGACCACCCAGGAAGAGAAGTCGATGGGGGCGTATTCCAAATCGGGATCGTCGCTGATCAGCGGGATCATCAAGCCCGGCGACGTGCCGCCGGCGGGCGGATTGTATCTGCTCGACGTCGTGCCGGACGGAGAGCCGCGGTTCGGTTTCCCGAACATCTCCGACAATGCCGAGATCGTCGAAATGATCGCGTGCGGGTGTCACCTGACCTTGTTCACCACCGGGCGCGGATCGGTAGTCGGGTCGGCGATCGCGCCGGTCATCAAGATCTGCGCCAATCCGGAGACGGCACGGCGGTTGGCGGCGGACATGGACATCAACGCCGGGCGCATCCTCGAAGGCGAGGCGACGCTCGACGAGGTCGGCGCGGAGATCGTCGATGCGATCATGGCGGTGGCCGCCGGGCAGCCGAGCGTGTCCGAGGCGCTGGGCCACCGCGAATTCATCCTGACCTACAAGGCATTCGACCCGGTGGGGCCGGCATGCCTGCCGGTCGCTGCACGGAGTTAATCGATGGAAGGCCGGTTGAAGGGCAAGGTCGCGCTGATCACCGCGGCGGGCAACGGGATCGGGCGCGCCGCCGCGCTGCGCTATGCCGCCGAGGGCGCGCGGGTGATCGCGACCGACGTCGATCCGGGCGCGCTGGCGGGGCTGGACGGGTGCGAGCAGCGGCAGCTCGACGTCACCGATGCGACGCAGATCGCGGCGCTGGTCGCCGAGATCGGTCGGATCGACGTGCTCGCGAACATCGCAGGCATCGTCCACGCCGGTACGATCCTCGACCTGAGCGATACCGAATGGGAACAGGCGATCGCGATCAACATGACCGCGATGATGCGCACGATCCGCGCGGTGCTGCCGGGGATGCTGACGGCGGGTGGCGGGGCGATCGTCAACATGTCGTCGATCGCCAGTTCGGTGAAGGGCATCCCCAATCGCTTCGCCTATACCGCGACCAAGGCCGGGGTGATCGGAATCACCAAGGCAGTCGCCGCCGATTTCGTCGGGCAGGGCATCCGCTGCAACGCGATCTGCCCCGGAACGGTCGACACGCCGTCGCTGCAGCAACGGTTGCGCGACACCGGCGACTACGAGGCGGCGCAACAGGCGTTCGTGGCGCGGCAGCCGATGGGTCGGCTGGGGCGCGCGGAAGAGATTGCCGCATTGGTCGCCTATCTGAGCAGCGACGACGCTGCGTTCACGACCGGTGCGGTGCATGTCATCGATGGCGGCTGGGTCAACTGAGGAAAAGCGCATGAAGCTGGTACGTTACGGGGCGCCGGGCGCCGAGAAGCCGGGAATGGTCGATGCGCAGGGGCAGGTCCGCGACCTGTCAGCGCATGTCGCGGATATCGCGGGCGCGGCGCTGGGCGAGGCCGAGCTGGAGCGGTTGGCGGCGATCGATCCGGCGACGCTGCCGGTGGTCGAGGTCGAGCGCTACGGTCCGTGCGTCGGGGCGGTCGGCAAGTTCCTGTGCATCGGGCTGAATTACTCCGACCATGCCGCCGAGACCGGCGCCAGCGTGCCGACCGAGCCGGTGATCTTCACCAAGGCGACCAGCGCGATCATCGGCCCCGACGACTATGTCGAGATCCCCAAGGGCTCGACCAAGACCGACTGGGAAGTCGAGCTGGGGATCGTGATCGGGACCGAAGCGCGCTATGTCGACGAGGCCGATGCCGAACGTCACATCGCGGGCTATTGCGTCATCAACGACGTGTCGGAGCGGGCATTCCAGCTCGAGCGCCAGGGCACGTGGGACAAGGGCAAGGGGTGCGACACGTTCGGGCCGATCGGGCCGTGGCTGGTGACGCGCGACGAGGTCGCCGATCCGACCGCGCTCGGCATGTGGCTGGAGGTCAACGGCCATCGCTACCAGGACGGGTCGACGTCGACGATGGTCTACAAGCCGGCGTTTCTCGTCAGCTATGTCAGCCAGTTCATGTCGCTCCAGCCCGGCGACGTGATCTCGACCGGCACCCCGCCGGGCGTCGGCATGGGGCAGAAGCCGCCGGTGTTCCTGAAGGCGGGCGATGTGATGGAATTGGGGATCGAAGGGCTGGGGCAGCAGCGCCAGACCGTCGTGGCGTACGGCCAGTGACCGAGCGCCACGTCCTGCTGGTCGACATCGCCGACGAGCCCGAGGCGGTCGCTGCCTATGAGGCGTGGCATGCCGCGGGCGCGGTGCCGGCGCCGATCGTTGCGAGCATCCGGGCGGCGGGGATCGTGGCGATGGATATCTATCGCACCGGCGGGCGGCTGGTGATGGTGATGGAGACCGATGCTTCCTTCGATGCCGAAGCCAAGGCGGCGGCGGATGCGGCCGACCCGGACGTGCAGGCGTGGGAGGCGAAGATGGACGCCTACCAGCGCCGCTTGCCGTGGGCCGATGCCGGGGTGAAGTGGGTCGAGGCGCGGCGGATCTTTTCGCTGGCGGAGCAGGGGTAGGTCCTGTCGCCTCCGCCGTCCTTCCCGCCAAGGCGGGAATGATGGACCGGGGAGGCGACGCCCTCATCCCCGCAAACGGCCTTCCAGCAGGTCCAGTTCGCGGGTCAGCTTGCGGCCCGTTTCGCTGCCGATCGCGCGGGCGCGTTCCATCCGGAACACCTCTTCGCGCTCCGCACGGATCGCCGCTAGTCGTAGCAGTCGATCGATCCGCTCATTCTGCTGGATTACCGCGAGTTCTGGCTCACCGTCGACGCGGACGCGGATGCGCTCGCGATACAGGTCCATGATCCGCGTCGCGGCCTCTGCATAGACGTCGGGATCGTCGCGGTCGCGCGACAGATCGTGCTGCGCGCCATCCACCGCGCGGATCGCGGCTCGCGCTGCCGCGACGCGGGCGCGGTTCTCCTCACCCTGCTTCGACGGTTCGGGGGGCAGCGCGAGTCCGCGCAGGACCAAGGGCAGGCCGATGCTCGCCGCGACCAGCGACACGATGATGACCCCCGCGGCGAGCGCGATCGCGAGATCGCGCGCGGGGAAGGGCGATCCGTCGCTCATCGCCAGCGGGAGCGTCAAAACGCCCGCCAGCGTGATGACGCCGCGCACGCCCGCGAGCGACATCGCCGCGAACACGCGCCAGTCGGGGCTGCGCAGCGGCGAATCGTCGACGCTCCGGCGCAGCACCGTCAACCGGAACGACACCCACACCCACAGGAAGCGCAGGCCGCCGAGCACCGCGACGATCGCCAGCACGTAGAGCGCCAGCCACCACGGATTGTCGTGGTTGGTCAGTCGCACCGTCTGGCGCGCGCCGGCGAGGATCACCGGCAATTGCTCGCCGAGCAGCACGAAGATGATGCCGTTGAGCGCGAACTGGATCGTGTCCCACACCGAATTGCGGCGCATCCGCGTGGCGGGAAGCGCCTGGCGCGACAATTCGGCGAAGGTCATCGTCACCCCGGCCGCGACCACGGCGAGGATGCCCGAGGCGTGGACATGTTCGGCGGCGATATAGGCGATAAAGGGGATCAGCAAACTGACCAGCACCTGCGACCCGATATCCTCGCCGAAGCGGCGCGACACCCACGCCTTGGCGCGGGTGATCGCCAGCGTGGTGACGACGCCGATCGCGATCCCGGCGGCGGCGAGCCACACGAAGCTGACCGCGGCGTCGGCAAGCGAGAAGGCGCCGGTCAGCGCGGCGGCGATCGCGAAGCGCAGGCAGACCAGCCCCGAGGCGTCGTTGAGCAAGGCCTCGCCTTCGAGGATGTGCATCATCCGGCGCGGTATGGGCACGCGCGCCGCAATCGCCGACACCGCGATCGGGTCGGTTGGTGAGACGACCGCGGCGAGCGCGAACGATACGGCGAGCGGCATCGCGGGGATCAGCCAGTCGATGAAGAAGCCGACGCCGATGACGGTGATCAGCACCAGCCCGAGCGCAAGCTCGACCACGACCGGCACGTCCTTGAGCAACTCGTCCTTCGGGATACGCCAGCCATCGATGAACAGCAGCGGGGGCAGGAAGACGAGCAGGAAAAGCTCCGGGTCGAGCGTGACGCGCAGGTCTGCCGCCATGCCGATCGCCGCGCCGAACGCGATCTGGACCAATGGGGCGGGGATGTTGATCGGGAGGATGCGCGCGATCGCGCCGCTGATAACGACGGCAAACAACAACAACAGAACGATCGAGACGACTTCCAAAGCGGACACCCTCCTTCGGGATTGGGAACAGGGAGGGGATCGCCGGAAGTGACGCCGGGCGCAACCGTTCAGCGGCCTGATCCGGGTGGGTGCAATGATTTGTCTTGGGGTTTTGCGTCACTGCGGGCGCAGCGCAGCAATCTAGAGTCGGATCAGGACGCCCTGGATTGCTTCGCTACGCTCGCAATGACGACGGGGACGGCTCAGCTCATCAGTTCGACCGCCATCGCGACGCCTTCGCCGCCGCCGATGCACAGCGAGGCGATGCCGCGCTTCTGGCCGGTCGTCTGCAACCCGCCCAGCAAGGTGGCGAGGATGCGGGCGCCCGACGCGCCGATCGGATGGCCGAGCGCGCAGGCGCCGCCGTTGATGTTGAGCTTCTCGTGATCGAGCGCGAGTTCCTGCATCGCGACCATCGCGACGCAGGCGAACGCCTCGTTGACCTCCCACAGGTCGACGTCGCCGACCGACCAGCCGGCCTTTTCGAGCGCCTTGCGCATCGCGGGCACCGGGGCGGTGGTGAAGCGCGACGGGGCGTGCGCGTGCGCGGCGTGGCTGACGATCCGCGCGACCGGGGTGATGCCGAGCTTTTCCGCGACCGACAGGCGGGTTAGCACCAGCGCCGCCGCGCCGTCGGAGATCGACGAGGCGTTGGCAGCGGTGACGGTGCCGTCCTTGCTGAAGGCGGGGCGCAGCGACGGGATCTTGGCGGGATCGCTCTTGGTCGGCTGTTCGTCGGTCGCGACGGTGACGGTGCCCTTGCGGCCCTTGACCTCGACCGCGACGATCTCGCGGTCGAACGCGCCCGACGCCTGCGCCTTTTGCGCGCGGGTCAGCGAGGCGATCGCGAAGTCGTCCTGTGCCTCTCGCGTGAATTGATAGTCGCGCGCGGTTTCGTCGGCGAACACGCCCATCGCGGTGCCTGACTGATAGGCATCCTCGAGCCCGTCGAGCGCCATGTGATCGAACAACCGGTCGTGCCCGAAGCGCGCGCCGCCGCGATGCGCCTTCGACAGGTAGGGCGCGTTGGTCATGCTCTCCATCCCGCCGGCGACCAGCAGGTCGATCGAGCCCGCGCCCAGCGCCTCGGCACCGAGGATCGCGGCCTGCATCCCCGATCCGCAGACCTTGTTGAGCGTGGTCGCCTCGACATGCTCGCCGAGCCCGGCGCCGATTGCGGCCTGCCGCGCCGGAGCCTGGCCGACGCCCGCCGACAGGACGTTGCCCATGTAGATGCGCTCGATCGCAGCGGCATCGACACCGGCGCGCTCGACCGCGGCCTTCACCGCGGCAGCGCCCAGTTCGCTGGCCGACAAAGCGGCGAGACTACCCTGCATCGAACCCATCGGGGTGCGCGCATAGGACAGGATGACGATGGGGTCGGTAGCCATGATTCCGCGGTTCCTCGCTTGATCTCGATCGGCATGTAAGCGCTCGTCCGGCAGGGAGCAAACGACTACGCACCTGTTCATGCAAGCCATTGCCGAAGCGCTGAAATGGTATGCGGCGCTCAGCGGGATCGCGGCCGCGTTCATGGTGTCGCTCGATAACGGCCGCCGGGTAACCGGCTGGGGCATGGCGATCTTCGTGACCTCGTCGATCGCGTGGATCACCGGCGCGTGGCTGACCGGTGACGAACCGCTGGGCGTGCAGAATGGCGTCTTGCTCGGCATCAACAGCTTCGGCGTGTATCGGTATCTGATTCGCAAGCAGGGCTGAGACGGTGGATGTGGGTGCTCGGGTTGGGCGTGCTGGGCGCCGTGATCGGCAGCTTCCTCGCAACGATCGCGCTGCGCTGGCCGCAGGAGCGGTCGGTCATGCACGGGCGGTCGGCGTGCGATGGCTGCGGGCGGACGCTGCGTTCACATGAACTGATCCCGCTGCTGTCGTGGCTGGTCGCGCGCGGGCGGTGCCGGACGTGCGGTGCGCGGATCGATCCGCTCCACCTGATGATCGAGGCAGGGTGCGTGGGCGTCGGTATCGCGGCGGCGTTGGTCGCGCCGGGTCCGGCGGCGCTGGCGGGGGCAGCGTTCGGGTGGCTGCTGTTGCTGCTCGCCGTCATGGATGCGCGCGACTTCTGGCTTCCCGATCCGCTGGTCGCGGCCCTGGCGCTGGTTGCGGCAGCGGGGGCGTGGCTCGCTCCGCCTGCGCTGAGCGAGCGGGTGATCGGCGGCATCGGAGGCTTCGCGCTGCTGTGGTTGGTCGGCGCGGGCTATCGCCGATGGCGCGGCCGCGAAGGGCTGGGCGGTGGCGATCCGAAACTGTTCGGCGCGATCGGGCTCGCGCTCGGCTGGCGGATGTTGCCGGCGGTGCTGCTGGTCGCGGGGTTGGTCGGGCTTGGTTGGGTACTCGTCCAGCGGTTGGGTGGGCGAACGATCGCCGCGGACGACTCCTTGCCGCTCGGCACGCTGCTCGCGATCGCGGCTTACCCGGCGTGGCTGCTCATGGTAGGGATGGCGGTATGAAGTTCGCGTTTCTGCTGATGGCGGCGCAGGCGGCTGCGCCCGCGCCCGGCATCGATGGTTTGCCGATCGGCGCCCTGCCGCAACAGGCTTTGCCCGCGCGCGGTTGCGCCGCCTATCTTTTCTCGACGGGGACGACGCGGACGCTGGCGGCGATGGCGACAGCCGATCCCGCGACCCTGCGGGTGTCGATCGATGGAAAGGTGATCGACCTGCCGCGGACGGGCGCGACCGGTGCGGCGACGCTCGGCCTCAATGCGGAGAATGTCTATCGCAGCGGCGACATCGTCGCGACGGTGCAGATGACCGCGGAAATGCGCCAGAACCTGTCTGCCGGGGCGGCGGTGCCGGTGGCGACGCTCCGGCTGGATCGCGAGGGTCGCGACACGGTCGTGGTGCCGCTCGCGGGGCTGATCGGCTGCGCGGCATAAAGCAAAGCGCCCGGCGGAACGTGTCCACCGGGCGCCACCTTGCTCAGCTTAGTGTGAGGAGGTGATTTCCTCCTTCAACCGTAGTTTCTGCTTCTTCAGATCCGCAAGCACGATCGTATCGGGCACGGGACGTTGCGACTCGGCGGCGATGCGCTGGTCGATCGTCGCATGCTTGGCCTCGAGGGCCGAGATGTGCGCAGTCTGCATGGCAGTCTCCTTTGTGGTTGAGAGGGAGAGCAAGAAAATCACGAAACGGGGGATATGTCCCGTGACTTTTGCTTGCACGCGATCATCTGCGACTTTCGTACGACGGGTCGCGTCATACGGGCGCGGCGGCTATGCAGGCGCGACTCAGGCGTCGGGAGTGCCGGGATGAACGACAGGGGCGAAGACGCCGAGGTGGAACGGCGCGTCGAGATGCTGCGCGTGGAGCATCGCGATCTCGACGCGGCGATCGCCGCGCTGGCAGGCGGCGGCTCGTCCGACCAATTGCAGTTGATGCGGCTGAAGAAGCGCAAGCTGCGGCTGCGTGACGAGATCGCTGCGCTCGAAGATCAGTTGATCCCCGACATCATCGCCTGACCCTGTCACGATTGGCGCGTTTCGGGACGGTTTCGCGTCCGCGGCGCGATAAACGCGCTTGGCGGGCTACCTGCCGCCATGGCATTGAAATATCATGGCAGAATACGCGCATGATCCCCGCCTGCAACGCCGCCTGGTCGACTCCTTCTATACAGAGGCCATGGTGCTGGCGGACGAAGCGCGCCATTATTTCGACGAGGGCGGACGTGCGGAGCGCGAGGCGTTGCCCCCGATGGAGCGCGTGGCGTTCAGCTGTGAATCGCTCAAGGTGACGACGCGGTTGATGCACGTCATCTCATGGTTGCTGACGCAGCGCGCGATCGCTGCCGGCGAGCTGCCGGAAACCTGGGCGCTCGATCCGGCGCGGCGGCTCGGTGTGGCGCCGGCCACCGATGTGGAGCTGTTGGCGCGCTTTCCGACGCAGGCGCGCGGGCTGATCTGGAGCAGCGTCGATTTGCATCGACGGGTGGCGCTGCTGGATACCGCGCTGACGGGGGAGGTGGCGGTGGTCAGCCCGGCGCGCTCGATGCTCGATCGGTTGGCGACGGCGTTCTAGGAGTTTTTCCCGTCACGTTGGATCAGCTCCGTCGCGACGATGGTAGCGGCTCGCTGAACTAAACTGCGATGACATAGCGTCGATTCGGAAGCCGTCATTGCGAGCGTAGCGAAGCAATCCAGGGCGTCTGGGTCCGGCCCTGGATTGCTTCGCTACGCTCGCAATGACGAACGTGGGTCGTCTCCACGTCATCTTGATCTAGGGTGTGATAGATTTGAGCTGGAAACGTCCCCCGCCGACGGGCGGGGTATAGAACGAGATGTTCCAAGCTAGCTGGATCAAACTCTACCTCAGCAACCGTTCGCGCGCGGCGCGATATTCGGCGGCCAGTCGTTCGATCCGCTCGGCGGCGGAGACGATCGTGTCGATTGCGCCGATCCCCTGGCCCGAGCCCCAGATGTCGCGCCACGCCTTGGCAGCACCGGCAGACGCGAAGCTCATCGTCTTCAGGTCGCCCTGCGGAAGGTTGTCGGGATCGAGCCCGGCAGCGACGATCGAGGCGCGCAGGTAATTGCCGTGCACGCCGGTGAACAGGTCCGAGTAGACGATGTCGGCGGCGCGCCCGTCGACGATCGCCTGCTTGTAGCGCTCGTCGGCATTCGCCTCGTGCGTCGCGATGAATGCCGAGCCGATATAGGCGAAGTCCGCGCCCATCGCCTGCGCGGCGAGCACCGCATCACCGCTGGCGATCGCGCCCGACAAAGCGAGCGGGCCGTCGAACCAGCTGCGGATTTCCTGTACCAAGGCGAATGGCGAGAGCCGACCGGCATGGCCGCCGGCCCCGGCCGCAACCGGGATCAGTCCGTCGGCGCCCTTCTCGATCGCCTTTCGTGCGAAGCGATCGTCGATGACGTCGTGGAGCGTGATCCCGCCCCATGCGTGCACCGCCTGGTTGAGTTCCTCGCGCGCGCCGAGCGAGGTGATCGTGATCGGCACCTTCCATTTGGCGCAGACCGCGAGATCGGCCTCCAGCCGGTCGTTCGATTTATGGACGATCTGATTGACCGCAAACGGCGCGGCGGGCGCATCGGGGTTGGCGCGGTCGTGCGTCGCCAGTTCCTCGGTGATACGGTGGAGCCATTCATCGAGCATCGCGGCCGGACGCGCGTTGAGCGCGGGAAACGATCCGACGATCCCCGCCTTGCACTGCGCGATCACCAGATCCGGGTTGGAGATGATGAACAGCGGCGACCCGATCACGGGTAGGCGCAGGTGCGAGAGCAACGGGTGGATCGACATGGCAGTGGGTTATGTGGGGCGGGCGGGGGTGTGGCAAGATTGACGCCACGTCACCTGCGCGCGGGTTTTTGCCCGTTCGTCATTTCCGCTGGGTGGGCTCGTCCACGCGTTCAAGCCCCGCTGCCGCCGCGCGCGCGTTCTCCACGTAATGCGCTGCCGATATCCGGAGCGCTGCGACGGCCGCATCGTCCAGCTCCCGCACCACGCGCGCCGGGCTGCCGACGATCAGCGAGCGCGGCGGAAAGACCTTGCCTTCGGTGACCAGCGCGCCGGCGCCGACGATGCTGTCCGCGCCGATCACCGCGCGGTTCAGGACGATCGCGCCCATGCCGATTAGCGTGCGGTCGCCGATCGTGCAGCCGTGGAGCACCGCATGATGGCCGATCGTGCATTCGGTGCCGATCGTCAGCGGCACGCCGGGGTCGGAGTGGAGCATGGAGCCTTCCTGCACGTTGCTGCGCGCGCCCACGGCAATCGTGGTGTTGTCGCCGCGGATCACCGCGCCGAACCACACGCCGACGTCCTCACCGAGCACGACATCGCCGATCACGTCGGCGCTGGGCGCGACCCACGCAGAGGCGGCTCGGGTCGGGCGTTGTCCCTTGAAGGCGTAGAGCGGCATCGCGTCGTTCCCCGGTTGTCCCGTCGCGACACAGGGGACGCGACAGGGAATGGTGGCCGAATTCGTAAACGAAGCGTTAAGAGATGGCTATGCAACGCCGACTGGTCCTGACGAACGAGGGTGCACGACATCCTTTCCGCCGCACCCTGCCGCCACCGCCTGCACCGCAGGCGGCGAAGGCGGGCGATCAGGACGTGCGTTTGTTCCTGCTCAGCTTCGGCGCCTTCTTCATCACCTTCTCGACGTTGTTCTTTTAGGCGGTCAGTCGCAGGCGCGGTGCAGCCGCTGCGCGATCAGCGCCGAGATCACGCACATCCCGACGACCACCAGCAACAGCTCCGACGGGGTGACGCCCAAGGCGGTGATCCCCGCGACGGCGATCGACCCGAAGGTCATCGCGCCGGCATTGACGACATTGTTCGCCGCCACCGTGCGTGCGGTATGGTCCTTGGTCACGGTGGTGGTCAGGAACGCATAGAGCGGCACCACGAACATCCCGCCGAAGATCGCGACGCCGAGCAGGGCGAGCAGCACCAGCACCGCGTGCGGTTGCCGGATGAAGCTGGCCATGTCGAACAGGTGCCCAACGGGCGCCGGCGTCCACAGCCCTACGACCCACCAGAAGGCAAGCACCGCCAGCCCCATCGCGATCACCGATCCGGGCGAGAAGCGCGCCGAAATCTGCCCCCGCAACATCAGGTTGATGACCACCGAGCCGATCGCGACGCCGATCGAGAACACCGCGAGCACGAGGCTGGCGACGCTGGCATCGGCGGTCAGGACGTTCTTCACCAGCGGCGGGAAGACGATGATGAGTACCGAGCCGATCGTCCAGAAGAAGCTGATCGCGCAGATCGCCAGGAATAGCCGCGGGATGTGCATCGTCTCGGCAATCAGCCGCCACGAGGCGCGGATCGGATTATAGTCGAGCACCAGCTTCGGTCCGAGCCGCGGCGCAGGCGGCACCGCACGCGCGGTCAGCCAGCCGAGCAGCGCGACCGCAAGTGTCAGCACGGTGACGAGCAAGGGCGATTTATAGACGAAGCCGGCGAGGATCGTGCCGAGCAGGATCGACAGATACGTTCCCGCCTCGACCAGCCCGGTGCCGCCGAGCACGTCGTCCTCGTCGAGATGCTGCGGCAGGATCGCGTATTTGATCGGACCGAAGAACGTCGAATGCACCCCGAGCCCGGTCACCGCGGCGAGCATCAGCACGAGCGGCAGCGTCACCGCCCCCGTGCGCGCGAGCATCAGCCCCGCGCCGCCGACGCCCATGATCGCGATCTCGACCGTCTTCACGATGCGAATGATCCGCGCCTTGTCGCTCGAGTCGGCAAGCTGGCCCGACAGCGCGGACAGCACGAAGAACGGCAGGATGAACAGCGCCGCGGTCAGCGCGTTGAAGAAGCTCTCCTGCGTTTCGTCGGCGAAGATCTCATAGGTGGCGAACAGCACCATCGAGGTCTTGAACAGATTGTCGTTGAAGGCACCGAGAAATTGCGTGGTGAACAGCGGCAGGAAACGCCGCCGCTTGAGAAGCCCGAGGGCATTGATCATGACGCGGGACCCGGCCCCCGGATTGTTGGCAATTCGCCGAGCCATAGCCGCTGGCCCGCTGCGATCCAACGGCGTTTTTCGGTCGACAGGCGCTTGCGCTGTCCGCCCCGCGGGTCCACGTCGCACCGATGCTGTCCCTGCCTAACATCCTGACGCTGTCGCGGATCGTCGCCGTGCCGCTGCTGGTGGCGTTCCTTTGGTGGCCAAGCTGGCGGTTCGGGTTCGGGATCGCCTTCGGCCTTTATTGCCTGATGGGGATCACCGACTATTTCGACGGCTACCTGGCGCGGGCGCAGGGCACGGTGTCGAAACTGGGCGTGTTCCTCGATCCGATCGCCGACAAGATCATGGTTGCGGCCGTGATCCTGATGCTCGTCGGAACGCGGCACGACGATGTCGCTGCCATCACCGGCGTGCATATCATTGCCGCGCTGGTGATCTTGTTGCGCGAGATCGCGGTAAGCGGGTTGCGCGAATTCCTCGCCGGGTTGCAGGTGTCGCTGCCGGTCTCACGGCTGGCGAAGTGGAAGACGACGCTGCAGCTCGTCTCGCTGGGCGGTCTGATCCTGTCCGGCGCGTTGCCGGGCGAGGCGTGGATCAAGGTGGCGAGCCTCGCCAGCCTGTGGGGCGCGGCGGCGCTGACGATCGTCACCGGATGGGATTATCTACGGGTCGGTTTGAAGCATATGGATTGAGGGAGCCGGCTTCTCCGCCGTTCGTCCTGAGCGGAGGCTAAGCTTGTCGACTTCGCTCAATGCCTCCTCAGCACGAACGGCGGCGGGTCAGGAACGCGTATGAAACTACTCTATTTCGCCTGGGTGCGTGAGCGGATCGGACTGGCCGAGGAAGACGTGACCGCGCCCGCCGAGGTCGCGACCGTCGCCGATCTCGTCGCTTGGCTCGCGCCGCGCAGCCCCGGCCACACCGCCGCTTTCGCCGATCCGGCGCGGCTGCGCGCAGCGGTCGATCAGGCGTTCGTCTCGCTCGACACGCCGATCGCAGGCGCGCGCGAGGTCGCGATCTTTCCGCCGGTGACGGGCGGATGATCCGCGTGCTCGTCTCGCGCGAACCGATCGATGTCGCGGCCGAATTCGAGCGCGTGGAGCGGGGCGGGGCGGTCGCGACCTTCACCGGGCTGGTGCGCGCCGACGATGGTGTCGCGACGCTGGAGCTGGAGCATTATCCGGGCGCGACCGAGGCGGCGCTGACGCGGCTCGCCGAAGAGGCGAGCGCGCGCTGGTCGTTGACCGCGGCGACGATCGTCCACCGTGTCGGGCCGATGGCGCCGGGCGAGCGGATCGTGTTCGTCGGCACCTGTTCGGCCCACCGCGCCGCCGCGCTCGACGCTTGTGCCTTCCTGATCGACCGGCTCAAGACCGATGCGCCATTCTGGAAGCGCGAGACGGTCGACGGCGCGTCTCGCTGGGTAGAGGCGCGCGCCGCCGACGATAACGCGGCGGCGCGCTGGTCGTAATTACCGCGGCAATTGCCAGCGAATGCGGTCGGTGAAGGTCGCCGTGACCGGTGCCCCGGCATCGTCGTGCGCCGGGGTGAAGCGCGCGCGGCGCTGGTAGAGGCGGCACGTCGCCTGATCGAGCGAGGCATGGCCGCTCGACGCGGTGACGCTGCACGGATCGATCCGCCCCTCCGCGTTGATCCGCAGCGCGATGCCGACCACGCCTTCCTCCTCGGCGCGGATCGCCGATGGTGGATAGTCGTCCGTCGTGATCCAATCGTTGCGGTTGCCGCGTGCGAGCACGCCGCTCGCCTTGCTGACGGCCGCAATCGTTGCGGGCTGGTCGACGGTCACGCCGTCGTTGCCGGATGCGAGCGGCGGAAGCGTAGGCGTGTCGACGAGCACGAAGGTGTCGGTGCTCTGCTGCGTCGGGACGATCGGCGTGACGGTGACGCGCGGTGGCGCGACGCTGCTCTGTCGCGGTGTCACTTTTTCCAGCTTGGGCGGGGTGACGTCGGGCGGCGGCGGGGTTTCGATCGGGATGTTGGTGGTGATGAACGGCTTGGAGATCGAATGGACGAAGCTGGTGGCCATGCCGCTGATGAAGACATAGCCGATCAGTCCGTGGATCGCGGCGACGCCCGCGATCGTGGTGAAACGCCGTGAATTGTCGATGCGATTTGCATAAGCCATGCGACCAACCTCCCGACCGGAGGCGCCGCGACGGACACGTTGCCCGACGAACGACGAGCTCCAGGAAATGAAGCTGCGCCGATTGCGACTGCGCGTCAATCGCGACGATGGTCCACTCAGGCGGCGGCCTTCAGCACCTCGCCGAGCAGGTGAAAATCGCGTTCGCGCGGCGAGGCGCGGCGCCAGACCAACGCCAGCGTGCGGACCGGCGCGGCAGCGTCCAGCGGACGCGCGACGACCTTGGTATGGTCGAGTATGCCGGCGTCGAGCGCGATCTTGGGCAGCATGGTGACGCCCAGCCCGTTGTCGACCATCTGCACCATCGTGTGAAGTGACGTGCCGAGCATCGTCGCCTCGGCACGCAATTCGGCGCGGTTGCACGCCGCCAGCGCATGTTCCTTGAGGCAATGGCCGTCCTCGAGCAGCAGCAGCCGCGTCTCGTCGATTTCTTCCGGGCGGACCGCGGCGAGGCTGGCGGGCATCTCGCCCTCGGGAAAGGCGAGGAACAGGCGGTCGTCGAACAGCTTGAGCACCGTCACCTCACCGCAGGAATAGGGCAGCGCGAGCAGCACGCAATCGGTGCGGCCGTTGTGGAGCGCTTCGCAGGCCGGGCCGCTCGGCTCCTCGCGCAGGTAGAGCTTCAGGTCGGGATAGTCGCGCCGCAGCCGCGGCAGGATGCGCGGGAGCAGGAAGGGTGCGATCGTCGGAATGACGCTCAGTCGCATCTCGCCCGACAAGGGACGGCCGGCGGCGCGGGCGAGGTCACCCAGTTCCTCCGCCTCGCGCAACACGACTCGCGCCTTGGCGGCGATCTGTTCGCCGAGCGGGGTGAAGCGTACGACGCGGCGCGTGCGCTCGACCAATGTCACGCCGATCAGCGTTTCCAGCTCGCGCAGCCCCGCCGAGAGCGTCGACTGGGTCACGAAACATGCCTCCGCCGCGCGGCCGAAATGACCATGATCCTTGAGCGCCACGAGATATTGCAATTGCTTGAGCGTCGGGAGGTAGGTGGCGGCCATTCATCGTCTCCAGCGATCACTGCCCGTGGAATAGACGATTTGTTCGATCACGCGAAGCCCCCTATATCGCCATCGCAACGAGAGGCGGCGCAGCGACGCGGCCCCGGCAGAGAGGATGACTGGAACTCCGCATTCTATTTACAGGAGCCAGACATGCTGACCATCGGCGACACCTTCCCCGCCATCACCGTCCCCGTCCAGCAGGGCACCAGCGCGCTCCCGAACGGCGAGACGCTCGACCTGACCACCGCCTATCCGGGCAAGTGGAAGGTGCTGTTCTACTGGCCGAAGGACTTCACCTTCGTCTGCCCGACCGAGATCGTCGGCTACAGCCAGATCAAGGGCGATTTCGAAGACCGCGACGCGGTGCTGATCGGTGCGTCGACCGACACCGCGCACGTTCACCTGGCATGGCGCAAGTCGGACCCGGATCTGGCGGCGTCCGACTTCCCGTGGCTGGCGGATAACGGTCGCAAGCTGGCCGACGCGCTCGGCATCGTCGACAAGAACGAGCATGTCGCGTTCCGCGCGACGTTCATCGTCGATCCGGACAACATCATCCAGGCGGTGCAGGTCAACGGCCTGAACGTCGGGCGCAACCCGGCCGAGACGCTGCGCGTGCTCGACGCGTTGCAGACGGACGAGCTGTGCCCGTGCAACTGGAACAAGGGCGACGACGTCCTGCAGGTCGCGGCCTGATTGATGCTTCTCCCTCTCCCCGTCGGGGAGAGGGCCGGGGTGAGGGGCCGGGGTCTAACCGAGATCTGCCTCTCTGCGAGACACCTGCCCCTCACCCAACCCTCTCCCCATGGGGGAGAGGGCTTTTTTATGTCGAAAGAGAAACATGGCACTCAAGGAATTCGCGGGCGCGTTGCCCGACTTCGCCAAGGACATTCGCCTCAACGTCGGTTCGCTGTTGAACGAGACGGTCCTCAACGACCAACGCAAGTACGGTACGCTGCTCGCCTGCGCGCATGGCTCCGGCTACAAGCCGCTGGTCGAGGCGACCGAGGCGGAAGTCGCGGGCAAGCTTTCGCCTGAGGCGGCGACCGCGGCGCGCGCGGCGGCTGCGGTGATGGCGATGAACAACGTCTATTATCGCTTCACGCACCTCGCCAGCAACGAGGAATACAGCCGGATGCCGGCCAAGCTGCGCATGAACGTGATCGGCGCGCCGGGGATCGACAAGGTCGATTTCGAGCTGTTCAGCCTCGCGGTCAGCGCGATGAACGGGTGCGGCATGTGCATCGACAGCCATGAGCAGGTGCTCAAGAAGGCTGGCGTCACCGCCGAGGTCATTCAGACCGCGGCGCGCATCGCTTCGGTAATGAAGGCGGTCGCTACGGTGCACGCGATCGCCTGAGGCGATGATCGTCATTCCTGCCGAAAGCGGGAATGACGCGGATGCCTACATCAGCACGGCGCGGATGAAGCCGTAGGTGCTGGTGATGGTCAGCACGGTGCCGACCATCACCAGCATCACCTTCATCGGAATGCGCTTGGCGAAGAACGCGCCCAGCGGCGCGGCGAACACCCCGCCGATCAGCAAGCCGACAGTCGCAGTCGCGAAGTCCTTTATGCCCAGATGGTAGATGAAGGTCGCCGAGACGACCGCAGTGAGGAAGAACTCGACCGCGCTGACCGTGCCGACGACCTTGCGCGGTTCGACGCCCTGCACCAGCAGATTCGAGGTGACGATCGGCCCCCAGCCACCGCCGCCGGCAGCGTCCATGAAGCCGCCGAGCAGCCCGAGCGGCTCGACCACTTTCGGCTTGCTGACCTTGGGCGGGAACATCAGCCCGCGCACGAGCAGATAGATGCCAATCGCGACCAGATAGGCGAGCACGAACGGCTTCACGACCGCGCCGTCGATATTGGTCAGCAGATAGGCGCCGGCAACGCCACCGATCACGCCCGGGACGAGCAGCCGCAGGAACAACCCCTTGTCGATGTTGCCGGTGATCGCGTGGCTGATCCCCGAGATCGCGGTGGTGAAGGTCTCGACGATGTGGACGTTCGCCGACGCACGCGCCGGGGGCAGCCCGATCACCGCGACGAGCAACGTGTTGCAGATGACTCCGAATGCCATGCCGAGTGCGCCATCGACGAGCTGAGCGCCGAAACCGACCGCGATGAACGGCCAAAGTGCGGCAAAATCGAGTTGCGTCAGCGCCTGCATTCGGTCTCCCCAGCACGATCAGGAAGGACCGTGCAGCCCGTCATCGGTCATATCCCATAATGACGATAGGAAAATCCGGTTTCTCGCTCGATAGCGCTGCTTATGGAAACGGGCGCGACGACGCTCTATCTTGCGGCGAAGGCAAAAGGGAACGCGGATGTCGCGACTGATCAACTATCTGGATCTCGATCCGCGCGCGCGACCCGGCGCCGCACTCGCGGCTTGAGGTTCTGACCTATCCCGGCGTTTGGGCGCTGGCGTGGCATCGGGTCGCCAATCGGCTGTATCGCGCGGGTTTCTACCTGCCGGCGCGGATCGTGAACCATTTCTCCCGCGCGCTGACCGCGATCGACATCCATCCCGGGGCGACGATCGGGCGCAATTTCTTCATCGACCACGGCTTTGTGGTGATCGGCGAGACGGCGGAGATCGGTGACGACGTCACCATCTATCAATGCGTGACGCTGGGCGGGACCAGCCCCGATAACGGTGTCGCGGGCAAGCGCCATCCGACGATCGCCGATGGGGCGATCATCGGATCGGGCGCGCAGGTGCTGGGGCCGATCACGGTCGGGCCGCGTGCGCGGGTCGGCGCGAACGCTGTCGTCACGCGCGACGTGCCCGAGGGGGCGGTGATGGTGGGCATTCCGGCGCGCCCGACCGTCGTCGAGGGCGGGGCGGCGCCCGAGTCGCGCTTCGTCCCCTATGGCACGCCATGTCGCGAGATGTTCGATCCCGCGACGCAGCGCGTGGAATCGCTGCGCTGCGAGCTGGAGGCGATGAAGAAGCGGCTCGATGCGCTGATCGCCGAACAACAGCCCGAAGGCGGACAGGAGCGTGACCGCGCCTGATGGGGATCGTGACGCCCTTTCCGGCCGGTGCCGGTCAATCGCGACAGGTGGCCTTCGACCGGGCCGAGTTGATGCGGATCCTCGACCTGTACGGCCGGATGGTCGCCGCCGGGCATTGGCGGGACTATGCGCTTGATCTTGGGCGCGACGCTGCGGTGTTTTCGGCCTTTCGCCGTGCCACCGAGCGCCCCGAGTTCCGCGTCGAGAAGCGCCCGGCGCTGCGCAATCGGCAGGGCATGTGGGCGCTGGTCGGCGAGGCAGGTCAAGTGGTGCGGCGCGGGCATGAGCTTGGCCCGGTGCTCGCGCCGGTCGAACGGCGGTTGATGAAGCTGGTCGAGGAATAGCTTCAGGACGGTTCAAGGCCCGCGTGCCGAGCCTTGGCGCACGGCTTCACTGGGGGTGTTGCAAGGTTCGCGCGATCAGCATCGCCTGTTCGGCGCCCGAGCCGGGAACGATCTCGTCGGAACGGTCGAGGATCTCGGCCCAGTGACGCGCCACGCCTTCGGGTGAAAGGTCTTCGCCTTCCAGCGCTACGCCGGGAGTGAGCGTGATATAGCTGGCTTGTACGACGCCTGCTCCGGCGCCGACGATGTGGCCGGAGGGCGCTTCTTCGCTGACCAGATAGAGCGCGGCCGGCGCGACCTTTTCGGGCGCGAAGGCAGCGAAGGCGGCATCGGGGAACAGCCCCTCCGTCATGCGGGTGCCGGCGGTGGGGGCGATGGTGTTGACGCGAATGTCGTGCTTCGCGCCTTCCAGATGCAAGGTGCGCGCAAGCCCGGCGATGCCGAGCTTGGCCGCAGCATAATTCGCTTGCCCGAAATTGCCGAACAGGCCGGACGATGAGGAGGTCATCAGAACGCGGCCGTAATTTTGCGCGCGGAACGTCTCCCAGCACGCCTTGGTGGCGTTGGCGCTGCCGAGCAGGTGGACCTGGACGACGAAGGCGAAATCGGCCGGGTCCATCTTGGCGAACGACTTGTCGCGCAACACCCCGGCGTTGTTGAGGAGGATATGGACGCCGCCCCACACCTCCGTGGCGTGCGCGACCATTTCGACCATCTGCTCATAGTCGGCGACGCTGGCGCCGTTCGCCATCGCGGTGCCACCGGCAGCGTGGATTTCCTCGACGACCGCCAGTGCGGCGTCGGAGGCGCCGGTGCCTCTGCGATCGCCGCCCAGATCGTTGACGACGACGCGGGCACCGCGTTTCGCGAGTTCGAGCGCATAATGCCGGCCAAGGCCGCCGCCCGCGCCGGTGACGATGGCGACGCGATCGTCGAAACGGATCGACATGGAAAAGGCGCTCCCTCCTGAACGAATGAAGCGCCTTCCATACTCATCCTTCGAACGTGCGCAATGCCCGTCCGAAGTTACCTTGGTTAGCGGCGGCGCCGCGTCGACTTGCGCGCGTCGCTGGCCTGCATGCAGCCGTCATACTGGCCCTTCTTGCAGATCGGGTAGCTCGCCTTGGGCGCAGGTGCCGGATACGCCTGCGACGGCGATGGCGCGGCCTGGTAGCGGACGATCGCACCCGGCTGCGGGGTGCCCGACACGGCCGGCTGCGACGGCTGGTAGCCGCCACCGCTCATCGTGCCAATCGCGCCGCCCGACTGCGGGGTCATCGCGTCACCGGCCGGCGGGGTCATCGGCGCATTGGCTTCGGGGGCCGGCGCAGCCGGATCGGCCTGAGTCGTCGGGGCGGGCATCGTGGTGTCGGTCTGCGGCGCGGCGGCCGGATCGGCGGGCATGCTCGGGTCCGCGGTCGTCGCCGGCGCAGCACCGGTGTCCGGCGCGGTCGTCGTGGTCTGCGGCGTGTCCTGTGCAACCGCCATCGTGGGGATGGCGATGACGGCGGCTGCCGCGAGAAGAATGGCCTTCATCTTATCTTTCTCCTGCCGTGTGCGTTCGGTCAGAAACGCGTTGTTATCACGCGGTCCGGGCAACGCCCCACGACAGAAAAAGGTCCGTTGTTGCGACACCGGAAAGATTCAATGGCCGGTGTCGAGCGCGTAACCTGCCGAACGCACAGTACGAATGATGTCGGGGCGTCCGCCTTCATTGATCGCCTTGCGCAGCCGGCGGATGTGGACGTCGACGGTACGGCTCTCGATGTCGCTGTCGTGGCCCCAGACACTGTCGAGCAGACGCTCGCGCGAGAAGACATGGCCGGGATGTTCGAGGAAGTGCTTGAGAAGACGGAATTCCGTCGGCCCTAGCGCGACGACGTCACCGCCGCGCCGGACCTTGTGGCCGACCGTATCCATCTCGAGATCGGCATAGGTGAGTTGCTCGCCGGCGAGCGCGGGGCGCACGCGGCGCAGCACCGCACCGACGCGTGCGACCAATTCGCGCGGCGAAAACGGCTTGGTGACATAATCGTCGGCACCGGTTTCGAGCCCGCGCACGCGATCTTCCTCCTCGCCGCGCGCGGTGAGCATGATGATCGGCACATTCTGCGTCTCGGCAGCGCGGCGCAGGCGACGGCATACCTCGATCCCGGAAATGCCCTCGACCATCCAGTCGAGCAGGACGATATCCGGCGGCGTCTCCTTGGCGAGCAGCAACGCCTCTTCGCCATCGATCGTGTGCTGGACGTCGAAATGCTCGCGGGTGAAATGCCACACCAGCAGCTCGGCGAGGCTGGCATCGTCCTCCACCAGCAACATGCGGGCCTTGGCCATCAATCGACTCCTCTTCGCGTTCCACGAGCCGCACCCCGGTTGCGGCGAAATAGACCATCTCGGCGACGTTGGTGGCGTGATCGCCGATCCGTTCGAGATTCTTGGCGACGAACAGCAATTGCGCGCACTCGCTGATCGTCTTCGGGTTTTCGACCATGAAGGTGACCAGTGTGCGGAAGATGCTGTCGTAGAAATCGTCGAGCGCATTATCGCTCTGGCACACCGCCAGCGCCGCCTCGGGATCGCGCGCGGCGAAGGCGTTGAGGACGTCGTGGACCATCGCGGCGGCCATCCGGCCCATCGCGGGCAGGATCGACACCGGCTCGATACGATGCTCGCTCTCGATCCGCGGAACACGGCGCGCGATGTTCTTGGCGTAATCGCCAATCCGCTCGATCACGCTGGCGATCTTGAGCGCGGCGACGACCTCGCGCAGGTCGTCGGCCATCGGCGCGCGCAACGCGATGATGCGGACGGCGGTCCGCTCGACCTCGGCCTCCATCGCGTCGATCCGCTTGTCGTCGGCGGCGATCCGCTCGGCAAGCGAGGCGTCGCCGCGCTGCAACGCGATCATCGCGTCGGCGATGGCGCTTTCGGCCAGTCCGCCCATCTGCGAGATCAACCCGCGAAGCTGGCCAATGTCCTGGTCGAACGCCTTGACGGTATGTTCCTGCGTGTTCCCCATGCCTGCAATCCTCAGCCGTACCGGCCTGTAATATAGTCCTTCGTCCGATCCTGACGCGGGTTCGTGAAGATGTCCGACGTGTCGCCATATTCGACCAGTTGGCCGAGATGGAAAAAGGCGGTCCGCTGGCTGACGCGCGCCGCCTGCTGCATGTTGTGGGTGACGATCACGATCGCATAGCGGCCGCGCAATTCGTGGATCAACTCCTCGATCTTGGCGGTGGCGATCGGGTCGAGTGCCGAGCATGGCTCGTCCATCAGGATCACTTCCGGATCGACCGCGATCGCGCGCGCGATGCACAGCCGTTGTTGCTGGCCGCCCGACAGCGCGGTCCCGCTTTCGGACAGGCGATCCTTGACCTCGGCCCACAAACCGGCGCGCGTCAGCGAACGCTCGACGATCTGCGCGAGATCGGCCTTCGATCGGGCGAGCCCATGGATGCGCGGGCCGTATGCGACATTCTCGAAGATCGACTTGGGGAAGGGGTTCGGCTTCTGAAAGACCATGCCGACACGCGCGCGCAACTGCACCACGTCCATGGCCTTGGCGTAGATATCCTCGCCATCGAGGCGGATGTCACCCTCGACCCGCGCGCCGGGGATCGTGTCGTTCATTCGGTTGAGCGTGCGCAGGAAGGTCGACTTGCCGCAGCCCGACGGGCCGATGAACGCGGTGACATCCTCGCGGCGGACGTCGATCGACACGTCGCGGATCGCCTGCTTGCGTCCGTAGAAGACGTTGACGCCGGTGGCGGTCATTTTCGGCGCGGCGTTGGTCATTTCCAGCGGGTCTCAAAACGATTGCGAAGGTAGATGGCGAGTCCGTTCATCGTGAGCAACACCACCAGAAGGACGATGATCGCCGCCGAGGTCTTCTCGACGAATCCGGTCTGGACGTCGTCGGACCAGAGGAAGATCTGCACCGGCAGCACGGTGGTTGGGTCGGTCAGCCGGCTCGGCGGAGCGGCGATGAAGGCGCGCATCCCGATCATCAGCAGCGGCGCAGTTTCGCCCAGCGCACGCGCCATGCCGATGATCGTGCCGGTCAGGATACCGGGCAGCGCCAGCGGCAATACATGGTGGAAGACGACCTGGATCGGCGAGGCGCCGAGCGCGCGCGCGGCGTCGCGGATCGACGGCGGCACGGCGGTGATCGCGTTCCGCCCGGCGATGACGATCACCGGCATCGTCATCAAAGCGAGTGTCAGCCCCCCGACGATCGCGCCCGAACGCGGCATGTGGAACGTGCCGAGGAACACCGCGAGCCCGAGCAGTCCGAAGATGATCGAGGGCACGGCGGCGAGATTGTTGATCGAGACTTCGATCAGGTCGGTCCAGCGGTTCCGCGGCGCATATTCCTCGAGGTACAGCGCCGAGAGAACGCCGATCGGGAAGGCGAGCGCGAGCGTCACGACCATCGTCAGCAGCGAGCCCTTGAGCGCACCCCAGATGCCGGCACGGGTCGGATCAGTCGCGTCGGCGCCGGTGAAGAAGCTGACGTTGAGGCCGCGCGAGAGATGTGGGCCGAGCGCCGCGACCGCTGCTTCGCTTTCGGGCGTGCCGACGCCTTTGTATGCCATGTCGATGTCGGTCGCGACCGGCACATCGAGCGTCGTCGGCCTAGCCAGCACTTGCGGGTCGTGCTTGATCGCATCGCGGATGCGCAGCCATGCGCCATCCGATAGTAACGCCGCGCCACCCTGGGCTGGAAAGGCGCGGTCGGCAGCGGCATCGACGGCATTCTCCAGCCCGGCGCCCGCCAGCGCGAAGTCGGCGGCAGGACCGCCGAGTTGCGACGGGCTGACCACGACATGCGCGCGCAGGTCGAGCGGCAGCGCGAGGCGGGTTTCGGTGAAGCCGCTCGCCCCCTGCGCGATCATCGTGGCGAGCAGATAGACGAGGAATGCCGCCGAGACGAACACCGCCGCTACGCCCATCGCGCGGAAGCGCCGCTCCGCCGCATAGCGACGCCGGACGCGGCGCTGCATCGCGGGCGTCTGCCAGTCGGTCGGCTGGCGCGCGGGGGTGGCGGCGCGCTTATTCATAGGCTTCGCGGTAACGGCGCACGACGATCAAGGCGACGACGTTGAGCAGCAAGGTGATGACGAACAGCGTCAATCCGAGCGCAAAGGCGGCGAGCGTCTTGGCCGAATCGAACTCGGCCTCGCCGGTGAGCAGGTCGACGATCTGCTTGGTGACGGTCGTCGTGCTCGCAAAGGGGTTCAGGGTCAGCGAGGCGACGCCCGACGCGGCCATGACGACGATCATCGTCTCGCCAATCGCGCGGCTGACTGCGAGCAAGACGCCGCCGACGACGCCAGGCAACGCGGCGGGGACGAGCACGCGGCGGATCGTCTCCGAACTGGTCGCCCCCATCGCCAGGCTGCCATCGCGCATCGAGGCGGGGACGGCGGAGAGCGAGTCGTCGGCCATCGACGACACGAAGGGAATGATCATCACACCCATCACCACGCCGGCGGCCAGCGCGCTTTCCGACGAGGCCCAGCGGACGCCGAGTGCGACGCCGAGGTCGCGCACCGCCGGTGCGACGGTCAGCGCGGCGAAGTAACCGTAGACGACGGTTGGCACGCCCGCGAGGATCTCCAGCATCGGCTTCATCCAGCGCCGGGTCGTCTGGCGTGCATATTGCGTCAAGTAGATGGCGCTCATCAACCCGAGCGGGACCGCGACCGCCATCGCGATCACCGCGCCGATGAAGAACGTGCCCCAGAACAACGGCACCGCGCCCAGCGCCGCGCCGGGATCGCGCGCGTCGATCACCTGCGGGCTCCAGTGCGTGCCGAACAGGAAGTCGGTAATCGGAACAATGCGGAAGAAGCGCGCGCTCTCGACCAGCAGCGAGGCGACGATGCCGATTGTGGTGAGGATCGCGATTAGCGAGGCGACGAGCAACAGCCCCATGACGACGCGCTCCACCTGCGAGCGCGCCGAAAAACCGGGACGGACGCGCAGAAAGGCGACCGCACCACCCGAAAAGGCGAGCAGCAGCGCGATCGTGGTGGCGATCAGGTCATAGCGCGACTGCGCGGCCGCATAGGCGGGGGCTAGTCGTTCCGACAGCGGGTGGAACGCGCCCCACGGGTCCCCATTGGCGAGGTTGCGCGCCTCCGACAGGATGGCGGCGCGGTCCAGCCCCGGTGCTGGCAGCGTGGCGGCAGCCGGGGTGGCGATGACCGCGTCGGTGACCAAGGCGGGGGCGACCGAGTGCCAGACCGCGAGGAACACCAGCGCGGGCAGCAAGGTCCACATCGCGACATACCAGCCGTGATGCTGGGGCAGCGAGCTGAACCGGCGGGTGGTCGTGCTGCGGAAGCGGACGGCGCGCGCGCGGGCCACGACCCAGCCGATCAGTCCGAGCGCCGCGATCAGGAACAGGAGCGCGAGCGCCGACATCAGTGCAGCTCGCGCGGGTCGAGCGCGGTTTCGCTGGCGATGATCGCTGCGGCACGGCGCTGGACTGGCAAGGGTGTGGCGATCAGCCCGCGCTTCACGAGCGGCCCGTTCGCGCCCCACAATGTCGCATATTGGCGCAGGAACGCGCGCAGCCCGGGGATGGCGCGCAGGTGCGCCTTCTTGACGTAGATGAACAACGGGCGCGCGCCCGGATAGGCGCCGCTGGCGATCGTCGCATAGGTGGGAGCGACGCCGTTCAACGGCACGCCGCGAACGACGCCGGCATTCTGTTCGAGATAGCCGTAGCCGAAGATGCCGAGCGCATTGGGGTTGGAGCGCAGCTTCTGGACGATCAGATTGTCGTTCTCACCGGCATCGACATAGGCGCCGTCCTCGCGAAGCCGCTGGCAGCGGGTCGCAAAGGCGTTCGGATCACGGTCGTGCAATCCGACCGTGTCCGGCTCGACCGCCTCGCAGCCCTTGGCGAGGATCAGCTCCGCAAGTGCATCGCGAGTGCCGCTGGTAGCCGGCGGGCCATACACCTGGATCGGGATCGCGGGCAGCGCCGGGTTCACGTCGCGCCACAGCCGCGCGCGATTGCGCCGGCCGAGCGGCGTGGCGGCGAGCGCGCGATAGATGTCGGCCGGGGTCAGCGTCATACCGGGTCCCTGCAGTGCCTCGGCGAAGGCGATGCCGTCGATGCCGATCTGCACCTCCAGGATCTGGTCAACGCCATGGCGCGCGCATTCCGCATATTCGCTGCGACGCAGGCGGCGCGACGCATCGACAAGATCGGGGTGTGCGGCGCCGATCCCGGCGCAGAACAAGCGGATACCCGCGCCGGTGCCGGTCGATTCGATCACCGGTGGGCGGGCCTGTGGTACCGTGGCGAGAAAGCGCTCCGCTACGATCGTCGTGAAGGGGTAGACGGTGGAAGAACCAACCGCGCGAATCTGGTCCCGCGCGCCAGCGCCGCCGCCCGCCGCCTGATCGACGCACGCTGCCAGCCCGCACGCCACGGCGAGCGGCAGCATGGCTGCAAGCGCCTGGACGAAGCGCGACATGAATCCCCCACACGGGCGTTCGCCGACACGGCAGCCCTCGTGCAGCGCGCCGTGTGACATAGAGGTTACGCCTTCATGACAGCGGCTTCGGTGCCGGGGCGGGCAGCGTGACCGTGACGCGTGTACCGACGCCGACCGTGCTTGCGATGTCGAGCCGGCCGCGATGGCGCTCGACGATATGCTTGACGATCGCCAAGCCCAGCCCGGTGCCGCCGATCGAACGGCTGCGACCGGGGTCGACGCGGTAGAAGCGCTCGGTAAGCCGCGGAAGATGCTCGGGTGGAATCCCGTCGCCATGATCTGCGACGCGCAGGCAGACGTTCTGCGCCTGCGTCCACAACGACACCTCGACCGGGGTGCCGGCGCGCCCGTACTTCATCGCGTTGCCGATCAGATTGTGGATCAGCTGCGACAACTGGATCGGATCGCCGGTGACGGGCGGCAGATCCTCGGCGATGTCGAGATGAATGTCCTCGCCGCGATCGCCATGCGTGGTGATGAGCGCGTCACACGCCTCCTGCGTTAGATCGGCGAGGTCGACTGCAGCACGCAGCTCGCGAAACTTCTCCGCCTCGATCTCGGGAGAGACTCATCAGGTCTTCGACCAGCCGCTCCATGCGGCGGGCCTCGTCGAAGACGATCGCGAGGAAGCGCTTGCGCAGCTCCGGATCGTCACCCGCCTCGTCGGCCAGCGTCTCGACATAGCCCAGGATCGAGGCGAGCGGTGTGCGCAGTTCGTGGCTGGCGTTTGCGACGAAATCGACGCGCATCTTCTCGGCGGCGTGCTGCCCGGTGCGGTCGACCAGTTGCACCAGCCGGGCGTCCTGTCCGATCGCCGCGGCGCGCATCTCCCAACGTTGATCCAGCGTGCCGATACCGACAAGGTCGACCGGCTGGGTCACGTCCTCCACCAGATGCGCGGCGGCGCCGGGGTGGCGGATCGCGACGCGGGCATCCTCGCCGACGATATGCGCGCCCAGGAGGGTCCGGGCCGCGACATTGGCGAGCGCGACACGCCCGCCGCGCAACACCAGCACCGGCTCCGAGACCGCCTCGACGATTGCGGCGGCGGGCAGGTCATGCTGGCTGGCGGGCGCTTCGTCGGCCTCGGCGGCCTGCTCTTCCGGGATGGTGGCGATGATGACGACTAGCGCGGCCCCTCCGGCCAGCGCCGCCAGCGCGACCTGGCCATCGCGCGACAACAGGAAGACCACTGCGGCCGTCGCGGCGGCAATCGCCACCGCCAGCCAGGCGCGCAAGGGAAGTTCGTCGATCACACGCACCGCGATAGCGCAGCCGTGTGACGAAAGGCAGACCGTTTCAGCGGTCCTGCATCCCGCGCCCGATCCGTACGACGATCAGCACCCCGACGATGATCGTCGTGTCCGCCACCCAGTCCATGATGTCGCAATCGCGGTGCAGCGCGGGGATCGACTGCAACACCTCGATCATCGCACCAAGGAACGACAACCGCTCGCCGATCCGCAGCAGCGAGCTGGTCGGAAAGGCGAATACCGACAGCAGGGTGAGCGTGCCGAACGCCGCCATATGCTGCCATTTGTCGCCCACCTCGGCGATCGGCACCGGATGCGGCGTCAACGCCATGCTAACGGCAAAGACGGTCGCCACGATCAGGGCGACGAGCCACGGGACGCGCGTCTCGGTCATGCCAGTCGCTCCAGCGCGGGGATCAGGTCCGCGAAGCTGTCGATCACCAACTCGGCGCCCAGCTCCTCGACCGGCTGCATCAGGAACCCGTACGAGCAGGCGATCGCGGGCAGTCCTGCGGCGTGCGCGGCGGTGATGTCGTAGATCGAGTCACCGACGAACACGGCGCGTCCGCCGCCGCAGCGCTCGACCATCGCGTCGATCGGCACGCGCGAAGGCTTGCCGTTGCCGGGGCCCATCGTATCGCCGCCGATGATCGTGGCGAAGCGTTCGATGAGCCCGAGATCGTCGAGGATCTGACGGGCGAGCGTCTCGAGCTTGTTGGTGACGATCGCCAGCGTCACGCCCCGCGCGGCGAGTTGGTCGAGCGTGTCGAGGGCATGCGGGAAGGGGCGGGTGAGGACCGCGATGTTCGCCTGATAATAGTCGAGCAGCCGGCGTTGCAGCACGTCGAGTTCGGCGTCGGTGCAGCCGCCGGTGGCCGCCATGCCCTGCGCGAGCATGTGGCGGGCACCACCGCCGATCATCGGCTTGACCTGTTCGACCGACAGGGTCGGGCGGTCGGCACTGGCGAGCGCGTGGTTGAGTGCCGCGGCGAGATCGCCCGACGTGTCGAGCAAGGTGCCGTCGAGATCGAACCCGACGATGTGGAAGGGGAAGTCAGTCATCAGTTGCGGGCGTTGCCGTGCGATACTGGAATTGGCAAGCAAAGGGTGGCAGGGCAGGCGCCATGTCGAGCCGTAACATCGCCGTCGTCGTCCTCGCCGCGGGCAGGGGCACCCGCATGAAGTCCGATCTGCACAAGGTGCTGCACCCGATCGCCGGGCGACCGATGTTGCTGCATCTGCTCGCCTCCGCTGCGACGCTGTCGCCCGACCGGACGGTGGTGGTGACGGGGGCCGGGCGCGAGCAGGTTGACGCGGCGGTGACGCCGCTGGGGGCGAAGATCGCGGTGCAGGCCGAGCAGCTCGGCACCGGCCATGCGGTGATGCAGGCGCGCGAGGCGCTGGCAGGCTTCACGGGCGACGTGCTGATCCTCTATGGCGACGTGCCGTTGGTGCGCCCGGAGACGATGCGCGCGATGATCGAGCGGCTCGATTCCGATGATGCCCCCGCGGTGGTGGTGCTGGGCTTCCGGCCTGCCGATGCGGGCGCTTACGGCCGGCTGATCGTCGCTGAGGGCGGCGACCGGCTGGAGAAGATCGTCGAGTATAAGGATGCCGACGCCGCCGAACGTGCGGTAAAGCTGTGCAATTCCGGCTTGATGGCGGCCCGGGGTGAGTTGCTGTTCGATCTGCTCGCGCGGCTCGGCAACGACAATGCGGCGGGCGAATATTATCTGACCGATGTGGTCGAGCTGTCGGGTGCGGCGGTGGTCGTGGAGGCGAGCGCCGAGGAGGTGACGGGCGTCAACAGCCGTGGCGAACTCGCGGCGGTCGAGGCGATGTGGCAGCAGGCGCGGCGTGCGCAGGCGATGGCGGATGGCGCGACGTTGATCGCACCGGAAACGGTGTGGTTCGCGCATGATACGCGCCTCGGGCGCGACGTGATGATCGAGCCGAACGTGGTGTTCGGCCCTGGCGTATCGGTCGCCGATGGTGCGACGATCCGCGCGTTCAGCCATCTGGAGGGCGCGACGGTAGGCGTGCACGCTGATGTCGGCCCCTATGCGCGGCTGCGGCCGGGCGCGGTGCTGGCCGAGAGCGCCAAGGTCGGAAATTTCGTCGAGATCAAGAAGGCGACCATCGGCGTCGGGGCGAAGGTCAATCACTTGTCGTACATCGGCGACGCCGAGGTTGGCGCACGCGCGAACATCGGTGCGGGAACGATCACCTGCAATTACGACGGCTTCTTCAAATATCGCACGGTGATCGGCGAGGGCGCGTTCGTGGGATCGAACAGCGCACTGGTCGCGCCGGTGTCGGTGGGTGCGGGGGCGATCGTCGGCGCGGGTTCCGTTGTTGTCCGCGATGTTACCGCGGATTCACTTGCCTTGGCGCGTGGCCGGCAGGAAGAGCGCCGCGGCTGGGCGAAGCGCTTTCGCGAGGCGATGACGGCCAAGAAGAAGGGCGACAAGTAAGATGTGCGGTATCGTCGGTATCCTGGGCCATGATGATGTGGCCGATCGCTTGCTCGACGGGCTGAGGCGGCTCGAATATCGCGGTTATGACTCCGCCGGGATCGCGACCATCGTCGATGGCGCGATCGAGCGGCGGCGCGCGTCGGGCAAGCTGGTCAATCTCGGCAAGGAGCTCGCCGCGCACCCGTTGCCTGGTACGACCGGCATCGCGCACACGCGCTGGGCAACGCATGGGGCCCGACCACCAACAATGCGCACCCGCACGCGACGAACGAGGTTGCGGTCGTCCACAATGGGATCATCGAGAATTTCAAGCCGTTGCGCGAAGAACTTCAAACGCGTGGTCGGGTGTTCACCAGCGAAACCGACACCGAGGTTGTCGCGCACCTGATCAGCGAACAGGTCGAGGGCGGGAAGTCGCCGATCGAGGCGGTGCGTGAGGTGCTGCCGCGGCTGCATGGCGCGTTCGCGCTGGCGATCCTGTTCCGCAGCCACCCGGAGTTGCTGATCGGCGCACGGCTCGGCTCGCCGCTGGTGGTCGGTTGCGGTGACGACGAGACCTATCTCGGCTCGGACGCGCTGGCGCTGGCGCCGTTGACGCAGCGGATCGCGTATCTGGAAGAGGGCGACTGGGTGGTCTGCGCTCGCGACGGCACGCAGGTCTATGACCGCGACAACCAGCCGGTCGAGCGGCCGGTCACGATCTCGGGCGTCACTGGCGCGTTGATCGACAAGGGTAATCACCGCCACTTCATGCAGAAGGAGATCTACGAACAGCCGATCGTGGTCGCGCAGACGCTGCGCAGCTACCTTCAGCGGTTCGAGGGCAAGATCGTGTTGCCGATCCCGGACTTCGACCTGTCGGGCATCAAGCGCGTGACGATCGTGGCGTGCGGGACCAGCTTCTACGCGGGGATGGTCGCCAAATATTGGTTCGAGCAATTCGCGCGCGTGCCGGTCGATCTCGATGTCGCCAGCGAGTTCCGCTACCGCGCGCCGGTGATGGAAGAGGGCGGGTTGGCCTTGTTTATCAGCCAGTCCGGGGAGACTGCTGATACGCTGGCTGCACTGCGTCATGCACGGTTGGAGAAGCAGACGATCGCAGTGGTGGTCAACGTACCGACCAGCACGATGGCGCGCGAGGCCGATCTGCTGCTGCCGACCCACGCCGGGCCGGAGATCGGCGTCGCCTCTACCAAGGCATTCTCCTGTCAGCTTTCCGTGCTGGCGGCGCTGGCCGCGAACCTCGCCAAGGCGAAGGGGCGGCTGAGCGAGAGCGAGGAGCGGAACATCGTCCGGCAGCTCGCCGAGGCACCTGCCGCGATCAACGGCGCGCTCGCTTATGACGAGTCGATCGAGGCGATCGCCGGGGTGATCGCTGGCGCGCGCGACGTGCTGTATCTGGGGCGCGGGACCGATTATCCGCTGGCGCTGGAGGGCGCGTTAAAGCTCAAGGAAATCAGCTACATCCATGCCGAAGGTTATGCGGCGGGCGAGATGAAGCACGGGCCGATCGCATTGATCGACGAGAATGTTCCTGTCGTGGTGATAGCGCCTTCCGGGCCGCTGTTCGACAAGACTGTCAGCAACATGCAGGAAGTGCAGGCACGCGGCGGAAAAGTCCTGCTCATCAGCGACTATGACGGGGTCGAGGCAGCGGGCGAAGGGTGCGTTGCGACGATCACCATGCCGAAGGTTCATCCGCTGATCGCGCCGATCGTCTATGCGGTGCCGGTGCAGTTGCTGGCCTATCATGTCGCAGTCGCAAAGGGGACGGACGTCGACCAGCCGCGCAACCTCGCGAAGAGCGTAACGGTCGAATAAGGTTAGCGAAAACGTAGCACGCCGTCGTCGAGGCGGCGGCGCATCGTCAGCGCGTCGCGGATGTAATTTTGCTGGACCCGCCACGGAACGCGATTGCCCTGGCGGGGCAGCCGCCCTGCAACACGTTGAATATAGCCGGATTTGAGGTCGAGGATTGGGGTCGTGACCTCCTCCGCGGCTTGCGGAACAGGGGTTGCGGTGGTGGCGCCGGTGGCGTCCAGATGGTCGAGGAGGCGGGCGACGAAGCGGGCGGTGAGGTCGCTGCGTAGCGTCCAGGAGGCGTTGGTGTAGCCGGTGGCGAAGGCCATATTGGGCACGTCGCTGAGCATCGAACCCTTGTAGATCAAGTGGTTGTGCGGCTCGATCGGCCGGCCGTCAACGGAGAGGGTGGCGCCGCCCATGAGCTTCAGCTGCAGCCCGGTGGCGGTGACGATCAGGTTGGCGGGGAGAATGTCGCCTGATGTCAGGGCGATACCGTCGGGGGTGAAGCGGTCGATCGTGTCGGTGACGATCGAGGCGCGGCCACCGCGGAGGACGGCGAAAAGGTCGCCGTCGGGGACCAGGCACAGGCGTTCGTCCCAAGGATTGTAACGCGGTGTCAGATGCTTGGCGATGTCATATGTCTCGCCGAGGGCGACCCGTTGCTGCTTGGCGATCTGTCGCTTGACCAATCCCGGCCGGCGGCGGGCGAGCGTGTAGCTGCCGATCCCGTAAGCGATGCTTTTCCAGCGGGTTAGCGTGTCTGCGAGCCGCGCCGGGAGGTGGCGGTGGAGGGCCGCGCCGACCCGGTCGCGGGCGGGCATCGCGACGATAAACGTCGGAGAACGCTGGAGCATCGTGACGTGGGCTGCGCCTTGCGCGACCAGGGCCGGGACGAGCGTGACCGCGGTGGCGCCCGATCCGATCACCACGACGCGCTGGCCGGTGACCGGAAGGTCCGCCGGCCACGCCTGCGGGTGCACGATCCCGCCCGAAAATACCCCCATGTCCGGCCATTCGGGGGCATGGCCGCGCGCATAATCGTAATAGCCGGAGCAGAAAAACGGAATCGGCACGTCAATTGCGCGAAAGTGCCGTCGACCTCGTAGCTGACGGTCCAAAGCGCCGCCTCGCTCGACCATTCGGCGGCGACGACGCGGTGGCGAAAACGGATGTGACGGTCGATGCCGAAGGTCCGGGCGGTGTCGCGAAGGTAGGCGAGGATGTCGGCGCCGTCCGCGATCGTCTTCTCGCCACGCCATGGATGGAAGGGGAACCCGAGCGTGGTCATGTCCGAGTCCGAGCGGATGCCCGGATAGCGGAACAGGTCCCAGGTCCCGCCGATCGCGTCGCGCGCCTCGAAGATCGCCCAGCGCCGCTCGGGACGGTCGTGGCCGACGCGATAGGCCGCGCCGATCCCCGACAGGCCGGCGCCGACGATCAGCACGTCGAGATGGTCGTTCATGTTCCACCCTTACGGGCGCGGACCGGGCCTTGTCATCACGAGCGGAGGCGGAGGCCGATCCAAAGCGTGCGCGGGGTGGCGCGCTCGACCACGCCGGTGCCGCTGATCCCCGCTTCGACGCGCGCGTCAAAAACGTTCTCGGCACGGGCCTCGATCGCGATCCGGCGGGTGAGCGGGAGCGCGGCATAGCCATCGAGCGTCGTTGCGGCGGCGAGGGTGCGGCTGTTCTGATCGTCCTCGAACTGTGCGGCGCTGTGGCGGAGCGTGGCGGAGAGCGCGGCATCCTGCCGGCGCCAGCCAAGCGCGGTCGAGACGAGATCGCGCGGGGTCTGCGCCGGGCGCAGGTCGTCGAGTGGCGCGGCGCTGCCGGAGGCGCGGACGTGCGGATTCACATGGCTCCACGAGGCGCTGGCGAACCATGGTCCGTGGTCCCAGCGCGCGTCCAGCTCGATGCCGGTAGATTCGATCGCGTCGAGGTTCTGGCGGACGCGGTAGGTGCCGCCCGCCGCGACGAAGCCGACGCCGGGGAAGGTGCCGGGGCCGCGCCCGACGGTGACGTTGCTGATGGCATCAGTGAGCCGGTTCCAGAACAATGTCCCGGTCAGGCTGACCCCGCCGACCGGCACCAACGTCACGCCGCCATCGACGCCGGTCAGCCGCTCGGGGGACAGCAAAGCATTGGCGGCGACGGCGTCGGTGCCGACGCGGAACGGCCGGTACAGCTCGTTGAGGGTCGGCAGTCGCCAGCCGCGATAGGCGGAGGTGCGCAGCGTCAGCGGCGGCGCGATCGTCCATGCCGCGCCGGCGCGTCCGGTCCATTCGGTGCCGGCGCGATCGGCGAAGTCGCTGGTGGTGAGCGGCGCGCCGTTGGCGAGCGCGACCTCGCGCAGGCTGCCGTCGGTGAGTTGCCAGCGATCGACACGCCCGCCGAGCGTCAGCGTCACCGCGCCGACGGTCAGCGTGCCGTCGCCGAACACGCCCCAGTTGAGCGCCGCGCCGCCCGCGACGCGGCGGCGGGTCGGGAGGCCGGCGACATAGGTGTAGAGTTCCTGCGTCCGGCCCTCGACGCGGCGGATATCGGCACCGAAGCGCAGGTCGCGACCGGTGCCGAGCCGCGGTGCCAGCTCGATCCGGCCGCCGACGCCGGTCGCGGGGGTGTTGTATTGGTCGAGCGTCTGGGTCGCGGTCTGGCGCGCGGCATCGACGCTGGCGAATTGCGAGGCGAAGGCGCGTGTCTGGAGATAGGCGAGCGCCGACCAGCCGAGCGCGCCGTGGCCGACGACGCGCAGGCTGGCGTCGGCGCCCTCGCTGCGGTTCGCGGTGAAGGCGGTGCCGCGCTCGCGCGTGTCGGTGAAGCCGGAGACGTTCGCCTGCAATTCGGTCGCGGGCGCGACGGTGATGACGGTCCGCGCGGCGGCGGAGAATTGCTCATAGGGGGCGGGGCGGTCGGCGGGGCCGCGCTGCCCGGCGACGGTGGGGATGAAGCCGTCGCCCCGCGCATAAGCGGCGGAGAGCGTCGCGAAGCCCGCGCCGCGTTCGAGCAACGCCGAGGCGCTGGCATCGAGCGCATTGCGGCTGCCATAAGCGAGGTCGGCGGCGAGTGCCGACTGGTCACGCGGGCCGCTGCTGTCGATCTCGACCGTCCCCGCCAGCGCGCCGGGGCCGAAATAGCCGCTGCCGCCACCGCGCGTGACGCGGATCGCGCCGATCCGGTCGGTGGCATAAGCGGGAAACGGCACCCAGCCGCCGAACGGATCGGTCTGCGGCACGCCGTCGAGGATCAGCAAGGCGCGGCTGGAGGCGTTGCCGCCGATCCCGCGCAGCGAGATGCCCTGGCTGGTGGGATTGGCCGAGCGCGAGTCGGCACGGCGGAATTGCTGGAGCCCGGCAACGTCGGCGAGGACGCTTTCGAGCCGGTTGCTGGCATTCTCGCGGATGCGCTCGGCATCGATCGTCACGACGGACGCGGCCTTGTCGCCCGGCCGGGGTGCGAGCCCGCGGCCGCGCACGACCACCTCCTCGCCCTCCTGCGCGGCGGCCGGCGTGGTGAGCGTGCCGGCGAGCAGCAGGGCGGTGGTCAGGCGTTTCATGGATCGTCTCCGGGCGGCAGCGCCGGTCAGGTCGCAGGTGCCGTAGGGAAAATGCCGAGGCGCGCGGCAAAGGCAGCGAAGAGCATCGGCCAGGCCGCCGCCGGGGTACCGGCGGGCAGGCGGACGCCGAAGCCGTGGCCGCCCTTGTCGAAGGCGTGCAGCTCGGACGGGCGCTGCGCGGCGAGCAGCGCCTGATAGAGCGCGAGGCTGTTGGCGATCGGAACGAGCCCGTCGTCGCTGGCATGCGCGAGGAAGATCGGCGCGGTCTGCGCATCGACGTGGCGCTCGACCGAGGCGGCGCGGCGCGCGGCCTCGTCCGAGGGGGTGCCGAGCAGATTGTCGCGCGATCCGACGTGCGTGAACGGCTCGGCAAGCGAGACGACCGGGTAGATCAGCCCGGCGAGATCGGGTCGCGCCGAAAGCCGGTCGCTGGCGTCAACCGGCGTGTAGGTCCGCTCGGCATGGCGGGTGGCGAGGCTGCCGGCGAGATGCCCGCCCGCCGAGAAGCCGATGATCGCGACGTGGCTGGCATCGAGGCCATAGCGCGCGGCATTGGCGCGGATCAGCCGCAGCCCGCGCTGCGCATCCTGAAGCGGCACCAGCGCGCGGTCGCGCCAGCCCTCGCCGGGCAGGCGGTAGGTGAGAATGAAGCAGGTGACGCCGCGTGCGGTGAGCCAGCGCGCCTGCTCCTCCCCCTCATTGTCCCAGGCCAGGAAGCCGTAGCCGCCGCCGGGGATCAGCATCACCGACGCGCCGTTCGGCTGCGCCGGGCGGCGGACGGTGAGCGTCGGCATCCCGATGCCGGTGAGCCAGCGGTCGTTGAAGCCGGCGGTCTTCGAGCGTTGCTCGACCTTGCGGGTCGGCAGCGTGGCGGGTGCGCCCGGCGGGGATTTCGGCCAGAGCGGCAACGTCTCGTCGCCCGGCTGCGCGGCGACGATCGCGGGCGCGAGCGGGGCGGCGGCAAGCGCGGCAAGCAGCGCGCGGCGGGTGGGGGCGTCGATCGTCGCGGCCATGCATCTCTCTCCGAGGATTAACGCGCCGGGCTTAGGGGGTGTGTGGGGGCGCAACAAGGTGGTGGTGGTAGGGGGTGGGAGGGCGAGCGAGCCGACGGCTCGCGCGCTCGCTTGTGCGAGCGCTCACCCCTCACCCAGCTCCGACTAGGTCCTTGCTGCGCAAAGACCAAGTCTGCGCCACCCTCTCCCCTTGAAGGGGAGAGGGTGAAGGCAACGCAAGGGAGCGTTATCATCAAAATGTGCGGGGAGACTTACCTGCGGCAAGGTTGATGCTAAGCAGGGCGAATGACGGGGGAGAGACGCAAGCGACGCTCGGGCGTACCGACGATCGCCGATGTGGCACAGCTGGCCGGCGTGTCGCAGATGACGGTGTCGCGCGTCATCAATGCCGAGGGCAATGTTCGTGCCGAGACGCGCGAGACCGTCAATGCGGCGATCCGGCAGCTGGATTATTCGCCCAACCCGGCGGCGCGTCGATTGGCGGGGGCGGCGCAGTTGCGGATCGGACTGCTGTTCAGCAATCCCAGCGAATCGTATCTGAGCGCGTTCCTGCTCGGCAGCCTCGATCAGGCGGGACGGTCCGACATCCAGTTGATCGTGCAGAAATGCGAATTGGACGATCATGAGGGCGATGTCGCGGCGCGGTTGATCGCGGGCGGGATCGACGGGGTGATCCTGCCGCCGCCATTGTGCGATCTCGCCGGTGGTGCTCGACGTGCTGCTCGCCGCGGGTATTCCGACCGTGGCGGTGGCGACCAGCGCGCCGCCGCCGCAGGTGGGCGCGGTGGCGATCGACGATCGCGGCGCGGCCGAGGCGATGACCGCGCATCTGATCGCACTGGGGCATCGGCGGATCGGCTTCATCCGCGGCAACGACAATATCCATGCCAGCGCCGAGCGGCTGGCCGGATATCGCGCGGCATTGATCGCGGCGGGGGAGGCGCCGGACGACGGGCTGATCGCCAAGGGGTTGTTCGATTATCGCTCCGGTTTGGCGGCGGCCGAGCAACTGCTGGACATGGCCGAGCCGCCGACCGCGATCTTCGCGAGCAACGACGACATGGCGGCGGCATCGGTGGCGGTGGCGCACCGCCGCGGGCTGGACGTGCCGCGCGACCTGACGGTGTGCGGCTTCGACGACAGCGCGCTCGCGACGACGATCTGGCCCGAGTTGACGACGATCCGCCAGCCGATCGCTGACATGAGCCGCGCGGCGGTCGAGCTGTTGGCGACGATGCTGTCCGAGCGGCGCGAGATCGGGCGCGGCGCTGCGCGGCAGGTGACGCTGGATTATACGCTGGTGCGGCGACGGTCCGACGCACCGCCGCGACACATGTCGGGCGATCGGGGTCGCTGAACCGCGCGGCGCGTGTTAGCGCGCGGGCGGTGACGGTGCCGTCAGTGATTGGGCGTGGAGGTTCGGCGGTGAGTGACGGCGTGGCAGCGGGGCGCGGCTGAGATGGGCGCGATCGCCGGGCTGTTCCATCCCTCGACGCCGAAGCCGGTCGATCCGGCGCGCCTCCGCGCGATGGCGGAGGCGATGGCGCATCGCGGGCCGGACGGCGCGGGCGAGTGGACCGCGCCGGGGGTCGGCTTCGCGCATCGCCGGCTGGCGGTGATCGGCGGCGCGGCGGCGACGCAGCCGGTCGCGACCCCCGACCTGCGCTATGCCGCGATGCTCGACGGGACGATCCTGAACCATGCGGCGCTGCGCACGGAGTTGCGCGGGCTGGGGCGGGTGTTCGTCGGAGACGGCGACGCGGAGGTGGTGCTGCACGGCTTTGCGGCATGGGGGCCGGCGTTGCTCGACCGGCTGGAGGGGGCGTTCGCGATCGCGGTGCACGATGCCGCGACGCAGACGCTGTTCCTCGCGCGCGACCGTTTGGGGGCCAAGCCGCTGCACCTGGCGATGCTGCCCGATGGCGCGCTGATCTTCGCGTCGGAGCTGAAGGGGTTGCTTGCGCATCCGTTGCTGCGGCGTGTGCCCGATGCGGCGGCGGTCGGGGATTACCTGACGTTGGGGTATGTGCCCGACGATGCCTGCGTGATCGCGGGGGTGGAGAAGCTGGCGGCGGGGCACTTCCTGCTGGTCGAGCGCGCACGGCCGTTGCGGGGCGCGCGGCGGTGGTGGGCGTTGCCTGACGCGGGCGAGGCGCCGGCGGAGGCGTTGCTGGCCGAGCTGCGCGCGGCGGTCGCGCGGGGTGTAGGCGAGGGGCGGCCGGTGGCGGTGCTGCTCGGCGGGCTGGGCGACGCGTCGGTGGTCGCGCTGGCGGCGGAGGCGAGCGCGAAGGCGGTGGCGACGGTCGGTGTCGGCGATGATGGCGCGGTGGCGACGCGATTTGCGACCGCGCACCGTCGAGTTGCGCTCGATGACGTGCCGGCGGTGCTCGCCGATCTTGTGGCGGCCTTCGACGAGCCGTGTGGCGATCCGGCTGCGCTGGCGGCGATGGTCGCGGCGCGGGGGAGCGGGCCGGTCGCGATGTCGGGGGCCGGTGCGTCGTTGCTGATGGAGGGCGGTCGCTGGCGGCGGTTCGCGCGGCGTGAGCGGTGGCGGCGGTTTCGGTGGACGGTGCCGGGGCTCGGCGAGGCGGCTGCGGACTATGCGCTGGCGGTCGGCGCGGCTGACGCGAGCGGGGTGTGGAGCCCGGAGGGTCGGCGCGCGCTGGGCGATGGGGATGTCATGCGGCGGTTCGCGGCGGCGTGGCGGGGTGGCGATCCGCTCGATGCGGCGATGCGCGTCGATCTGGCGACCCGACTGTCCGGGCAGGTACTGACGATCGCGGATCGCGCGGGGATGGCGGCGGGGACGGAGTGGCGGACGCCGTTCGCCGATCCGCGGCTGGTGGGGTTCGTGCTGTCGCTGCCGGTCGGGGTGCGGCGGGCGCGGACCTCGCCGCTGGTCGGGGCGATGGCGCGGCACTTGCCGGCGATGCCGGTGCCCGCGCCGGCGCCGCCGGTGTCGCAATGGCTGCGGGGAGCGCTGAGCGCCGACATGGCGCGGCTGGAGCGGTCGCGGTTGCTGGCCGAACTGGGCTGGTTCGACACGGGCCGGATCGGAGCGTGGATCGAGCGGCACCGCAGCGGGGACGATACACCCGCTGCGCTGCTGTGGCGGTTGCTGGTGCTCGAGCGAAGCCTCAGCCGGTTGTTCGGCTGGCCAGCGTCCGCTTGATGAACAGGTCGAACAATTGCGGCCAGTGCGAACCGGGCAGTTCGGGCGGGAGATAGGCGGGGCCGAAGCCGTGCCCGCCCTCCTGGAAGAAATGCGCCTCGACCGGGACGCGCGCCGCCTGGCAGGCTGCGAGCATCGCCATCGGTTGCGCGGCGGGGACGACCGGATCGTCGAGCGCATGGGTGATGAAGATCGGCGGAGTGTCGCGATTGACGCGCCGGTCGGTGTCGAAGCGCGCCGCGCCGAGCGCGCCGACGCGCATCCTGTCGCCGGTGATCACCGGGTAGACCAGCCCGGCATAAGCGGGGCGGGCGGGTTGGTCGTCGGCGGCGTCGATGCGATCATAAACGGGATCGGCAAAAGCGGTGGCGATGCTGGCGGCGAGCAGCCCGCCGGCCGAGAAGCCGACCACGCCGAGCTTTGCGGGATCGATCGCGAAACCGGCGGCGCGGGCACGGATCAACCGCATCGCGCGCTGCGCATCCTGTAGCGGCACGTCCTGCGGCTCCAGCCAGCCTTCGCCGGGGAGGCGATAGGCGAGGACGAAGACGGTCACGCCCAGCGGGTTGAAGGTCCGGGCGACGTTGATGCCCTCGTTCTCGACCGAGAGGAAGCGATAGCCGCCGCCGGGCAGCGAGAGCAGCGCGCGGCCGTCGGGGCGGTCGGGGCGGTAGACGCCGACGACCGGCTCGGCCACGCCGCGCAGGTGAAGCTCGCGACGCGGGGGCGCGCCGTTCATCTCGTTGTTCGGGGTCGGGAGGCGGCGCGGGCTGTTGGGCGGCTGCTTGGGCCAGAGTTTGAAGTGCTCGCGTGGGGGCCAGGGAGTGGTTTCCTGCGCCGCGGCCTGCGGTGTCACGGCGAGGGTGGCGAGGCCCGCCGCTCCGCCGATCAAGGCGCGTCGGTCGATTGGCATCGCTGTGTCCCTCCGTTGTTTTCGAGGGGGTTATGGCAGGTGTTGGAGAGGGGGTGCAACCGCTGGCGTCAAGCCTTGGGGTGACGGGGCTCGGATGTGCTGGTCTTCGTGAGAGCCGTTACGTCAGAGGTTCTGGATTCCCGCCTTCGCGGGAATGACGGGAGGGGAGGAGACGGCTGCTTCCTCTGTTTTCGAGAGGGTTGTGGCTGGGGGTGGCGAAGGGGTGCCGTCATCCCTGCGGAGACGGATCTACCGGAGGTCTTCCCAGAACCGTGCCCCGGCGCAGGCCGGAGTCCAGTTGGGTGACGTGTCGCTTAGTTCGTGGGGTCCCCCAACTGGGCCCCGGCGTCCGCCGGGGTACAGCAAGAGGGATTTCGCGGCGGCCTTCGCCTTCGCGGCAATGCCGGAGGGGAGGTCACGGCTGCTTTCTCTGTTTGCGGGAGGGCTGTGGCGGGGTTGGCGAAGGGGTGCTGTCATCCCTCCCGAGACGGGGTCTGCCGGAGGCCCTCCCCGAACCGTGCCCCGGCGCAGGCCGGGGTCCAGTTGGGTGACGTGTCGCTTGGTTCGTGGCGTCCCCCAACTGGCCCCGGCCTCCGCCGGGGTACAGCAAGAGGGATTGCGCGGCGGCTTTCGCCTGCGCGGGAATGACGAAGGGGAGAGTGTCGTCCACTCTCCCCCGTGCGTCTTACTTGTCGTCGAATAGCGTCGCCCACTTGCGGGTCGGGCGGTCCTTCCACAGGCCGCGGTGGTAGGCGTCCGAGGCGAGGAGCGGCATGACCGAGCCGGCTTCGGCGAACACCATCTGCTCGATCCCGGTGTTGACCTTGCCCCAGCTGGCCGCTTCCTGCAGCGTCGAGGACGAGCACGCGCCGTCGCGGACGTCGGCGACGGTGATCTGCACCGCGTACTTGTGCACCTCGACGTCCTCGTGACCGAGGATCTCGGCGCAGACGACGGTATCCTGGATGAAGTTCTTCGGCACGCCGCCGCCGATCATCAGCAGGCCGGTCGTGCCGGCCTTGATCTTGATGTCGGTCAGCTCGCGGAAGTCCGCGACCGCGTCGATCATCAGATACGGCTTGCCTTCCTTGGCACGGTCGACCTGATGCTTGACGAGGCCGAAGCCGGCCGAGCTGTCGACGAACGCCGGGCAGAAGATCGGCACGTCATGCTCATAGGCGAGCTTGACGAGGCTGTTCTCCTTCTTCCCGTGCTCGACGAGGTACTTGCCCATCTCGCGGATGAAGGCGCGCGACGAATAGGCCTTCGGCTCGACCTGGTTGCAGATCTCGTAGATCGTGTGGTCGCAGTCCTGAAGCTGCTCCTCGTCGATATACGTGTCGTAGATGCGGTCGATGTAGAGCGAGCGCAGCGTATCGTCGTCGGGCACTTCGAGCGCCTGATAATGCTTGTGGCCCAGGCCCTCGAAGAAATCCATGTCGACGATGGTGGCGCCGGTCGCGACGATCACGTCGACCATGTTGTTGCGGACCAGTTCCGCATACAGGTCCATGCAGCCGCCGGCCGAGGTCGACCCGGCGATGACGAGGACGACGGTGCAGTCCTTGTCGCCCAGCATCTGGTTGTAGATCTTCGTCGCGCGGCCGAGGTCGCGGCTGGTGAAGCTCATGTCGCTCATCGCGTCGACGATCGGGCGAGCGTCGAAGCTCTTGATGTCGATGTGCTTGACCTGCTTCGACAGCAGTTCCGCCTTGCGATGGTCGTTGATCTTGGTGTCGGTCATGGGGGCTCCCACAGGGAAATACACGTCGTTCAATGGGGACGCGAAGACCCGAACGATGACGGCGTGCGGGATGTCCGCACGCCGTCATCGGATCACTGAAGTCGTAACGTTACAGCTTCACGACGTTGCCGGTAACCTGCTGCGGCAATGCGATGTAGAGCGACTCCATCGGCTCGTCGGTGGCGACCACCGTCTCGTCCGAGGTGAAGCCGTTGAACGCGGTCCGCATCGCGGCGCCATAGGCCCCGAGCATCCCGATCTCGACATAGTCGCCGACGGTCACATCCGCCGGAAGCGGGAACGGACCGGGCATATAGTCCATGTCGTCGCAGGTCGGACCCCAAAGGCTGAACGCATGATCGCGGACGGTCGACTCGGGTTCGCGCAGCAGCGCGACCGGGTAGCGCCAGCCGATGTGCGCGGCGTCGAACAGCGCGCCATAGGCCCCGTCGTTGATGTACAGTTCCTCGCCGCGGCGACGCTCGACGCGCACCACGACCGAGCTGTACTCGGCGCTGAGCGCGCGACCCGGCTCCGCCCAGAGCTCGGCCGAATAGCTGATCGGCAGGCTCTCGAACGCGCGGTGGATCGTCTCGAAATAACGCTCCAGCGGCGGCGGGGTCATGCCCGGATAGACCGAGGGGAAGCCACCGCCGACGTCGATGACGTCGACCGTCACCGCCGCCGCGACGATTGCCTGGCGCACGCGCTCCATCGCCTGTGCATAGGCATCCGGAGTCATCGCCTGCGAGCCGACGTGGAAGCAGATGCCGAGCGCATCGGCAACCTGACGCGTAGCGAGCAGCAGCTCCTTGGCCTCGTCCGGCGCGACGCCGAACTTGGCGCCCAGGCTGAGTTTCGAATGCTCCGACGAGACGCGCAGCCGCACGCACAAGGTAAGGTCCGCAGCGCCGCGGGTGGCACGCACGATCTTCGCCAGCTCTTCCATGCTGTCGAGCGAGAAGGTGCGGACACCGTGCGTGAAATACGCCTCGGCAATCGCTTCCTCGGCCTTGACCGGGTGCATGAAGCACAAGGTCGCGTCCGGCAACGTGCGCGCGACCAGACGGACCTCGGCGATCGAGGCGACGTCGTAGGTCGTCACACCATTGTCATAGAGCGTGCGTAGCAGCTCCGGGCTCGGGTTCGCCTTGACCGCATACATGGTCCGGCCCGGAAACTTCTCCGTAAAGAAGCGGGCGGCCCGTGCCGCGGCGTGCGGACGAACGATCGTCACCGGCTGAACCGGCTGACGAGCGGCGATGTCGATGGCCCCGGCGACGTGATCGGCGGAAACGGTCGAGAGGGGCGCTAACCCCAGCGCGCGATGATGCTGGTGCAACTCAAGGGACCTCCAATTGCCTTTCGGCATACGGTGACAAAAAGCTGCCTTGCGGTTGGAAGTCCCATGGGGCAGCGGAGGCGCGAAATATGATCGCTGGACGTGGATGTAAAGTGTCCATTGCGACGAAAGGTTCAATTGTGACGATTATGCGACAGCCGACCCGCGCCGGGGTGCGCGATGCCGCGGCCAAGGTGGCGGCGGTGCTCCCACCGACGCCAATTTTTTCGCCAGAGATCAACGGGTTGGACGTCGCTTTCAAGGCGGAGTGTCTTCAGCCGGTCGGGGCGTTCAAGGTACGCGGTGCATGGCATCGGCTGACCGCTTTAAGCGACGAATCGAGGCAACGCGGCGTCGTGGCGTTCTCGTCGGGCAATCATGCGCAGGGAATTGCGTGGGCGGCGAAGCAATTGGGTATTTCGGCAACCGTCGTCATGCCCTCCGACGCGCCTGCCGCCAAGCGCGAGTCGACGCTGGCGCTGGGGGCGGAGGTGGTGCCGTACGACCGCGCGACCGAATCGCGCGAGACGATCGCGGCACGGCTGGCGGAGGCGCGCGGTGCGACGTTGGTGCCGAGCTTCGACGATCCATGGGTGATCGAGGGGCAGGGTAGCGCCGGGATCGAGGCGGCGGCGCAGATGGCGGCCGCGGGGTTCGGCGCGCCGCGGCATGTCGTGGTGCCATGCGGTGGTGGCGGACTGGCGGCGGGGCTCGCGCTTGCACTCCCCGAGGCGCGGGTGACGGTGGTCGAGCCGGAGGGCTGGGACGACATGCGCCGCAGCCTAGAGGCGAGCTGGATCGAGCCGGTCGGCGACGCGCCGCCGCCGACGGCGTGCGATGCGTTGCAGACGACCCGCGTCTCGCCGCTGACGTTCGAAGTGCTGGCGCGGCGCGATGCGACCGGGGTGGCGGTGAGTGAGGCGGAGGTGCGGGCGGCTCAGCGCTGGGCCGCGGCGCATTTGCGGCTGGTGGTGGAGCCGGGGGGCGCGGTGGCGCTTGCGGCGGTGCTGGCCGGGCGGGTGGCGGTCGAGCCGGGGACGCTGGTGATGCTGTCGGGTGGGAACGTCGATATGGCGGACTATGCGCGGGTGCTGGCGGGAGACGGGGCGTGAACGCTGCTGCGCTGAACGGGATCGCGGCGGTCGCGCCGGCGGTGGCGATGCTGGCGGCGTTCGCCTGCGCGATCGGGGGGCGCATCTGCTGGTGAAGCGGCGGCAGCGGCTGAAGGGCGTGCTGATGCTGGTGATGGCCGCGGTGCTGGTGGGGAATGTGTTGATCTGGACGGTGTGAGGGGGCATTCAAGTGCCGCTTCGCAAGCGGCCACCCACACCCGGCCCCTCCCTTTTAGGGAGGGGAGTTGAGAACGCGGGCAAAGCCCGCGTCGTCGGTCGGCGCTGGGCGCCGCCGGCCGGTGCGCCGCGGAAGGCGGGCGCAGGCGAGCGCCTGCGCTTCCGCGCGGCTCACTTGATAGGCGAGTTCGGATCGAGCCGCATGTCGAGGTAGTTGTCGACCGACTTCATCAGGTCGTCCATCTCGTGCTCGAAGAAGTGGTTGGCGCGCGGGATCACGTCGTGGTGGATCGTGATGTGCTTCTGCGTGCGCAGCTTGTCGACCAGCTTCTGCGAGGCGAGCGGGGTGGCGACCTCGTCCTCCGCGCCCTGGATGATGATCCCCGACGACGGGCACGGCGCGAGGAACGAGAAGTCGAACAGGTTCGCGGGCGGCGCGATCGAGATGAAGCCGCGGATCTCCGGACGGCGCATCAGTAGCTGCATCGCGATCCACGCGCCGAAGCCGAAGCCCGCGACCCAGGTGGTCTGCGCTTCCTGATGGAAGCTCTGCACCCAATCGAGCGCGGAGGCGGCGTCGGACAATTCGCCGATGCCGTTGTCGAACGTGCCCTGGCTCTTGCCGACGCCGCGGAAGTTGAAGCGCAGCGTCGCGAAGCCGCGGCGCTGGAAAGTCTTGTAGAGTTCCTGCACGATCTTGTTGTTCATCGTGCCGCCCGCGTTCGGGTGCGGGTGGAGGATCATCGCGACGGGCGCGCGCGGGCGCGGGGCGGGGGCGAAGCGCCCCTCGATGCGGCCTTCGGGTCCGGGAAAGATGACTTCTGGCATGATGACCTTGTGCTTGGGCAGGCAGCCGTTGGGGACGGCAGGAAGCGCGCTATATAGGCCCGAACGCCAAAAATGGAATGTGTCTTGACCGAGCCGCTGTATCTCGACCACGCCGCGACGACTCCGATGACCCGCGCGGCCGTGCAGGCGGTGCGGGACGGGATGGCGATGTGGGCCAATCCGTCCTCGCCCCACGCCGCCGGGCGCGCGGCGCGCGCGGCGCTGGAGGCGGCGCGGGGGCGGATCGGTGCGGCTTATGGCTGGTCGGGCGAGGTGTTGCTGACGAGCGGGGCGAGCGAGTCGCTGGCGATCGCGCTCGCTCGCTGCACGGCGCGGCGGCGGATCGTGTCGGCGGTGGAGCATGATGCGGTGCTGCGCGCTGCGGGGCGGGCCGATGTGGTGCCGATCGATGCGCTGGGGCGGGTCGACCCGGCGGCGCTGGGCGACGTGGCGGATGCGCTGGTGGCGGTGCAATGGTGCAACAGCGAGACAGGGGTGCGGCAGCCGATCGCGGCGATCGCGACGGCGGTGCATGAGGGTGGCGGGTTGTTGCTGGTCGATGCCGCGCAGATGCCGGCGTTGGACGAGCTGGCGGCGGTCGCGGACTTCGTCGCGGTGTCGGCGCACAAGAGGGGCGGTCCGCCGGGGACGGGCGCGCTGCTGGTGCGCGATGTCGCGACCTTGCATCCGAGCGGTGGGCAGGAGCGCGGCTATCGGCCGGGCACCGAGAATTTGCCGGGAGTGCTCGGCCACGCTGCGGCGCTGGACGAGGCGGAGCCGGATCATGGCGTCCGCCGGGCGCGGCTGGATGATGCGATCCGGCGGTCCGGGGGGATCGTCGTCGCTGAGGAAACTGCGCGGCACCCGGCGATCGGCGCATATCGGATGCCGGGCGTGGCGTCGGCGGCGCAGCTGATCCGCTTCGACATGCAGGGGATCGCGGTGTCGGCGGGGAGCGCGTGCGCGAGCGGGAGCCTGAAGCCGAGCCATGTGCTGCGCGCGATGGGGTGGAGCGAGGAAGCGACGCGCGAGGTGGTGCGGGTGAGCTTCGGGCGGACGACGACCGATGCGGATGTCGAGCGCTTCATCGCGGCATGGCGCGGGGTGGCGCGGGCGACCGGCCGGTTCGCGGCGTGACCTATCTCGATTATCAGGCGACGACGCCGCTCGCACCCGAAGCGCTCGATGCGATGCTCCCGTGGTTGCGCGACCAACATGCCAATCCGCACTCGCCGCACCGCGCCGGACGTGCGGCGAAGGCGGCGGTCGAGATGGCGCGCGCGCAGGTCGCGGGGCTGCTGCCCGCGGGCGGGCGCGTCGTGTTCACGAGCGGGGCGACCGAGGCGCTCAATTGGGCGATCAAGGGCGCAAGCGGCGCGATCGTGACGCAGGCGACCGAACATGCCGCGGTGCTCGACACCGTGGCGGCGAGCGGGCGCGCGAACGTGTTGGTGCCGGTCGACAACGACGGGCGGGTCTCGCCGGACGCGGCGGCGGCGGCGGTGCACGAGACCGGCGCGCGACTGGTCGCGGTGATGCTGGTCAACAACGAGATCGGGACGATCCAGCCGGTCGCGGAAATCGCGGCGGCGGTGAAGCCGCTGGGCGCGATGCTGCTGTGCGATGCGGTGCAGGGGTTCGGCCGCATCGCGATCCCGGACGGGTGCGACATGGTCGCGGTGTCGGCGCACAAGATCTACGGGCCGAAGGGGATCGGTGCCTTGTGGATACGCGACGGCGTGACGCCGACGCCACTGCTGCATGGCGGCGACCAGGAAGGCGGGCGATCGGGGACGTTGAGCCCGGCGTTGTGCGCTGGCTTCGGCGCGGCGGCGGCCTTGGCGAAGACGCGGATGGCGGAAGATGCGGCGCAGGCGGCGCGATTGTTCGCGGTGGCGCGGGCGCGGCTGGCGGGGTGGACGCTCAATGGCGCCGACGGCCAGCGCTGGCCGGGCAATGTGAGCGTGCGCCGCGACGGGGTGGATGTCGCGCGGTTGATGAGCGACGTGCGCGATGTGGCGTTCTCGGCGGGGTCGGCGTGCGCGAGCGGGTCGGGGCGGACCAGCCATGTGCTGCGTGCGATCGGGCTGAGCGATGCGCAGGCGCGCGCGACGATCCGCATCGGCTTCGGTCGCTATACGCACGAGGATGAACTGGTGGCCGCGCTCGACCGGCTGGTGGCGGCGGCGAATGCGCAGAAGGTGGCGGCATGAAGGTGATCTTCGACGGCGAGGAACGCGCGGCGACCGCAGGCGAGCGATTGCTCGATGTCGCGCGGCGCAATGGTCTGCCGCTGGAGGGGACGTGCAATGGCGATCTGGCGTGCGCGACCTGCCATGTGATCGTCGATGCCGAGTGGTTTGCGCGGTTGCCGGCCGCGCGCGAGGAGGAAGAGGACATGCTCGACCTGGTCGCCGACGCTCGGCGGACCAGCCGGCTGGCGTGCCAGATCGTGCTGACCCCGGCGTTCGACAAGCTTTCTGTTAGCTTACCATAGGGTTCAGGGTCGGTGCAGCGCCACCGGAGCATCTTGCACACAGGGCAGGGGATTTCGGGAGTAGAGCGTATGAAACTGATGACCTTGAGCTTCGCGGGCCTGATGGCCGCCATGACGCTGGTGCCGACTGCGGCATCCGCGCAGCCGGGACCGCGGCATCACTGGGACGATCGGCGCGGCTGGGACGACCGGCGTGACGACCGGCGCGGGTATGACGACCGGCGTGAATGGCGCGGCGATCGCGGTTGGCGTGGCGACCGCGGCTGGCGCGGCGACCGCGGGTGGCGCGACAATCGCGGCTGGCGGGACAATCGCTATGCATGGAACGGCTATCGCGGCGGGCCGCGTACGCGGACGGTCTGCCAGTGGGTGGACGGCTATTATGGTCCGCAGCGGCAGTGCTTCCGCGTCCGTCGCTAAGCTGACGGCTTGATCCGTCCGCCCGACTTCGCCATAGGGCGCGTGGGAGTCGGGCGGACGTGGTCGTCGCCAACTTGGTCAGGTCCTGACGGAAGCAGCCACAACGATTTCGCCGCGGGTCGTTCCGGCTCCCACCGCGTAGCCAGCGAGAGAGCGGCAGTGACGCTCCACGCTGGCAAGCGCGGCCGGCGGGGCGCAGCTCCGGCCGACGGCGCGGCTTTGCCGCGGCGGTTTTGCTCTTCGGACACATCGGCGTTTGGTTTGGCGGCGAGCGGATCGCAGGAATGCGCAGACATGGGCCCCTGCCTTCGCAGGGGCGACGGTGGTTGCGACAGGTCGCCTACATCGATGGCAGGCCGATCAGCTTGCCCTTCGTCTTTGCCTCTTCTTCCAGCGCCTTGACGCGCTTGGCGATGATCGGGGCGATTTCTTCCTCGATCGCCTTGCGCTCAGCCGGTGACATCGCGGCCAGCCCCTCTTCGGTCAGGCGGTTCTCCTTCAGGACATCGCGGCGGATGCGCTGTTGCGGCGTCATCCGCGCTTCCTTGCGGAAGGCGTCCATGACGTCGGCGAACGAGGCGCCGCCGGCCTTTGCGGGCTGCGATGTCGACGTGCCGGTGATGGACGACGCCGTCGTCGTGCCGGTAATGCTCAACATGTCGATGATCCTGCCTGCCTGAAGGCACGATGATGCCGTGACAGGGTTAATGAAACCTCCTCGCTTCAGGAGGCTTCGACAAGCCGTCCGCGCGCTCCTATATCCCATGGCAATGTCCGACTCTCTCGACCTCGGTACGCCGCCGCAGCCTGCGGCAAGCGCGCAGCCTTATCGCGTGTTGGCGCGCAAATACCGGCCGCAGACCTTCGCCGCGCTGATCGGGCAGGACGCGATGGTTCAGACGCTGGGCAATGCGATCAAGCGCGACCGGATCGCGCACGCCTTTCTGCTGACCGGCGTGCGCGGGGTCGGCAAGACCTCGACCGCACGGCTGATCGCGAAGGCACTCAATTGCGTCGGACCCGATGGGCAGGGTGGCGCGACGATCGATCCGTGCGGGGTGTGCGAGCCGTGCCGGGCGATCGCCGAGGGGCGGCATATCGACGTGATCGAGATGGACGCCGCCAGCCATACCGGCATCGATGACGTGCGCGAGATCATCGAGGCGTCGCGCTATGCCGCGGTCTCGGCGCGCTACAAGATCTACATCATCGACGAAGTCCATATGCTGTCGAAGGCGGCGTTCAACGGGCTGCTCAAGACGCTGGAGGAGCCGCCGGCGCATGTGAAGTTCCTGTTCGCCACCACCGAGGTGAACAAGGTGCCGGTGACGGTGCTGTCGCGCTGCCAGCGGTTCGATTTGCGGCGCATTCCCGCGCAACTGCTCGCCGAGCATTTCGGACGCGTCGTCGCGGCGGAAGGTGCGCAGGCCGATCCCGAAGCGCTGGCGCTGATCGCGCGCGCGGCGGAAGGGTCGGCGCGCGACGGGCTGTCGATCCTCGACCAGGCGATCGCGCACGCCGATCTCGAAGGCGGGGGCGTGCGTGCCGAGGCGGTGCGCGAGATGTTGGGGTTGTCGGACCGCAACGCGGTGCGCGACCTGCTCGCGTTGGTGCTCGCCGCCGATGCGCCCGGCGCACTCGCCGCCTTGCGCCGGCAATATGATCTCGGGGTCGATCCGTTGGGCGTGATGCGCGCGCTGCTCGAGGCGGTGCATGGCGTGACTCAGGTGAAGGTCGGTGCGCCCGACGATGCCGCGCAGCCGGCCGAGGAGCGCGCGGCCTATCGCGACTGGGCGGGGAAGCTGTCGTTCCCGGCGCTGCACCGGCTGTGGCAATTGTTCCTGAAGGGGCATGAGGAGGTCGGGCGCGCGGCGCTGCCGATCGAGACCGCCGAGATGGCGATCCTGCGCGCGATCCATGCCTCGACGCTGCCCGATCCGGGCGAACTGGCGCGACGGCTGGCAGCGGGGGACGTGCCGACGGCGGCGCCGAGTGCGCCGGTGGCGCCTGCCGCGCCGCCGACGCCCGAGGATCGCGCGCCCAAGGAGTTTGCGGGGGTGCTTGCCTTGCTTGATGAGCGGGGCAAGCTCGACCTGCTGGTGCGGTTGCGGCGTGGCGCGAGCCTCGTGCGCTACGCCCCGCCCGAGATCGTGTTCAGCGGAACGCGGCCGTTGTCGACCGACACGCTGACCGAGCTGGCGGCGGTGCTGCGCGAGACGACCGGGATGCCGTGGAAATTGGCAATGGCCGACCTGCCCGGCGCGCCGACGATGTTCGAGGCCGAGCAGGACGTGGTGCAGGCGCGACATGACGCGGCGCGCGCGCATCCGATCGTCGCCGCCGCCTTCGATGCCTTTTCGGGCGCCGAGCTGATCGATCCGAAACCCGCGCAGCGAAGTATTACATGATGGGGAGTATTACATGAAGGATCTCAACGACATTCTGGCGATGGCCCAGAACGTTCAGAACGAACTGCAAAAGGCGCAGGACAGCCTCGACACGATCGAGGTCGAGGGCGTTGCCGGCGGCGGGCTGGTGAAGGTCAAGGCCTCGGCCAAGGGGCGGATCATCGCGGTGGCGCTCGACGTTTCGCTGATCGTCCCGTCAGAGAAGCAGATGCTCGAGGATCTGATCGCGGCGGCGCTGAACGATGCGCGTGCGAAGGCGGATGCGGCGTCGTCGACCGAGATGTCGAAGATGACCAGCGGCCTGCCGCTGCCGCCGGGGTTCAAGCTGCCGTTCTGATCCGGTTCGGGACAGGCCCAAGATTGGGACAGGGCAAGTAATTCCGGTAACGGAACATTGCCGGGACGGTCGCATTCATGGCTCCACCAAAGCAAAGGGAGAGAGCTATGAGTGACGATCGCGTAACGCAGACCCCGCACACCACGATCATCGAGCGTCGCGGTAGCGGCGGCGGGTTGCTGATCGGGCTGGCGGTGCTGATCGTGGTGGCGGTCGCGGCCTATTTCATGATCGCGCGCGGCGACAGCGAGACGGCCAAGAACAATGCGATCACCTCGGCGGCGAAGAGCGTCGAGAGCACGGCGGACAAGGCCGGGTCGGCGATCGACGGGGCGACCGACAAGAAGTGATGGCTTCGCTCGGTTCGGTCTCCGGACCTGATCGAACCGCTGCGATTTTTCGAACCGTTCCCCGGCGGAGGCCGGGGTCCAGTTGGGCGGCGTTTCGACTCGTCACGAGCGTGTCCCAACTGGGCCCCGGCCTTCGCCGGGGGAATGGACGACATTTAGAGCAACGACGCTTGCCGCGAGCCGCTCTCGCGCGGGGCCTGGCGGAAGGCGGCGGTGGCGTCGACGTAGGGCAGGTCGGGGCGGCGGCCCTTGAACAGTTCGGCGAGCGTGATGATCTGGAGGCGCGGATAGCTTTTGCCCGTGACCTCGGAGGTGAAGCGGCCGGCGGCGGCGGCTTCCTTTTCCATCGGGCGCGATGGCGCGACCTTGGTGACGAAGACCGCGGCGGCGGCTTTCTCGCGGATCATTGCGGAATGCAGGTCGCGGACCATCGTCACGCCGACATGATCCCCGCCCTTTACCGAGACCAGCGCGCGCTCGGTGCGGCGACCGTCGGGCTTGAAATAGATGATCCCATCAATGCCGCCATCGGCACCTTTCCTGCGCCCGCCGTACGGCATGGCGTCGACCATCGACACCGCCCACCATTGGAACTGATATTTGTCGCGACGCGCGAGGTCCTCGGCGGATGCGAGGTCCTTGAGCGTGCCCTCGACGGTGAACGACACGCCGGGGAAGGCGGCCTGCATCCGCTTTTCGATCAGCGAGATGGCGAGATGGGTGACGTCGATCCCGATCCACTGCCGGTGGAGCTTCTGCGCGGCATGGACCGCGGTGCCGCAGCCGCAGAACGGGTCGAGCACGACATCACACTCGTTTGACGACGCGGCGATGATCCGCTCGAGCAGCGCGATCGGCCTTTGCGTGGGATAGCCGAGCCGCTCCTGCGCCTGCGAGTTGAGCGCGGGGATGTCGGCCCATAACGCCTGCACCGGCATTCCCTTGGCCTCGTCGAGATAGCGTTTGAGCCGGATGCCGCCGCTGCGCGTGAAGTGGAGCCGGCCCTCGGCGTCGAGGCGACGCATCGTTTCCTCGGGCATCCGCCACAGCGAGGTCACGCCCTTATAGTCGTAGGTATAGCCGCCGCCCGACAGCCCCTTGGCGGTGAGGTTGTCGTCCATCCAGCGGCGACCGTCGGGGTCGCGCTGGCGGAAGCGGGCTTCGTATTCCGCGTCATAGGCGGTGTAGGGCGGGTGCCAGACGTATTCCGCACCTCGTGTGTAGAAGAGCAACGTGTCGAGGTTGCGGCCCCAACGGCCGCCGTCGGCATGGGCGGTGGTTCGTTTCCAGATGATCTCGTTGCGGTAGCGATCGGCACCGAACACGCCGTCGAGCAGCAGCTTGAGGTAATGGCTCGCGGTGGAATCGCAGTGTAGGTAGAGGCTGCCGGTCGGCTTGAGCACCCGGTGCAACTCGATCACGCGCACCGCCATCATCGCCAGATAGGCCATCATGTCGTTGTCGCCGAGGAAGCTGCGCATCGCGTTCAGCAGGTCGAACGCCTTGGTGTGGCCGCTGCGCGCGACGTGGTCGAAGGCATCCTCGGCGCGGTCGTTCCAGCGCCACGTGTCCTCGAACGCCTCGATCTGTGCGTCCGCGGTGTCGCCGGTCGGTGAGCGGAAGAGGATGTTGTAGCTGGCGTTCGAGTTGAAGGGCGGATCTAGGTAGACGAGGTCGATCGTCGCATCGCCGATCTCGCGGCGGAGCACGTCGAGGTTGTCGCCGTAATACAGGTGGTTGGTGGGTCGATTCGCGCTGGACATGCGCGCGACTGGAGCGGGGCGGGGGGCGATTGTCGCGGCGAGGTGGGGCCGTTTTGACGGTATGCGGCCGAACGCGTCGAAAACGGATCAATCTGCCACGACCGACGTCCTCCTCGCGGAGGGGAACCTCTGCGAAACCCTGCTTCCCGTTCCCCGGCGAGGGCCGGGGTCCAGTTGGGGGACGCTCGTAACTATCCGAGAACCCATCGTAACTTGACCCCGGCCTTCGCCAGGGAACGGCCTGGGACATTTATGATCCACCATCTCCGCAGAGGTCCGCGGAAGCGGGGTTCCAGAAACGCCGGTCCCGCGACTTATCGAAGGATCGCGCGTCTGGATCCCCGCCTTCGCGGGGATGACGAAGGCGCGTCAGCCGTGGCCGGCCAGCGCCGCCAGCAGCAGCAGCGCGACGATGTTGGTGATCTTGATCATCGGATTGACCGCCGGGCCGGCGGTGTCCTTGTACGGATCGCCGACCGTGTCGCCGGTCACCGCGGCCTTGTGCGCCTCCGAGCCCTTGCCGCCGTGGTTGCCGTCTTCGATGTACTTCTTGGCATTGTCCCACGCGCCGCCGCCGCTCGTCATCGACAGGGCCACGAACAGCCCGGAGACGATCACGCCGAGTAACATCGCGCCGAGCGCCGCAAAGCCGCTCGCCTGCCCGTCGACCGCGCGGACGATGAAGTAGAGCGCGATCGGCGAGAGCACCGGGAGCAGCGACGGGACGATCATCTCGCGGATCGCCGCGCGGGTGACGAGGTCGACCGTGCGGCCGTAATTGGGGCGGCTGGTGCCCTGCATGATGCCGGGATTTTCGCGGAATTGTTCGCGGACTTCCTCGACGACCGCGCCCGCGGCGCGGCCGACTGCGGTCATCCCGAAGGCGCCGAACAGATAGGGGAGCAAGGCACCGAGCAGCAGCCCGACGATCACGTACGGATTGCTCAGCGAGAAATCGACGGTGAGGTCGGGGAAGTAGGTCTTGAGGTCGGTGGTATAGGCGCCGAACAGCACGAGGGCCGCCAAGCCTGCCGAGCCGATCGCATAGCCCTTGGTCACCGCCTTGGTGGTGTTGCCGACCGCGTCGAGCGCGTCGGTCCGCTCGCGGACCTCGTCCTCCAGCCCGGCCATCTCGGCGATGCCTCCGGCATTGTCGGTGACAGGACCGTAGGCGTCGAGCGCGACGACCATCCCGGCGAGCGCGAGCATCGCGGTCGCAGCGAAGGCGATGCCGATGATCCCGGCAAGCTTGTAGGCGGCGATCACCGCGATCACGATCACCAATGTCGGCAGCGCGGTCGCCTCGAGGCTGATCGCGAGGCCCTGGATCACGTTGGTGCCGTGGCCGGTCTCGCTGGCCTTGGCGATGGACTTGACCGGGCGGTAATTGGTGCCGGTGTAATATTCGGTGATCCAGACGATCAACCCGGTGACGGCGAGGCCGATCATCATGCACCAGAACAGATCGGTGCCGGTGAACGCCATTGCGGCGGGAACGCCGGCGACCGCCGCATCGGCGCCGCCGGTGGTGATCGCGTCGAACGCGGCGTCCCGGTCGGCGTCGAGGAAACCGGCGCCGCCGATCACCGCATTCATGTCGCCGAGCGTCCATTGCGTCACCGCCCAGATCGCGGGCACCGACAGCAAGGCCGAGGTCCAGAAGCCCTTGTAGAGCGCGCCCATGATCGAGCCGCGCCCGAGCCGGACCATATAGGTGCCGATGATCGAGGTGATGATGCACACGCCCCCGATCGCGAGCGGCAGGCTCATCAGGCGCATCAGCTCGGCGGGGCTCGCCTGGATCAGCAGCGCGATCGACACCATCGTCACGCCGAGCGTCACGACATAGGTTTCGAACAGGTCGGCGGCCATGCCCGCGCAATCGCCGACATTGTCGCCGACATTGTCCGCGATCACCGCGGGGTTACGGGGATCGTCCTCGGGGATGCCGGCCTCGACCTTGCCGACCAGATCGGCGCCGACGTCGGCGGCCTTGGTGAAGATCCCGCCGCCGAGCCGCGCGAAGATCGAGATCAGCGACGCGCCGAACGCCAGCGCGGTGAGCGCCTCGATGATCGCACGATCGTTGGGGAGCAGGCGGGAGGGACCGGTGAGGTACCAGAAGAACAATGCGATCGCGAGCAGACCGAGCCCGGCGACGAGCATGCCCGTGACCGCGCCGGAGCGGAACGCCATCGTCAGCCCGCCCTGCAGCGATCCGCGCGCCGCCTCGGCAGTGCGCACGTTGGCCCGGACCGAGATGTTCATGCCGACGAAGCCCGCGAGCCCCGACAACAGCGCGCCGATGACGAAGCCGATCGTCGACAGCGTGCCAAGGGTGGCAAAGAGCACGATCGCGACGACAACGCCGACGATCGCGATGGTGGTATATTGCCGCCCGAGATAGGCGCGAGCGCCTTCCTGGATGGCGGCGGCGATATCCTGCATCCGCTCGTTGCCCGGCGAAGCGGACAACACCTGTCGACTGGTCACGAAGCCATAGAGTACGGCGATTAGGCCGCAGACGATGGCAAGATAGACGATCGTCATGCCCTTCATCCCTCCTTGTGGCGCGTCCGGTCTGTCGCCGGTACGTCGCGCGGGGAGTGGAGGCTAACAGGTGGCGGCGTCAGCGCAACCCGTGCTGGTAACCGAGCGACACGGGGAGCGGGATGATCCGCTTATCCTGGGTCAACGTCAGGCCGGTGCCGGGCGCGAAGGTGCCGACGCGGGTGGCGGGAACGGGCAGTGGCTGATCGGCGGGGGCGGCGAACAGCAGCTCGTAATCGTCGCCCGCGGTGGCGGCGGCGAGCGGATCGGTGACGCCGGGGGCCAGCGGGACGGCGGCGAGGTCGATCGTGATCGCCAGACCGCTGGCGACGGCCATGCGCGCGGCGTCGATCAGCAACCCGTCGGACACGTCCATCATCGCGTTGACCCGCGGGGCGAGCGCGCGACCTTCGGTAAGGCGCGGGACGGGGCGGCGATAGCGGGCGAGCAGCGTCGGGTCGCCGGTGCCGGCTTGGGCGATGGCGAGCCCGGCACCGGCATCGCCGATCGTGCCGGTGACGTAGAGCGCGTTGCCGGCCCGTGCGCCAGAACGCGGTGGGGCGGGGGCGTCGCGGCCGAAGGCGGTGACGGTGAGGATGCGCGGGGCGTTGGCGGGGAGCGTGACGGTGTCGCCGCCGAGGAGCGGGCAGGCGAGGGTGGTGAGTACCTCGGCGAGGCCGTCGAGGAAGGCGGTGTCCCATGTCGCGTCGCGGAGCGGGTAGTTGAGGAGGATACCCTCGACGATCGCGCCCTTGGCAGCGAGGTCGGAGAGGTTGGTGGCGACGAGCTTCCACGCGATGTCCTGCGGGGGGTCCGTGGGGAGGAAATGGATGCGCTCGACCAATGTGTCGGTGGTGATGGTGAGGTTGGCGAGGGTGGCGGTGTCGTCGTTCAGGGCGCCTGCGCCCGGGTGAAGCGGAAGCGAGCGGAGGCGGGCGAGGAAGTCGGCTTCGTTCATTTGTTTAGCGCTCGCCTGCTGCTGTCATCTCCGCGGAGGCGGGGATCCAGACGCGCGGGTATGGCGATAGAAGCGCGAGGTCCGAGGTTGTGGATTCCCGCCTTCGCGGGAATGACGGAGGGGTGGGTGGGAACGGCGAAGTGTATGCCCCCGACCAGGGTGCCGGTCATGATGGTGCGGCTGGCGAATGTGGCAGTGTCGTTGGCAAGCCCGCCTGCGTCCGACTGGGGCAGCGGCGTGCGGAGGCGGGCGGGGAAGTCGGCTTCGGTCATTTGATTACCGCTCGCCTGCTGCCGTCGTCCCCGCGAAAGCGGAGATCCAGACACGCAGGTTCAGCGATAGAGGCGACAGGTCCGAGGTTCTGGATTCCCGCCTTCGCGGGAATGACGGGGTGTTGAACAGGGATGCCGGCTCACTCATAGGCACCGCGGCGCATGACATAGTCGCGGGTTTCGTATGGCGCAGGCAGCCCCTCGACCCACGTGCCATGCGCATGGGTGAGCGCGACCAGGTGCATCGGCTGGTTGGACGGCCAATATTGCACGCGCACCTCGTGGCGGTGGAGGTCGCGGTTGGGCTCCATCATCACCCAGCCGAGTGGGCGATCGTGCGTAGCGCGCGCGCCGGCTTCGGCCATCGCGGCCCGGATGCGTCTGCGCGACGCGGCGGGGAGATACTGCCAGACGACCGAATGCATCAGGACGCGCGCGACGCCTTGTTCCTGCGGCTCGGCCAGGCGTGCCTCGACCCAGTCGGCGGCGTCGCCCTGCACCAGATCGACCGGGCGGGCGCGGACCAGGTCGAGTGCGGTGGCGAGCCGGGCGAGGCGTTCGTGATTGTCGACCCAGACATAGCCGGCGAGCCGCTCGGCCTGCGCCGGGTCGCGGATGTCGACCGGGGCGATATCGACGCCGCGCGTGCGCTCGATCGCGATCGGTGCGGCGGGCGGCGGCGGGCCGCGCCAGGCGGGAACGATCGCGAGCGGCGAGTCGGCGGGGCCGACGCGGACCCCGCCGAGATCGAAGTGCATCCGATCGATCAGCAGGTTGAGCCCGGCGCTGGAGCCGATCTCGAGTATCTCGACGCGCGGGCCGAGCGTGGCGGCGACGTGGAGCAGCCCGGTCATCAGCCCCGCCGACCGCTGCGCCTCGTTGGTCTGCGGCGGTCCGTCGAGCCAGGGCAGCAACGTGGCGTCGTAGGTGGCGAGGATCGTCGCCAGCATCGCATCGTCGGCGGCGAAGGGGTTTGCAACGCCGCGGCGGGCGAGCGCGTGGAGCCCGCCGACGATGCGCAGCACGGTCGCATCGGCGACCGGCTCCCCCGGCCAATCGAGCAGCCGTGCGCCGACCACGGTGTCGCGGGTCAGCACGCGGGCGAGCGCGCGGCACAGCGCGGCGGTTTGCGGCGCGGCCATCGCGTCGCAATATTGCGCCTGGACCTCGAAGGCGGCGCGGTTGGTGGACTCGTCTGCCATGCGCGCCTCATTGCGCCGGTCGCGGTGCCTTCGTAAAGCCGCGCGCATGTCCGAGCCGCCCATCCCCAACCCGATCGTCATCGCCGTTCCCAAGGGGCGCATCCTCGAAGAAGCCCTGCCGCTGCTCGCACGCGCCGGGATCGTCCCCGAGCCGGCGTTCGGTGACCCGCAGAGCCGCGCGCTGCGTTTCCGCACCGATCGCGACGGGATCGAGCTGATCCGCGTCCGCGCCTTCGACGTCGCGACGTTCGTTGCGCATGGCGCGGCGCAATTGGGGATCGTCGGATCCGACGTGCTCGCCGAGTTCGACTATGCCGAGCTGTATGCGCCGGTCGACCTGAATATCGGCCATTGCCGACTGTCGATCGCCGAGCCGGCCGACATGGCCGCCAACGACGATCCGCGCGGGTGGAGCCATGTGCGCGTCGCGACGAAATATCCGCACGTTACCGCGCAGCATTTCGCGCGCGCCGGGGTGCAGGCGGAGTGCATCAAGCTGAACGGTGCGATGGAGCTGGCGCCCACCCTCGGGCTGGCGAGCCGCATCGTCGATCTGGTGTCGTCGGGCAAGACGTTGAAGGAAAACGGTCTGGTCGAGGTGGAGCGGATCATGGAGGTGTCGGCGCGGCTGATCGTCAATCGTGCGGCGATGAAGACGCGTGCGCATGTCTTCCCGTTGGTCGAGGCGTTTCGCGCGGCGGTGGCGGCATGATCCGGCTCGACACGCGCGATGGCGATTTCGCCAGCCGTTTCGATGATCTGGTCGATGCACGGCGCGAGGCGGCGAGCGATGTCGCGCGCGACGTGGCGACGATCGTGCGCGCGGTGCGCGACGACGGAGATGCGGCGCTGCACGCCTTTACGCAGAAGCTCGACCGGCACGACCTGAACGAGACGGGGTGGCGGGTCGATGCGGCGGCCTGTGCGGCGGCGTTCGAGGGGCTGGAGCCGGAGTTGCGCGCGGCGCTGGAACTCGCCGCGACGCGCATCCGCGCCTATCACGAGAAGCAGCGACCCGAGGACGTGAGCTTCACCGATGCCGCCGGGGTCCGGCTGGGCGCGCGGTGGCGCGCGGTGGATGCGGCGGGTGTGTACGTGCCCGGCGGTCGAGCGGCCTATCCCTCGACCTTGCTGATGAACGCGATTCCGGCGCGGGTCGCGGGGGTCGAGCGGCTGGTGGTGGTGACGCCGACGCCGGATGGTGAGGTCAATCCGCTGGTGCTGGCTGCCGCGCATCTGGTTGGTGCGGACGAAGTGTGGCGGGTCGGCGGTGCGCAAGCGGTCGCGGCGCTGGCGTATGGGACCGAGCGGATCGCGCGGGTCGATGTCGTGACCGGACCGGGCAACGCCTGGGTCGCGGAGGCCAAAAGGCAGGTCTATGGCGTGGTCGGGATCGACATGGTCGCCGGGCCGAGCGAGATCGTCGTCGTGGCGGATGGCGCGAACGATCCGGAATGGATCGCCGCCGACCTGCTTAGCCAGGCCGAGCATGACACGACGACGCAGTCGATCCTGTTCGCCGATGATACCGCTTTTGCCGATCGGGTGGCGGAGGCGGTCGAGCGGCAGTTGCAGGCGCTGCCGACGCAGGCGGTGGCGCGGGTGGCGTGGGAGGACAATGGCGCGATCGTGATCGTACCGACGCTGGAAGCGGCGATGCCGCTGGTCGACCGGCTCGCGCCCGAGCATGTCGAACTGGCGTGCAACGATCCGCAGGCGCTGTTCGACTTGCTGCGGCACGCTGGGTCGGCCTTCATGGGGCGACATACGCCGGAAGCGATCGGTGACTATGTCGCGGGGCCGAACCATGTGCTGCCGACCGGACGGCGCGCGCGGTTCTCGAGCGGGCTGGGAGTGACCGATTTCATGAAGCGGACCAGCTTCTTGCAGCTCGATGAGACGGCGTTGAACGAGCTGGGGCCGGCGACGATCGCGCTGGCGCGGGCCGAGGGGCTGCCGGCACATGCGCAGTCGGTGGCGTTGCGGATCCGAAGCAATCGGTAGGCAGCCGTCGCCCCTTCGCAGGCAGGGGCGACGGCATCTACTTACGCGCTGGCGAGTTCGGCCTTTTTGTTCACCTTCTTCTCGGCGAGCGTCGTCAGCTTGTCGTCGGTGGCCTTTTCCTCGTCGAGCGTCGCCTGGAGCAGCGAGACGACATTGGCGTGGCCGAGCTGTTTGGCCCAGGCGATCAGCGTGCCGTAGCGCGTGATCTCATAATGTTCGACCGCCTGCGCCGAGGCGATCAGCGCGGCGTCGAGCACCGCCTTGTCGGCGATCTCGCCCGCGACTTCGTTGGCTTCCTTGATGATGCCGTCGATCGCCGGGCAGGTGACCGCCTTCGCCTTATGGTCGAGCGCCTCGAACACCTGCTCCAGCCGCGCGATCTGGCCTTCGGTTTCGCGCAGATGCGTTTCGAAGCCCTTCTTCAGCTCGGGCGCAGTCGCCTTGTCGATCATCTTCGGCAGCGCCTTGGTGATCTGGTTCTCGGCATAATAGACGTCCTGCAACTGGTGCAGGAACAGGTCCTCGAGCGTCGCGATATCCTTGGTGAACAGGCCCATGTGCCATCTCCTCGGGTGAAGTTACCCGCGACGAACGAGAGGCCCGCCGGAGCGTTGCGAACAATCTCGCTGATCGAGGTCAAAGGCGCGGCAGGGGGTGACGAACGCGCGGCAAGCGACTATGGCGCGCGGCCTATGTCCCGCACCGCTGCTCGTACCAAGGCCCGCGCCGCCGCGCGCCTCGCCGCCATCCAGGCGCTCTATCAACATGAGATGGAGGGCACTGCCGTCCCCGTGCTGCTCCACGAATTCCACCAGCACCGGCTGGGCGCGACGATCGAGGAGGTCGAATATGCCGAGGCGGACGTCGCGTTCTTCGACGATCTGGTGAAGGGCGTCACCGCGCGTGCCGGTGAGATCGACATGCTGGTCGAGGCCAAGCTGAGCGCCGGCTGGACGCTGGAGCGGCTCGACAAGCCGATGAAGGCGATCCTGCGCGCGGGCACCTATGAATTGCTGGCGCGCGCCGACGTGCCGGTCGGGGCGGCGATCAGCTCCTATGTCGATGTCGCGCATGCTTTCTATCAGAAGCGCGAGGCCGGGTTCGTCAACGGCCTGCTCGATGCGATCGGCAAGCAGGTGCGCGCCTGACAATGGGCGAGATCGTCTCCTTGAAGCAGGCGCGCAAGACGAAGGCGCGCGCCGCAAAGGAGATGCAGGCCGCCGCCAACCGGGCCGTCTTCGGGCGGACCAAGGCGCAGAAGGCCGCCGACGCCACCGAGCAGGCGCGCAAGGTTGCGCTGCTCGATGGCGCCAAGCTCACGGATAGCTGACGGTCTTCGGCACCTCGGGGAGCGGGATCCACTCGCTGTCATTGGGGACGCTGGCGAATTCGCCCGCCTTCCACGCGCGCTTGGCCTCGCGGATCGCGTCGCGCGACGAATGGACGAAGTTCCACCAGACATGCCGCGGGGTCGCGAACGCCGCGCCGCCCGCCAGCATCGCGCGGCCCCCTGTCTTCGAAAAGAGCGTCGCGGCCACGCCGGGGCGCAGCACGTAGAGACGCTGGGGTTCGAGCGCGAGGCCGTCGAGCGTCGCATCGCCGCTGGCCAGATAGATGGCGCGCTCGTCGGTGCTGTCGTCGATCGGCACCGCCGCGCCGGGGGCGAGCACGATGTCGGCGTAGATCGTCTCGGCATAGGCCGTCACCGGCGAGGTGACGCCCCACAGGGATCCCATCACCACGCGCGCGGTGGCCCCGTGCGCGTCGATGACGGGCATCTTCTCGGCGGCGACATGCTCGAAAGCCGGGGCGCGATCCTCCTGCCCGTCGGGGAGCGCGAGCCACGTCTGAATGCCGTCGAGCCGCGGGCCGTCGACGCGAACGTCATCGGGCGAGCGTTCGGAATGAACGATCCCCGCGCCGGCGGTCATCAGGTTCACCGCGCCGGGGGTGATGCGAATGTCGCTGCCGAGCGAGTCGCGATGCTGGAACGCGCCCTCGAACAGATAGGTGACGGTCGACAGGCCGATATGCGGGTGCGGTCGTACGTCGACGCCGTTGCCGGGCGGCAAGTGCGCGGGCCCCATCTGGTCGAAGAACAGGAAGGGGCCGACCATCGTGCGATCGCGGTGCGGCAAGGTGCGATAGACCTTGAAGCCGCCAAGGTCGTGGGTGGCGGGCTCCAGCGTCTGCAGCACCAGATCGTCGCGGGTCGACATGCGCTTCCTCCGTCAGCGTTTCTCGCCGCTTAGCAGCGAAGGCGCGCGCGGGCGAGCATGCAGCGCTTGCGGGAACGCAGATGCGGATGGAGGGGTTGGAGCGGGCATGAGCAAGAAAAAGCAGCAGCAATCGCGCGCCGTGAAGGCGCAGGAAGCCCGGCGGACGCGGGCAATCGTCGCGGCGAGTGCGGTCGGCGCGGTGATCGCCGGTATCGGCGCGGCATTCGGCATGGGGTGGCTCGATCGCTTCCTGCCGACGGGTAATGCCGAGCATGACGCGCCTGATCTCGCCGCCGATGCGCCGACGCCCGGGTCGACGCGCGCGCCCGAGGCGTTCCGTCCCGATCCGACCGCGCCGGTGCCCGCGTCGGAGCGCGAGGGGCTGCGGCCGGCGACCGGGCCGGCGCCGACGCTGTCGGCGACGCGTGGCGAGATGGCGAACCAGACGGGGTCGTCGAACGGCTGAGGGGTGATCGGCGCCGACCCTCGTGTTGGCTCCGTTCGTCATTGCGCGCGCAGCGATGCAATGCCGGAAGCATGGTCGGCTCTCGGGGTGGTTTACGGCGCCTGCGCGTTCCTGCGAACGCAGGAACCCAGCGCCGGATAGTACAACGCCCGATACTCTGGGCTCCTGCGTTCGCAGGAGCACGGCTCGTTACGAATAGGATTTTTGATCGAGTCTAGCCCGTTGCGCGCTCGAACCATTGCATCACCGATGCCGAGAAGGGCGTCCACCAGCCGATCTTGACCCCGGCATCCGCAAGGCGGTCCCCCGTCCACGCATTGCAGGTCCGCAGCGCGTCGTACCGGCCCGCGCCGGGATAGAAGGCGTCGTACCCGGCATAGCCGCGGATCGCCGGACCGCTGGCGCGGCTGGCGCGGATCGCGGTGGCGAGGCGGCGATATTCGTCGGGGCGGAGCACGACGGCTCGTACGTCCCTCGTCGCCTGTGGGCGGGGGATATGCTCGACGTGGAGCAACGTCTCGTCGCTGCCGAATGCCGCGTGCAGAACGGTGACCGGGCGCACGTCGGACCATGTCGGGGTGCCGAGGAAGAAGTTTCTTTCGCCCCAGCCGATCGCGACGTGGTCGTTCGCGGCAAAGCGTGGGTCGGGGAGATCGGCAGCGGGAAAGTCGCTGCGCCAGTCGATGCCGGCGGCGACCTTGGGCATGACGATCCCGGTGTGGACGCCATTGTCCTCGATCCAGATCGTCACGCCGCCCGTCGTCGGCGCATGCCAGTCGCGATTGCGCGGGATCGTCGAGAGTGCGGTGCCGGCGAGCAGATAAACGAACGCGACGATCGCGAGCACGCCGAGCGCGCGTGCCGCGATCGTCGCGAGCCGCTTCAAAGCGCGCGGCACCGCGTCACAGGTCGAGCGCCCAGCCGTCGCGGCCCTTGGGATCGATCGGGCGGGTGGGGACGTAGCGCTCGGTACCGGCGGTGAGCCGCAGGATCGACCAGTCACCACGGCGATCGACCGCCTCGACCGTGCAGCCGCAGGCGGTGAAAGCGCGCTCGACCTCGGCGCGCTGCGTTTCCAGCAAGCCGGCGAGCACGATCGCGGCGTGCGTCGTGGCGATCGCGGCAACTTCCGGCGCCATCGAGATCAGCGGTCCGGCGAGGATGTTGGCGATCAGCAGATCGTAGGGCGCACGCGCGGCGATCGCTTCCGACAGCGCGCCGTCGGCGACGATCAGTTCGATGCCGTCGACCTGGTTCGCCGCCATGTTCTCGCGGGTGACCTCGATCGCGGCGGGGTCGATGTCGGTGGCGGTGATCGACGCAGCGGGCCAGAGATGCGCGGCGGCGAAGGCGAGCAGGCCGGTGCCGGTGCCGAGATCGATCGCGTTGGTGATGGTGTGGTCGGCCAGCCCGTCGAGCATCGCGAGGCAGCCCGAAGTGGTGGCGTGGTGTCCGGTGCCGAACGCCTGCCCCGCATCGATCAGGAACGCGCGACCGCCTTCGGGCGTGTCGACCGGGTGCGAGCTGGTGTGGACGACGAAGCGGCCCTCGCGGATCGGCTCGAGCCCGGCCTGGCTCATCGTCACCCAATCCTGTGCGGTGAGCGGGGTGACGGTCGGCGCGGTGCCGGCGGCGCTGGGGACAAGCACGGCGAGCGCGGCGAGCATCGTGGCATCGGGCTCATGCTCGCAATAGGCGTCGAGCCGCCAATGCTCGCGATCGTCCTCGACTTCCTCGGTGGTCATAAGCACCGCGTCGATCGCGAGATCGTCGGCGGCGTCGATCGCCTCCGCCTCGGCGCGGGTGCAGGGCAGGGTGACGCGCCAGCTGTCGATATCAGCGGACATAGCTGGCTCCGTTGATGTCGAGGACCGCGCCGGTCATCGACGGAGGGGCGTCGATCGCGCAGAAGCGCGCGAGCGTCGCGACTTCCTCCGGCTGCGCGACGCGGCCGAGCGGGATGTCGGCGAGCAATTTGTCGCCGCCGCGGCTGGCGAGATAATCGTCGGCCATGCCCGTCATCGTGAAACCGGGGCAGATCGCGAAGGCGAGGATGTTCTGCGCCGCATATCCGCGCGCGATCGTCTTGGTCATCGCGACCAGCCCGGCCTTGGCGGCGGCATAATGCCAGTGCGCGGGGAGTCGCCGCGATAGGCGGCGCGGCTGGCGACGTTCACCAGCCGCCCGCCGCCATTGCCCTGCCAATGGCGAACGGCGTGGCGCGACAGCTGCGCGGCGGCGGTGAGGTTGATGCGCTGCGTCCGCTCCCAGCCGGCCAGCCAGTCGGCATCGTCGCCATCGAGCGGATTGGCCTCGAATACGCCGGCGTTGTTGATGAGGACGTCGATCCGCCCGTCGAGCCGCTCCAGCGCTTCGGCCCAGAGCGCGTCGGGGGCGGCCGGGTCGTCAAAGTCGGCGGCGATGCCGCTGGTGGTGCCCTGTCCGGCGACCACCACGTCGGGGATCGCGGCCAGCGCTTCGGCGATCGCGGCACCGATGCCGCGGCTGGCGCCGGTGATGAGGATGTTCGTCATGGCGCCGTCTGTAACGACGCCGCGGCGATCAGGCTACGTTGGCGAAGTCGTCCGCCTGCGTGCGCAGCGTTTCGAAGCGCTGGGCGATCATCTCGAACGACTGGCCGAGCGACTCGACCTCGCCCGCGACGATCTGCGTTCCTTCCTGGATCGCGGCGATCGTATGCGACATCGAGTCGGCGGTGAGCGCGGTCTGGTCGACCGCGGCGGTGATCGCGGTGACGGTGCGCGCCTGTTCGAACATCGAATCGTTGATCTGCGACGCGGCGCCGCGAAGTTGCTCGATACTGGTCTGGATCGAGGCGGATTTCTCGACCGTGACGCGGGTGGCGGCCTGGATCGCGGCGATCTTGGCGGCGATATCGTCGGTGGCGCGCGCGGTCTGGTTGGCGAGGCTCTTCACCTCCTGCGCGACGACCGCGAAGCCGCGGCCGGCATCACCGGCGCGGGCGGCCTCGATCGTCGCGTTGAGGGCGAGCAAATTGGTCTGTCCGGCGATGTCGCGGATCAGCCCGAGGATCGACTCGATCGACTTGGCGTGTTCGTCGAGCGCGGCGGAGGCGGCGACTGCGCCCTCCGCCTGGTCGGTCGCGGCGGTGAGCGTCTGGGTCGCGACCTGCATGTCGCGCTGGACGCTGCCGATCGCGTTGATGAGGCCGGCGGCGGTCGAGGCGGCGTCGCGCATCGCGAGCGCCGACTGCTCCGCGGCGACCGAAACCTCGCGCGTCTTGTCGATCATGCCGCTCGCCGCACCGCCGGTGGAGCGCGCGCGGTCGCGCACCACCCGCCCGCGCGCCGCGATCGCGTCGATGCCCGTGCCGATCCGGGTACGGAACGCCGCAGCGTGCTCGGCGCGCTGGGTGCGCGCGCGGGTCACGCCGATCACGCAGAGCTGTGTGGTCAACAGGTCGGATTCGAGCATCGCCAGCCGCAGCAACGCGTTGCCGAGCCGCAGCAGCCGCGCCGTGTCGTCGCCGACCGCCGCAGCGACGATCTCGGTCGTGCGGCAATGCGCGGCCGAGAGGCCGGACAACAGCGCGGTCAGCGGGATGCCGGCAGCCTGCGATTCGTTGACCTGCGCGACGACCATCTCCCGCCACGCGACGCTGAGCGGTTCCTGGTAGCGGAGCCGGGTGTAGCCGATCGCGGCCTCCACGCGCCTCTGACGCTTGGCCGGGGACAGGTCGCGAACCGCCGCGGGGACGGTCGCCCGGGACGCCAGATGGTTCCAGAACGTCACCGCGATCTCGGCCCATGCGTCGTGCTCGGTGAGGAGCGTCGCGATCTCCGCGCAGCTCGCCAGGATGCGACCGTCGGGGTCGAAGTCGCGTGCGCGCTCGGCGAGCGGGCGCACGTCGTGGTGGACGAACGAGTTCATCTTGGACGTTCCCCAGGCGTCAGGTGTCAGGCGGCGACGCGGGTCGCGAAATTCCCGGCGCGGGTGTCGAGGTCGCCAAGGCGGCTGGCCAGCGATTCGAAGCCGGTGCCGAGCTGGTCGATCTCGCTGGCGACCGCTTCGGTGTCGGTGCGGATCGTCGCGATCGTGTGCGACATCGAGTCGGCGGCCAGCGCGGTTTCGTCGACCGCGGCGGTGATCGCCGTGACCGTCTGCGCCTGCGACTCCATCGCGTGGCGGATGCGCGTCGCAGAATCCTGGACCTCGGCGACGGTGTTGCGGATCGAGGCCGAGGTGTCGACGGTGACGCGGGTGGCTGCCTGGATCGCGGCGATCTTGGCGGCGATATCGTCGGTGGCGCGCGCGGTCTGGTTGGCGAGGCTCTTCACCTCCTGCGCGACGACCGCGAAGCCGCGGCCGGCATCACCGGCGCGGGCGGCCTCGATCGTGGCGTTAAGCGCGAGCAGATTGGTCTGTCCGGCGATGTCGCGGATCAGCCCGAGGATCGACTCGATCGACTTTGCGTGGTCGCTGAGCGCGCCCGAGACGGTCACCGCGTCGCCGGCCTGCGAGGCGGCGCGGGTGGCGATGTCGGCGGCGACCTCTACCTCGGCGCGCGCATCCTCGATCGCGCGGATGAGCCCGGCAGCGGTGGAGGCGGCGTCGCGCATCGCGACCGCGGATTGCTCGGCAGCGGCGGCGACCTCGCTGGTCTTGCCCAGCATGCCGCGCGCCGACGAGGAAGCGACCGACGCCTGTGAGCGCAGGCTATGCCCCTCGTGTGTGGTCGCCTCGACGGTCACCGCGATTTCGTTGCGGAAATCGGCGGCGAGCTTGTCGCGTGCGCCCTGCGCGCTGTGCGTCGTATAGATCGAATAGATCGCAACGGTGAGTTCACCCTCCAGCGCCGACAGTCGCATCAGCGTGTCGATCAGCATCGGCAGGCGGGGATCCTCGCGCGGCAGCGCCGCCATCAGCACGCCCAAGGCGGCACGATCGCTGGCGCTGATCATCGCCAGCAGCGCCATCGGCGAGACGCTCGCGGCATAAGCGGAGGCGACCGAACGCTCGATCGACTCGACCCACGCCCGCTCGCGCGTGCGCAGGAAGCGGTTTTCGAGGAAGGCGACCCCGAGGTCGATCATCCGCTCGTTCTCATAGGATGCATGGTTGGCCGTGGTGCCGAAACAGCGCTTCCAATGCGACCAATAAGCGTCCGCGATGGTGCGCGCCTGCGGGCGCAGCGTCTCCCACGCGTCACGCGCGGCGCGCGTAAGCTCGCCGTCCAGATCGAACACGTCGAAACGTGCATTGAGGTCCAGCGCGGCGGCGACGGATCCGATCGGTGGCAAATCGTTGGGCAACATCTGCTCCGTACAGTAATTGGTTCGGGCATCGGACTAACAACCATCCCTTAACAGCGGGTTAGGGACCGGACCCGACTTTGGCGGGCTGGCGGCGACCGCCGAGCTTGCATCGCGTTCGCCGCGGACGCATAGACCCCCGCAAACTCGCCAGCACCGGCCCACATTCAAGGAATTTCGCGCTTGGCCTCGAAACCCGCCCGCCCGCGCAGCCCGCACCTGTTCAGCGGTCCCATGCAATTGCACTATCGCTGGAGCCCGGCGATGACCGCGTCGATCATGCACCGCGTGACCGGCGACGGGATGGCGACCGTCGGTACGCTGTTGCTGGTCTGGTGGCTGGCCGCGATCGCCGCGGGCCCTGCAGCCTATGGCGTGTTCCTCGACGTGTTCACTACCTCCACGGGCGCGCTGAACATCCTGGGCTGGATCGTCGGCGTCGGGCTGACGTGGTCGCTGTTCCAGCATATGATGAGCGGTATCCGCCATCTGGTGATGGACACGGGCGCCGCGTTCGAACTGAAGGTGAACCAGCGGCTGGCGCTGCTGACCTTCGTCGCATCGACGCTGCTGACGATCGCGTTCTGGCTTTATCTGGGGGTCAAGTAATGGGTACCGAGATCGGCCGCGTCCGCGGGCTGGGCAGCGCCGGGCACGGCGCGCACCATTGGTGGCACCAGAAGCTGACCGCCGGCACCAATTTCCTGCTGATGGTCTGGCTGCTCGCGTCGATCGCGTCGCTGCCGTCCTATGACCATGCGACCGTGCGGCTGTGGCTGCATTCGGCATGGGCCGCGATCCCGATGGCGCTGCTGATCGCGTCGGTCTTCTATCACTTCCGCCTCGGCCTGCAGGTGGTGATCGAGGATTATGCGCATAAGGAAAGCCGTTTCGTGCTGACCGTCCTCGTCAATGTCTTCACGCTGGCGACCGCCGGCACCGCCATCTTCTCGATCCTCAAGGTCGCTTTCGGAGCCACCGCCTGATGTCCGCCGACGCTTACAAGATCATCGACCACACCTATGACGCCGTCGTCGTGGGTGCGGGCGGCTCGGGCCTGCGTGCCACGATGGGCATCGCCGAGAGCGGCCTGAAGACCGCCTGCATCACCAAGGTGTTCCCGACCCGCAGCCACACCGTGGCGGCGCAAGGCGGCATCGCGGCCTCGCTGGGCAACAACACGCCGGACCATTGGTCCTGGCATATGTTCGACACCGTCAAAGGCTCCGACTGGCTCGGCGACCAAGACGCGATCGAATATATGGTGCGCGAGGCACCCGCCGCGGTCTACGAGCTGGAGCACGCCGGCGTGCCGTTCAGCCGCAACGACAACGGTACGATCTACCAGCGGCCGTTCGGCGGCCACATGCAGAACATGGGCGAAGGCCCGCCGGTGCAGCGCACCTGCGCCGCCGCCGATCGTACCGGCCATGCGATGCTGCACGCGCTGTACCAGCAGAGCCTGAAGTATGACGCGGACTTCTACGTCGAATATTTCGCGCTCGACCTGATCATGGAAAACGGCGAGTGCCGCGGCGTGATCGCCTTGTGCATGGAAGACGGTTCGATCCACCGCTTCCGCGCCCATGCCGTCGTGTTGGCGACCGGTGGCGGCGGGCGCGTCTACCAGTCGGCGACATCGGCGCACACCTGCACCGGCGACGGCAACGGCATGGCGCTGCGTGCGGGCCTGGCGTTGCAGGACATGGAGTTCGTGCAGTTCCACCCGACCGGCATCTATGGCGCGGGCGTGCTCATCACGGAGGGCGCACGCGGCGAGGGCGGTTACCTGACCAACTCCGAAGGCGAGCGGTTCATGGAACGCTATGCGCCGTCCGCCAAGGACCTGGCGAGCCGTGACGTCGTCGCGCGCTCGATGGCGATGGAGATGCGCGAGGGGCGCGGCGTCGGCAAGGACAAGGACCACATCTACCTCCACCTCGACCATATCGATCCCAAGGTGCTGCACGAGCGGTTGCCCGGAATTACCGAGACGGGGAAGATCTTCGCGGGCGTAGACCTGACGCGCCAGCCGCTGCCGGTGACGCCGACGGTCCATTACAACATGGGTGGCATCCCGTGTAACTATCACGGCGAGGTCGTGCGGCTGAAGGACGGCGATCCGGACTCGGTGGTTCCTGGGCTGTTCGCGGTCGGCGAGGCGGCGTGCGTGTCGGTACACGGCGCGAACCGGCTCGGTTCCAATTCGCTGATCGATCTCGTGGTGTTCGGGCGCGCGACGGGCTTGCGCCTCAAGGAGATGCTCAAGCCGAACACGCCGCACAAGCCGCTGCCCAAGGGCTCGGAGGAGATGGCGCTCGGCCGGCTCGACCATTTCCGCAACGCCAAGGGTGGCACGCCGACCGCCAAGCTGCGCGCCGAGATGCAGCGGACGATGCAGCGCCACTGTGCGGTGTTCCGCGACAGCGCGTTGCTGCAGGAGGGCGTCGGCAAGATCGAGGCGATCTATCAGGGCATGAACGATGTCAGCGTCGCCGATCGCTCGCTGGTCTGGAACACCGATCTGGTCGAGACGATGGAACTCGACAATCTGATTGGCCAGGCGGTCGTGACGATGAAGAGCGCCGAGAACCGCAAGGAAAGCCGCGGTGCGCACATGCACGAGGACTTCCCCGAGCGCGACGACTCGAACTGGATGAAGCACACGATCACCACCTTCGACGGTTGGGGCGGCAAGGGTGGCGCGACCGCGATCGATTATCGTCCGGTGCACGATTACACGCTCACCGACGATGCCGAATATATCAAGCCGAAGAAGCGCGTTTACTGATCCCTGCGCCCCGGCCTTGAGCCGGGGCCTCGCTTCCTTCGTCCATTCGCCAGAAGAAGCGGGACCCCGGGTCAGGCCGCGGGTGCTGAATTGGATTCGGTGTAGCGCTCCACAGATTGGCGCGATCAAACCGGACTTGGGAAAGAGCGTGTGCCGAATGACACGCTCCACCTACCGTATCGCCGCGATGTAGGACAGCGGCGGAACCCTGACGGTGCTCGCGGCTTGAGCGCGGCATGACCGAAAACCACAACGCCAGTTCGTACCCGCTGCTCGCGGTGCCGCACATCCAGCTCCACGGCACCGTGGACGATATGATGTACGCCAATTTCAAGGACCAGCTCGCCACCGTGCCGGGCGAGGGACCGATCGTCGTGTCGATCACGACGCTGGGCGGCGATCCGGAAATGGCGCGGGCGATGGGCGATACGATCCGGCTGCTGCGGGAATATACGGGTCGTGAGGCGCTGTTCCTCGGCAAGGTCGCGGTCTATTCGGCGGGGGCGACGTTCATGTCCGCCTTTCCGGTCGACAAGCGGTTCCTGACGCGGAACTCGCGGATCATGATCCACGAGCGGTTGATGGATTCGACCATCAAGCTGTCAGGCCCGCTCAACACGCTGGCGCCGGTGCTCAAGGCCAAGCTCAACGAGATCGAGGACTCGATCCGCATCCAGGAAGAAGGGTTTGCGGATCTGGTGCGCGGGAGCAAGGTGTCGCTCGACGACCTCAAGGAGCGTGCGCCGAACAATTGGTATATCGAGGCGACCGAGGCGCGTGACCTCGGGCTGGTGCTCGACATCATCTGATCGTCACGCGAAGGCCGGTGCGCGGCGAAGGTGCTGATAGGCGGTGATGACCTTGCGAAGCGCCGCCTCGTGCGTGCGGTCGCCGCCGTTGCGATCGGGGTGATAGCGGCGGACGAGTTCCGAATAGCGTTTGCGCAGCGCACTGCGATCGGCGTCGGACGGTAGCCCGAGCGTCTCCAGACTGCGGCGATCTTCCAGCGACAAGGGACGGCCGTTCGCTTTCGAGGGTGCGCGCGCATATTTCGCGCCGATCGCGTCGAGCGGATCGGTGAAGTCGGCCCAGCGCGGCCCTTGATCGCCCATCCGCGTGCGGGAGAAGGCACGCGTCTCGCCTTCCCATCCCGCCAGCGGGCGCTGCGCCTGATGGATCTCGTCGGCGGTCATGCCGTCGAAGTAATTATAGCCCGCGTTGAACGCCCGGACGTGGTCGAGGCAGAACCAGCGGAAGCGCGGCGGGCCGTCGTGTGCGCCGGCGCCTTCGAGCGGAGGCGCGCGGAACTCGCCCGGCTCGGCACAGCCGGGATGCGCGCACGGCCGTTCCGAGTCCGCCACCCGGCCATGGAAACGCGTATGGGGTCGATCGTTCTGGGGCTTCACCACTCACTCGTCGCTTGACGCACAAAGGGCGCTATATGGGGTCGCATGACTGACATCGCCACCTTGATCACCGCGCGGCTGACCGCCGCGCTCACCCCGACCCGGCTCGAGGTCCTCAACGAAAGCGCGCAGCATCGCGGGCATCTCGGCGACGACGGGACGGGCGAGAGCCACTTCCGCGTCATCGTCGAGAGCGCGGCGTTTGCCAGGCAGTCGCGGGTCGCGCGGCAGCGGCTCATCAACCACGCGCTCGCCGATCTGCTCGCCGAGCGCATCCATGCGCTCGCCATCCAGGCCAAGGCGCCCGGCGAATGACGTACGACCTGTGGTATTGGCCGACGATCCAGGGGCGCGGCGAGTTCGTGCGGCTGGTGCTGGAAGCGGGCGGCATCGCCTATCGCGACCGGGCGCGGGACGACGGGGCGGAGGCGATGTTGCGCGACATGGCGGCGCGGGGACCGCGCGCGCCGTTCGCGCCGCCATATCTGGTCGCGGACGACATGACCGTGGCGCAGGTCGCCGACATCGTGCTGTTCCTGCAGGACCGGCATGGCCTCGGCCCGCGCGACGCGGCGACGCGGTACTGGCTGCACCAGTTGCAACTGACCGTCGCCGATCTGGTCGCGGAGGTTCATGCGGTGCATCACCCGGTCGATCCGATGGCCTATTACGACGAGCAACGCGCCGAGGCGTTACGGACGGCGGCGCAGTTCCGCGACGCGCGCCTGCCCAAGTTCCTCGACCATTTCGAGGCGGCGCTGGGGGCGGAGACCGGTCCGTTCGTGGCGGGCGAGGCGTGGAGCGGGGTCGACACGGCGTTGTTCCAGATCGTCGCAGGGCTGCGCTACATGTTCCCGGGGCGGATGGCGGCGCTGGCCGGGGACTATCCGCGGATGGCGGCGCTGCACGACACGGTCGCGGCGCTGCCGGCGGTCGCGGCCTATCTGGCGAGCGAACGGCGGGTGGCGTTCAATACCGACGGCATCTTCCGCCATTATCCCGAGCTGGACGGCGACGATTGATCGCCGCCGTCCGGCTGGCCGTCAGTCCTTGAGCGCGGCGGGCACCGTGCCGCCGCTCTTCTCCAGCTCGCGCATCACCGCCTTGTGGAGCCAGATGTTCATCTCCGCCGAGCCGTCCTTCGCGCCGCTATAGCCGAGTTCGGTGGCCAGTTCCTTGCGGTTGGCGAGGCTGGAGTCGAGATCGAGCAGCTTCATCAGATCGACGATCGACGTCCGCCAATTGAGATCGGGGTTGCCCTTCTGGTGCGCGATGCCGGTGAGCACCGCCTCGACATCGACCGGCTGCTGCGGCGTGGCGGCTGCGGGCGCAGGGGCGGTGCTGGGGGCGGCGGCGGGCGGCGCGCCGGGTGCGGTCGACCCCGTGGGTGCGGGGGCCGCGGCGGGCGCGTCCTTCTTGCCGCCGAACTGTCCGCCGAGCGGGCCGTGGTCGCCGAAGATCGCCTTCTTGATCGCGCCGAAGATGCTCATTTCGCTTGGCTCCTGTGTGGTGAGTGCTGCGGGGGCAACGTCGCCGGGCGGGGAAGGTTCAGGCGAGTAAGGCTCAGGCGGGGCGGGGGGTCGGCGCGCGCGCGGAACCATGCGTCGCGTTCGCGGGTGAGCTGCGCGACCAGCCCGCGGTCGCTGTCATCGGGCGGGTCGCCCATCAGCGCTTCCTCGGCATCGGTCAGCGAGCGTTCGTAATCGGGATCGGCGGGATCGCCTTCCTCGATACCGAGGAAGTCCGGGGGCGGCGGGAAGAAGGTGCGCCAGTCCTGTGCCTGGTCGTCCCACCACACCGGGTCGGCGGGCGGGGCCGAATGTTGCGAATGTTGAGACGCCGGCGGGGGTGACGCGAGGGCGGATGGGGCGGCGAAGGCGACCAGCCCGGCGGCTTCGGCGCGCGTCCATTGCTCGGCGGTCCATCGCGCGCGCTGCGTCGGGTCGAGATCGTCGACCGGCACATCGGCGGCGCTGGCGTGACCGGTGCGCGCGAAGCGGTCCGCGGCGGCGAGCGCGTAGAGCGGGGCGAGATCGGTGGCGCTGGCGCCGTCGGCATCGAGCGCGCCGCTGCGCTGCGCGAGGAACAGCCCGGCGCGCGCGGCACCGCCATCTTGCGGGACGAGATCGAGATAGGCGTCGAAGTCCTGCGCGACGAGCCGCGCGGCCTTCACGTCGGTGTCGGGGGCGGCCTCCACCTGCCGGTCGAGGCGGGCGAGCAGGCTCATCGCGAGGCGGTTGTCGTGGCGGTGGCGGGTGACGACCGAGCCGTCGGCGCGGGTGTAGGTGTCGGTATGGCCGTCGAGCGCGCGGACCATCAGCGTCTCGGCGACGACCTCCCGCGCGACGAGCGACGCGGCGCGCCAGCCGAGCGCAAAGGCCGCGCCCTTGGCGGTGCGGCGGAAGGCGTAGGCGGAGGTGGCGGACAGGCCGACGTGCGCGCAGGCGGCGTCGACGCCGTGGCCCTCGGCGATCGCCTCGAGGAAGGCGCGCTGGTTGGTGGCGGACCAGCCGTCGTGGCGGCGGGATTGGGTGGTTTCGGCTGGGGCGGGGAGGACTGGAGGCGGCGTCGTGGCCCGGCGGGCGGGGGCGGTGATGCCTTCCATCGGGGTCATGACGGTCATGTGCGGTGTCCTCCTGCGGAAAGGGTGCGGGAGGGTGGCTTTTGTTGGAGGGTGTAGGACAGCGCAGATAGCCAAATTGTTTGGCTGTCTTAACCTCTAGCCGATGCAGCATTTACTTCGCGGCGTTACTAACGCAAGATCTCGTTTCTCTGACCTCGTACTCGAGGTGGCGGCATTGGATTTAGCATTGTGACTGAACCCGTCCTCTTGGCAGATCGCATTCGAACGTCGATTGAACTCGGTGAGAGCCATTTTCGTGAATTTAAAAGCGCTCTTTAAGGCCCCCAGATTCGAAACGTGCTCGATCGCGAAAAGAGATCGCAAAAGATATCTGTAGCACCCTCGTCGGATTTGCAAATGCCGATGGAGGGACTCTGCTGGTTGGTGTTGAAGACGATGGCAAAGTAACAGGCCTGAAACATTCGGATGAGGACGAAAATTATCTAAGATCGTGCTGGAAAGATGGGGTTCATAAAAAAACCCCTCTTGGAGAGGTTCAAGTTGGAAAAATAGATGAAGGCGGAAAGGAGGTGCTTTACTTTTACATTCCGAAGAGCGTTGCGTACGTTCATCAGACCTCCGATGGCCGCTGTCTCCAGCGAAGGGACCTTGAGACGGTGCCAATAAGTGTTGAAGAAATTCAATATACCAGAGCTGAGCGAATTTCTCAAGAATATGACCGGGCCTTTGTTGATAACGCCACCGTAAATGATTTAAATCCCACAGCGTTGGAGGCTTTGGCAAATCAAATATCAAAAGGTACATCAAAAGAAAAGTGTCTTCAATTTCTTGGCCTTGCCGATTTTGCTAGTGGAACTCTTCGTCTTAGGCGCGCTGCGCTTTTGCTTTTCGCAATTGACGTGACGAGGTGGCATCCTCGCTCACAGATAAGAATTCTTAGAGTTGCGGGCACAAGGCTAGAGACGGGTGAGCACTACAATGTTTACTCTGAGGATCAGGTTCAAGGCAATGTAGTAGAGATTGTAGAGACAGCTTGGGATAAGCTGAGACCATATCTTGTTCAGACAAAACTTAGTCATAGTGCGCGTTTCGAATAAAGGGTCATGTATCCTGAGTACGCATGTAGAGAGGCTTTGATTAATGCCATAGCTCACCGCGACTATTCTCAAGAAGGCCGAGGGATAGAGATTCATATCTTCGATGATCGGCTTGAGGTCAGAAGTCCCGGATCGCTACTTTCGACTCTCACAATTGAAAGTCTAAATAGCCTCACGGGAGTGCACCAGTCGCGAAACACCTTTGTGGCGCGAGCGTTGCGCGAAATTGGCTACATGCGAGAGATTGGAGAGGGTGTTCGTCGTATTTATGAGCTTATGAAATCGAACGAACTTGAAGAGCCGGAGTTTTACACCGATCTTACTACTTTTGGGGTTAGGCTAAGTAATAAAACCTTGTACTCTCAGCAGCATTTGATTTGGTTGGATAACTTTTCCCACCTTGATCTGACGCGGGAAGAGAAAGCTGTCGTTGTCATGGGTTATGATGGCCGGGTGCTGTCACCGAATGATATTCTAAATGGGCTCGGAATTGTCGACACTGATGATTTTCGGAAAATTATAACCAACCTAACGGATAAGGATGTCCTTGAGAGTACCATGCCGAAAGCTAAGGCAACTAGGATCGCGCAAGTTAAAAGAATAAATATTCGGGATGTTTCAAGATTTCAGGTGAAAATACCGGATCCAAATCGACCACCAAAACGAGATGGGGCGGCTCGTGGCAAAAAGGCGGAGCAGGAAACTCGCTCAGTAATTGACATGCCGTCAATGAATGAAGGTGCCAAGCTTTACCTTGGTAATGTGCCGACCAATCTAAGTAAGGCTGAGCTAATATCGACATTCCGCAAACAAGGGTACAACGTCGACATTACGTTCCCCAAAAGACGTAGTCGTGCGCGATCTTCCTGCGCTTTTCTGCAATTTGAAACGATCGCAGAGGCGGAATACGCTATGAACTCCTTGAACGGACTAAGTTTAGGGGATCGCATTCTTGTGGCGCGAAAAGCTAATGCTATAGCAAGCAACGGTTAGTGGGCTGAGCTGGGTGTCACCCACGCAACAACGGCGCTAGATACCGCCCCGTAAAGCTCCGCGGTTCCTTCACCACCTCCTCGGGCGTGCCGGCAGCGACGATCTCGCCGCCCTTCACGCCGCCTTCCGGCCCCAGGTCGACGATCCAGTCGGCGGTCTTGATGACGTCGAGGTTGTGTTCGATCACCACCACGGTGTTGCCTTGCTCGACCAAGGCATGGAGCACCTCCAGCAGCTTGCGGACGTCCTCGAAATGCAGGCCGGTGGTGGGTTCGTCGAGGATATACAGCGTGTTGCCGGTGGCGCGGCGGCTGAGTTCCTTGGCGAGCTTCACGCGCTGCGCTTCGCCGCCCGACAAGGTCGTGGCCTGTTGCCCGACCTTGACGTAGCCGAGCCCGACCTCGACCAGCATCGCCATCTTGTCGCGGATCGGGGGGACGTTGGCGAAGAAGCTCGCGGCGTCCTCGACGGTCATGTCGAGGACGTCGGCGATGCTGTGGCCCTTGTGCTTCACCTCCAGCGTCTCGCGATTGTAGCGCGCGCCGTGGCAGACGTCGCAGGTGACATAGACGTCGGGGAGGAAGTGCATCTCGATCTTGAGCACGCCGTCGCCCTGGCACGCCTCGCACCGCCCGCCCTTGACGTTGAAGCTGAAGCGGCCGGGCTTGTAGCCGCGCGCCAGCGATTCCGGCAGCCCGGCGAACCAGTCGCGGATCTGCGTGAACGCGCCTGTATAGGTGGCGGGGTTGGAGCGCGGGGTGCGGCCGATCGGCGACTGGTCGATGTCGATGACCTTGTCGAGATGCTGGAGCCCGGTGATCTTGTCGTGCTTGCCCGCCAGGATGCGCGCGCCGTTGAGCGTGCGCGCCGCGGCGGCATAGAGCGTGTCGATCGTGAAGCTCGACTTGCCCGACCCCGACACGCCGGTGATGCAGGCGAAGGTGCCGAGCGGGATCGACGCGGTGACGCCGGTCAGATTGTTGGCGGTGGCGTTGTGGACGGTGAGCTTCTTGCCCGACCCCTTGCGGCGCTTGGCCGGGACCGCGACTTCGCGCGTGCCGTTGAGGTAATCGGCGGTGACCGAGGTCTTGCTCTTCAGCAATTGCTTGACGGTGCCCTGCGCCACGATCTGCCCGCCGTGGACGCCTGCGCCGGGCCCCATGTCGATGACGTAATCGGCCATGCGGATGGCGTCCTCGTCATGCTCGACGACGATCACGGTGTTGCCGAGGTCGCGCAGGCGGCGCAGCGTGGCGAGCAGCATGTCGTTGTCGCGCTGGTGAAGGCCGATCGACGGCTCGTCGAGGACGTAGAGCACGCCCGACAGCCCGCTGCCGATCTGCGAGGCGAGGCGGATGCGCTGGCTCTCGCCGCCCGACAGGGTGCCGCTGGTGCGGTCGAGGTTGAGATAGTCGAGCCCGACGTTGTTGAGGAAGCCGAGCCGCTCGATGATCTCTTTCAGGATGCGCTCGGCGATCGCGCGCTGCTGGTCGCCGAGGTGGTTGGGCAGGTCGGTGAAGAAGGCGAGCGCGTCGACCACGCTCAACCGGGTGGCGTGGCTTATGTCCTCATTGGCGATCTTGACCGCGAGCGCCTCGGGCTTGAGCCGCGCGCCCTTGCAAACCTCGCACGGCTGGCTCGACTGATATTTGGACAGCTCCTCCTTCATCCACGCGCTCTCGGTCTGGAGCAGGCGGCGGTTGAGGTTGCCGATCACGCCCTCGAACGGCTTCTTGACGTCGTAGCTCTTCTTGCCGTCGATGAAGGTCAGCGTCACCGCCTGGCCCTCGGTGCCGTAGAGGACCTTGTCGGCGATCTCGGGGTGCAGCTCGCTCCACGGCGTGTCGAGCGAGAAGCCGAATTCGCGCGCGAGGCTGGCCATCACCTGCATGTAGTAAGGCGAGGGCGGGTTGGACTTCGCCCAGGGGACGACCGCGCCCTTCTTGATCGACAATTCGTGGTTGGGGACGACGAGGTCTTCGTCGAACACCAATTTCTCGCCGAGCCCGTCGCAGGCCGGGCACGCGCCTTGCGGGGCGTTGAACGAGAAGAGCCGCGGCTCGATCTCGGCGATGGTGAAGCCGCTGACAGGGCAGGCGAACTTTTCGGAGAAGACAATGCGGCCCGGGGGAGCGTGGTCGCCGAGGACGACGCTTTCGGGGGTGCGCGGCTCGACCGGGTCGGCGGGGTCGATGTAGGCGAGGCCGTCGGCGAGTTTCAGCGCGGTCTCGAAACTGTCGGCGAGGCGGGTGGCGGCGTTTTCGTTGACCGCGAGGCGGTCGACCACAACCTCGATATCGTGCTTGTACTTCTTGTCGAGCGCGGGGGCTTCGTCGATCTCGTGGATCGTGCCGTCGATGCGGACGCGGGTGAAGCCCGCCTTCTGCCACTCGGCCAGTTCCTTGCGATACTCGCCCTTGCGGCCGCGGACGACGGGGGCGAGCAAATAGAGCCGCGTGCCTTCGGGGAGCGCCATGACGCGGTCGACCATCTGGCTGACGGTCTGCGCGGCGATCGGCAGGCCGGTGACGGGCGAATAGGGGACGCCGACGCGCGCCCAGAGCAGGCGCATGTAATCGTAGATTTCGGTGACGGTCGCCACGGTCGAGCGCGGGTTGCGGCTGGTCGTCTTCTGCTCGATCGAGATCGCGGGCGACAGGCCCTCGATATGGTCGACGTCGGGCTTCTGCATCAGCTCGAGGAACTGGCGCGCATAGGCCGAAAGCGATTCGACGTAGCGGCGCTGCCCCTCGGCATAGATGGTGTCGAAGGCGAGGCTGGACTTTCCCGACCCCGAGAGGCCGGTGATGACCGTCAGCGTATCGCGCGGAATATCGACGCTCACGTCCTTGAGGTTGTGCTCGCGCGCGCCGCGGACGGAGATCGTCGTCAATGCCATGAGGGAGTTTGTTCCATATCTGTTCGGCCGCGTCCAGCCCGGCGGCAAGCGCGCGATGTGGGGCGGGTGCCGCACTGCGGCAAGACGCTTGGTGAGCGACACGGTTGCGAGGCGCTGGCGGTGTCTTATATGAGTGTCACGGTCAGGAGGCGACACGATGGCGAAGAAGAAGAAGGGCAAGCTGCCCAAGGAAGTGCTGGGCGTGAAGGTGCCCAAGGAGCTGCGCAAGGCGGGCGAGAAGCTGATCGAGCAGGTGCAGGGGCCGGCGGGGCGGCAGGCGATCGCGGGCGCACTGACCGCGGTGGCGGGCGCGGCGATGACCGCTGCGGTGGCGCGAGCGGCCAAGGACTCGCATCACGGCGACGCGGCGGCTGACCCGGCGCGCGAGAAGACCACCGAGCCGACCGGGCGGCGTGACGAAGCGGTCGAGAAGCTGGTAAGTTCTATCGTCACGCTGTTCGGAAACCGCCTTCCAAGCTGACCGGCGAAGGGGCGGCCGCGCGCAGGACGATGATGCTGAGCGGGGTGCGACGTCGCGCTGCTGCCGGGCGAGCGGCCAGACACGCACGCGTCCGGTGTGATCCCAGACCTGCCGCCGACATCAAGGATCGGCGGGCTGAAGGGCATGTCGCCATCTGGCGGACCGATGCGCGTTGCCGACAACAGCGTCATCGAAATGTCGCGCGCCGGCGTTAGGTGCCGCCCGGCATCCGAGACTTTCGTCGGAGAAACTGCGGCGGCGATAGATGACATGTGTCTCAATCAGGGACGCGGTGGCTGCAAGGCATTGAAACCTACGTATTTCGCTTTTTGCGGCGTGATGGATGCCGCGTTGACCATTTTCTCCGCAACTCTTTATCGGCGACCGCCAAGACACGGCGCATTGCCGCTGTCGTGGGGGGCAAGAAAAATGAAGACGTACCTATTGGCCGCTGCGGCCATGATGCTGCTCGCCGGTAACGCATCGGCGCAGAACCTCGTCAAGAACGGCGGGTTCGAGCAGAGCAGCGTGGACGGTAGCCGCCAGTTCAAGGGCAACCAGGTCAACGACTGGACCAACCAGTCTTTCGATCCCGCCACGCACTACACCGGTTATGGCTATAACTTCCTGATCCAGGGCGACGGCCCGGACGGCGACGGTTTCTACTCGCTGAACAACGACCATGATCATATCTTCGGTCAGCTGGGCAGCATTTCGACGAGCGTGACCAACAATATGGGCACGTACACCAACAACCTGTCGGCCATCGGTTACAGCGGCGCGAACTTCGACAAGCACGGGTACAACTACCTGCTGCTCGACGGTGACGCGAACTATCACGGCACTGTCAGCCAAGCCATCACCGGCCTGGAAGTCGGCAAGCTGTATACGGTGTCGTTCGACTGGGCGGGCGTGACCTGGTTCACGCAGGATGGCCAGACGACGCAGCGCTTCGATGTGTCGCTGGGTGGCGAGACGCATTCGACCCAAACGCTGACCGTGGCGCCGAAGGGCTTCTCGGGCTGGAAGACGGAGTCGCTGAACTTCACCGCGACCGGCACCACCCAGACGCTGTCGTTCCTGGCGCAGGGCACCCCGACCGGGCTGCCGCCGGCGCTGCTGCTCGACAACGTCTCGCTGATGGGCGCGGTGCCGGAGCCGGGCACGTGGATGACGATGATCCTGGGCCTCGGCGTGGTCGGCGCAGCGATGCGTCGCCGCAAGCCGAGCGACCGGACCCGCACGCAGCTGGTCTGATCGTCGGCGATCGGCCGAGGTGACGGCGGCGGCGTGCTTTCCCGGCACGCCGCCGCTTCATCGTTTCTTGACGGTCCGCGCGGGATAGCGGGGCGGCATCGGGGGCGGGTGATGACACTGTCGAGCATGGTGATCGACGTGATACGGCTGAGCGTGTGGCTGCTGCTGCTGGCGCTGCTGTTCGTGCCGCTCGAGTGGCTGTTCAGCCTGCATGAGCGACGCGGCCGGTGGCGGTTTGCCAACCTGGCCTATTATTTCCTCAACAGCCTGCTGCCGGCGTCATCATCGCGCCGGTCATGGCGATGGTGGCGGTGCTGCTGACGAAGGTGACGCCCGCATCCTACACCGCATGGATCGCGACCCTTCCGTTCGCGGCGAAGCTGATCGCGGCGTTGTTGGTCAGTGAGGTCGGCGCCTATTGGGCGCATCGTTGGTGCCATGAGGTCCCGTTCCTATGGCGGTTCCACGCGATACATCACTCGGTCGAGCATATCGACTGGCTGGTCAACACCCGCGCGCATCCGCTCGACATCGTCTTCGTGCGGCTGTGCGGGCTGGTGCCGGTCTATGCATTGGGGCTGGCGAGCACGCAGGCGAGCGGCGCGGATGCGATTATCCCGGTTTACGTCACGCTGGTCGGGACGGTGTGGTCGTTCCTGGTCCATGCCAATGTGCGGTGGCGGTTCGGCTGGTTGGAGCAGGTCGCGGCGACCCCGGCCTTCCATCACTGGCACCATACCAACGGTGCCGAGGGGCGTGATCGCAACTACGCGGCGATGTTCCCGTGGATCGACCGGCTGTTCGGGACGCTGCACCTGCCGAACGATCGTTGGCCGCCGGTGTACGGGATCGACGCGCCGATCGAAGGCGGGATCGCGGCGGAGTTGCTGCATCCGTTTCGGCACGAGGCGGGGACGGAGGGCCATGGGCGGCCCGATAAGGTCTGATGTAGCAGCAATCCGAAGGGGCTTGCGTGTGGCCCTGGATTGCTTCGCTGCGCTCGCAATGACGATGCTCTCCACATCGAAGTCTTGGCCGCGGTGGAGGTCGCATGTTGAACTCTCGCGATCGTTGAGCGCTGTTGCGGTCCGGAGGCACGATGCAGGACGATGACAAGAGGTTGGCCGCGGAGGCGGCGGTGGGCGAGGTCCGCGACGGGATGCTCGTCGGGCTGGGCACGGGATCGACGGTTCGCTTCGCGATCGAGGCGCTGGCGCGGCGGGTCGCGGAGGGGTTGCGCATCGAAGCGGTGTCGACGAGCCACGACAGCGCGGCGAAGGCCGGCGCGCTCGGCATCGTCGTGCGCGACTTCGCGACGATCGCACGGGTCGACCTGACGATCGACGGTGCCGACGAGATCGACGCGCGACTGTGGGCGATCAAGGGCGCGGGCGGCGCGATGCTGCGCGAGAAGGTCGTCGCGGCGGCCTCGACGCGGATGGTGGTGATCGCCGACGCATCGAAGCGGGTGGCGGCGATCGGCGCGGCCAAGCTGCCGGTCGAGGTGCTGCCGTTTGCGCGCGCCTATGTCGCCGAGCGGCTGGCGATGCTCGACGCGGCGGTGACGGTGCGCGACGGCGTGACCGACAACGGCAACCTCGTGCTGGATGCGCGCTTCGCGGCCTTTCCCGATGCGCGTGGGCTGGCCGCAGCGCTGGATGCGACACCCGGCGTGCTGGGGCACGGCCTGTTCCTCGACGAGGTGGATGCGACCTATGTCGCGGACGACGGCGTCGTTACGCGGCTGGAACGCGCGGACCTCAGCGGTTAGGGCCTGCATTCGGTCGCAACAAGGTCGTGACGGAGCGGATTTTGGCGCCAGGCCAGGAGCAAGGAGGGAGCGATGCCAAAGCATCGTGACCGAGGCGCGACGCCGCTTGGCGCCAAAGCCGCCCGCCGCTTCGCGGTCGCCTCTGGAAGTCCGCCCAGCATCGTCGCTTGCTTGCGGGTAGCGCAGCTACCCGACTGCGCTTCGCTCCTCGTGGGCGGCCTTCCAGAGGCGATCACGATCCTTGTTGCGATCGAGTGCAGACCCTAAGGGAAGCGGGACTCGGCAACCGGCGTCGCGCCGGTGCGTTCGACCCCGTGACTCCCGACATGAGGATTGCATGACCGATACCGCCAGCTCGCCCGCCGGTTTACACGAGGACGGCAGCCCGGAGCGGCTGCAGATCGACACGATCCGCACGCTGTCGATGGACGCCGTGCAAAAAGCCAATTCGGGCCACCCCGGTACGCCGATGGCGCTGGCGCCGGTCGGCTGGACGATCTGGACGCAATTCCTGCGCTATGATCCCGCCCATGCCGACTGGCCGAACCGCGACCGCTTCGTGCTGTCGGTCGGCCATGCCTCGATGCTGCTGTACTCGCTGCTGTATCTCGCCGGGGTCGAAGAGATCGACGCCGAGGGGAAGAAGACCGGCAAGCCGGCGATGTCGCTGGACGACATCAAGCAGTTCCGCCAGCTTTCGTCCAAGACGCCCGGGCACCCCGAATATCGTCACACCACCGGGGTCGAGACGACCACCGGTCCGCTAGGTGCCGGCTGCGGCAATTCGGTCGGGATGGCGATCGCCGAGCGTTGGCTGGCGGCACGCTACAATCGTCCGGGCTTCGCGTTGTTCGACCATGACGTCTATGTCGTGTGCGGCGATGGCGACATGATGGAAGGCGTCTCGTCGGAGGCGGCATCGTTGGCCGGGCATCTCAAGCTCAGCAACCTGTGCTGGATCTACGACAGCAACCAGATCTCGATCGAAGGCGATACCGATCTGGCGTTCGACGAGGACGTGGGCGCGCGCTTCCATGCCTATGGCTGGAACGTGATCCATGTCGACGACGCCAACGATATCAAGGCGCTGAGCGAAGCGCTTGAGGCTTTTCGTGAGGAGACCGAGGCACCGACGCTGATCGTCGTGAAGTCGGTGATCGGCTGGGGTTCGCCGCGCGCGGGCAGCGAGAAGGCGCATGGCGAGCCGCTGGGCGCCGAGAATATCGCCAAGACCAAGGAAGCGTACGGCTGGCCGGCAGAGGACTTCTTCGTGCCCGAGGGCGTGAAAGAAGCGTTCGGCAAGGCGGTGAAGGACCGCGGCGGCAAGGCACGCGATGAGTGGGTCGCGTTGTTCGACAAGTATCGCGGCGAACATGCCGAACTGGCGGGCGAGCTCGACCTGCTGCTCAAGGACGAATTGCCGGCGGATTGGGACAGCGAGATCCCGACCTTCGAGGCCGACGAGAAGGGTGTGGCGAGCCGCGACGCTGGCGGCAAGGTGCTGAACGCGATCGTCAAGAAGGTGCCGTGGCTGCTCGGTGGCTCTGCCGACCTGTCGCCCTCGACCAAGACCGACATCAAGGGCGCACCCTCGTTCGAGGCCGACAATTACGGCGGCACGAACCTGCACTTCGGCGTGCGCGAGCATGGCATGGGCGCGGTGGTGAACGGCATGGCGCTGTCACACTTGCGCGCCTACGGCTCCACCTTCCTGGTCTTCCTCGATTATATGCGCGCGCCGGTGCGGCTGTCGGCGATCATGGAAATCGGCGCGGTCTGGGTGTTCACGCACGACTCGATCGGCGTGGGCGAGGATGGGCCGACCCACCAGCCGATCGAGCATCTCGCGACGCTGCGCGCGATCCCGGGAATCGATACGTTGCGTCCGGGCGACGCCAACGAGGTCGCGGCGGCATGGCGGGCGGTGATGAAGGATGCGAGCACCCCGGCGGCGCTGATCCTGTCGCGGCAGGCGCTGCCGACGCTCGACCGCAGCAAATATGCGAGCGCGGATGGCGTCGAGAAGGGCGCGTACGTGCTGGCGGGGGGCGACGAGACCCCCGAGGTGATCCTGATCGCGACCGGCTCGGAAGTGTCGCTGGCGGTGCAGGCTTACGAGAAGTTGGTCGCCGAGGGCGTGAAGGCGCGCGTCGTGTCGATGCCGAGCTGGTATCGCTACGAGCTGCAGGACGCCGCCTATAAGGAGAGCGTGTTGCCCAAGGCCGTGAAGGCGCGGGTGGCGATCGAGATGGCCGGGTCGCTCGGCTGGGATCGCTATGTCGGTTTTGAAGGGCGGCAGGTCACGATGTCGACCTTCGGTGCGTCGGCGCCGCTCGCCAAGCTGGCGGACAAGTTCGGCTTCACGGTCGAGAATGTCGTGAAGGTGGCGAAGGAAGCGATGGCGTAAGTGTCGCCCCTGCGAAGGCAGGGGCCCATGACTATATCGGCGAGCGACACCGTGCGCGGTGAGAGACATGGATCCCCGCCCGCGCGGGGATGACAGACCGGAGAGAGCAGATGAGCAAGCTACAGGACCTCAGCAACGCCGGCACTGCGGTGTGGCTGGACTTCGTCGATCGCAAGTTCCTCGAGCAGGGCGGCTTGCAGAAGCTGGTCGACGAGGACGGGCTGACCGGGGTCACTTCCAACCCGACGATCTTCGAGAAGGCGATGGGCGCGGGCGACGCGTATGACGCGGGCTTTGCCGAGTTCGACAAGGCGAATCCTGGCGCGGAACCGATGGCGCGCTACGAAGCGCAGGCGATCAAGGATATCCAGGCGGCGTGCGACACGCTGCGTCCGGTCTATGACCGTCTGGATGCCAAGGACGGCTATGTCAGCCTCGAGGTGTCGCCGTATCTGGCGCTGAAGGGCCCGGAAACCGCCGAGGAGGCCGAGCGGCTGTGGAAGGCGGTCGACCGGCCGAACCTGATGATCAAGATCCCCGGCACCGACGATGGCGTCCGCGCGATCCGCGACACGATCGCCAAGGGGATCAACGTCAACGTGACGCTGCTGTTCGGGGTCGAGGCGTATAAGAAGGTCGCGATGGCCTATGTCGAAGGGCTGGAAGAGCGCGTCGGCAAGGACCTGCCCATCGACCGGATCGCGAGCGTCGCCAGCTTCTTCGTCAGCCGCATCGATGCCAAGATCGACGATGCGATCGATGCAGGCACGGGCGGCGACGAGGCGAAGGCGTTGAAGGGCAAGGTGGCGATCGCCAATGCCAAGCTGGCCTATGCCTGGTATCAGGAGTTCATAGCGTCGGACCGCTGGCAGAAGCTGGCCGCCAAGGGTGCTCAGCCGCAACGGTTGCTGTGGGCATCGACCGGGACCAAGAACCCCGATTATCCCGATACCCTGTATATCGACGAGCTGATCGGGCCGGAGACGGTCAACACGATGCCGCCCAAGACGATGGATGCGTTCCGCGATCATGGGACAGTGGCGCAGACCCTGACACAGGATGTCGAGGGCGCGCGGCACGTGATCGAAGAGCAGGCGCGGCTCGGGCTGGATCTGGACGGCGTGACCAAGACGCTGGTCGAGGAAGGCGTGGCGAGCTTCTCCAAGTCGTTCGACGATCTGTTGAAGGTGATCGGCGAGAAGCAGCCGGCAAACGCCTGAGTTTACGGCGCGAAGTGGCGGGGGCTGGTGACGGCCTCCGCCGCCTCGTCATGGCGAGCGTAGCGACGCAATCCAGGGTTGGATCAGGACGCCCTGGATTGCATCGCTACGCTCGCAATGACGTTGAAGCCAGAAACGGCGCGGCGATTTCTGGTGTGATCCGTAACAGCCGCCCGCTCGCGCGATCGAGCAGTGCCCATGTCGTGATGCCCTCGACGCGCAGCTTGCCGTCGGTGCCGAGGAAGCGGAAGTGGCGGTCGAAGCGGGCGCCGCGTGGCGGGTCCGGGACCCAGGTTTCGCCCGTCACCGTCTCACCTTCCACGACGTTACCGCGATAATCGATGACGTGGCGCGTGATCATCCAGACATAGGCCGCCTGATGCGCAGGCGGCGCGATCGCCGCCCAATGCGCGACCGACAGCTCCTGTATCCAGCGCACCCAGACGGCGTTGTTGACGTGGCCGAGTTCGTCGATGTCGGCGGGTTGCGCGATGAAGGTCTGGGTGAAGGTCATGCGTGGCGCGCCTTGTACCAGCGCCAGCCGGCGAAGGCGATCCCCGCGGCCACTACAGCGCCGACCGCCCACCACAGATGCCGGTCGGCGACGATCCTGCCGAGCAATTGCTCGAAGCCGTGCCCGAACAGATCGCCGATCCCGGTGAACAGGATCGCCCAACAGGTCGCGGACACGCCGTTGACGATCGCGAAGCGCCGCGCCGACACGTTGGTGGAGCCGATCGCGATCGGGCTGACCGTGCGCAGGCCATAGAGAAAGCGAAAGGCGAAGATGAACGCGGTAGGGTGGCGCTCGAACGCGGCGATGGCGCGTGCGAAGGCGGGCTTGGCGCGCGCCGCGGCGATCCATTTGTGGTCGCGGAAATGCCGGCCGGCGTAGAACCATGCCTGATCCGCGGTGTACGATCCCAGCCCGGCGGCGAGCATCGCCAGCGGCAGCGACAGCAGTCCCTTATGGGCGAGAATTCCGCCCGCCATCACCGCCGCCTCACCCTCGAGCGCCGCGCCGGCGAAGAGCGCGGCGAGACCGTAGCGCGCGACGATCGCCTCGATCGTCATCGGGGCGTCAAGTCTGGCAGATGCTGGTACTTATCCCCCATTCCGTTCGTGCTGAGCTTGTCGAAGCACGTGACCGGAGGCACGCCCTTCGACAGGCTCAGGGCGAACGGGTGGAACCTTGCCCGGACTGCAGGCCGGTGTCGAGTCACCCCTCCACACCCAATTGCCAGAGCACGAAGGCATGTTCCTCGGCGGCCTCGCGCAGGCTCTCGAACCGTCCAGACTTGCCGCCGTGCCCCGCGCCCATGTTGGTCTTGAGCAGCAGGACGTTGTCGTCGGTCTTGGTGGCGCGGAGCCTGGCGGCCCATTTGGCGGGCTCCCAATAGGTCACGCGCGGATCATTGAGCCCGCCCGAAATGAGCATCGGCGGATAATCCTGTGCCTTTACATTGTCATATGGCGAATAGCTGCGGATCAGTTCGAACGCTGCCTGGTCCTCGATCGGATTGCCCCATTCGGGCCATTCGCCCGGCGTGAGCGGCAGGGTTTCGTCAAGCATCGTGTTGAGAACGTCGACGAACGGTACGTCGGCGATGACTGCGCCCCAAAGTTGGGGATCGGAATTGACGACCGCGCCCATCAGCTCGCCACCCGCAGAGCGTCCGGCGATCGCGATCCGCCCCTCACTGGTCCAGCCTTGTTCGACCAGCGCCTCCGCAACATCGACGAAGTCGTTGAAGGTATTGGTGCGCTTCTCGAGCTTGCCGTCGTGATACCATTGCTGCCCGAGGTCATCGCCGCCGCGGATGTGCGCGATCGCATAGGCGAAGCCACGGTCGAGCAGGCTGAGGATGCCGGTCGCGAATCCCGGCGGGATTGCATGGCCGTAGGCGCCATAAGCATAGAGGAACAATGGCCGTGACCTATCGCGCGGAAAGTCACGCGGGTAGACGATCGACACCGGCACCGCGGTGCCGTCGCGCGCGGTGATCTTCAGCCGCTGCGTATCGTATCTTGCGGCGTCATAGCCGCTGGGGATTTCCTGCACTTTCAACGTGGTGAGGTCGCCGGTCGTGGTGTCGTAATCGTAGACGGTGCCGGGGGTTACCATGGATTCGTAGCCGAGCCGCAGAACGCTCTGATCATACTCAGGATTATCGCCAAGGCCGGCGGCATAGCTCGCTTCGGGAAAGGGGATGCGGCGCGGCGCGGCGGCCGGATCGTAGGCGTGGATCTCGACCTGATCGAGCCCGTCTTCGCGCCCCTCGACGATGAAGAAGTCCTGGAAACACTCGACGCCGGTCATGTAGAAATGCGCGGATGGCGCAATCCGCTCGGTCCATTCGCCGGGTGAAGCGATCGGCGCGGTGACCAGCCGCCACATCGGATCAGTGTCGTTGGTGTGGATGAACAACGTGTCGCCATGCGTGTCGACGTCATATTCGCGTCCTGACTGGCGCGGTGCGATCAGGATCGGATCGGCGAACGGGTTATCGGCCGGGAGCAGCCGGATCTCGCTGGTGACGTGATCGCCGGTGCCGATGACGATCCACTTGCGGTCGCTGGTCTCGCCGACCGCGACCCGATAGCCTTCGTCATCCTCGTGGTACAGCTGGACGTCCTCGGCCGGGTCGGTGCCGAGCCGGTGGAAGCGCGCATTGTCGGTGCGCCATTCCTTGTTGGCGAGCCCGTAGAGGAAGCCGCTGTCGTCGGCGGTCCAGACGATCTCGGACAACATGCCGGGGATCGTGTCGGAGAGCAGTTCGCCGGTGGTCAGGTCCTTGACGTGGATCGTGAACCGCTCGGAGCCATTGTCGTCAATGGCATAGGCCAGCTTGCTCGCATCGTTCGAGAGCGAGAAGGCGCCAAGCCGAAAATATTCCTTGCCGTCGGCAAGCGTGGGTTCGTCGAGCAAGAGTTCGTCGGGGCCGCCCGCGACCGGCTTGCGCCACCATTTGCGATACTGGCCGCCGGTTTCGAACGCGGTCCAGTAGAGATGGTCGCCATCCTTCTGCGGGACGCTGCTCTCGTCCTCCTTGATGCGCGCCTTCATCTCTTCGTAGAGACGGTCGACCAGCGGGCGGTGCGGCGCCATCTGTGCCTCGAAATAGGCGTTCTCTTCCTCGAGATAGGCGAGCACCTGCTTGTCGGTGACGTCGGGATAGTTCGGGTCCTTCAGCCAGGCCCAGGGATCGTCGATCGTGATGCCGTGCATCGTGAAGCTATGCGGGCGGGTGGCGGCGACGGGGGCGTGGGTTCGGTCATAAGCGCTACCTAACGCGCGATCTTGCGAAACGTCACCCTCTTGTCGGCAGGCGCGGCACGGCGCACATCGCCGGACATGAGCGTCGTCACCCGTTTCGCGCCATCGCCGACCGGGCGGCTGCACATGGGGCACGCCTTCTCGGCGATTAGGGCGCATGATTTCGCGCGCGAACGCGGCGGGCGGTTTCTGCTGCGGATTGAGGATATCGACGGCACGCGGAGCCGCGCCGAGCATGTCGCGATGATCGTCGCGGACCTGCAATGGCTCGGACTGAGCTGGGACGGTGAGGTGGTCTTCCAGTCGGCGCGGCTCGTTAGCTATGCTGCGGTGCTTAAGAGCCTGCGCGAGATGGGGCTGCTATATCGTTGTTATTGCACCCGTGCGGAGATCGCTGAGGCATTGAGCGCGCCACATGGCGCGGTGGCGGCATATCCGGGGACGTGTCGCGGGACGCCGCAGCGCGATGCGCCGCATTGCTGGCGGATCGACATGGCGGCGGCGGTCGCGCGGTGCGGGGATTTGTCCTGGACCGACCATGGGCAGGTGGTGGCGAACGAAGCGCTGGCGCAGGGCGATGTCGTGCTGGCGCGCAAGGATGCGCCGGCCAGCTATCATCTCGCGGTGACGATCGATGATGCGGAGCAGGGGGTGACCGATGTGGTGCGTGGGCGCGACCTGTTCGAGGCGACGCACGTGCACCGCGTGTTGCAGGCGTTGCTTGGGCTGCCGGTGCCGCGCTGGTGGCATCACGACCTGCTGGTGGGGGCGGGTGGCGCTCGGCTGGCGAAGCGGCATGGGGCGCCAACCCTTGCGTCATTGCGCGAGGCTGGGGTGGAGGGGGCGGAGGTCGCGGCGACGTTGCGGGCGGGGGCGGGCTAACTCTTGCTGGCACCTGTGGAGGCAGGGGCCTATGGCTCCTTCGGCCTGGTGGGCGGCCTGACCATGGGCGGTCCGATGTCTGTCGGCCTTCTTCTTCTACGCGACAGCCACGGGCCCCTGCCTTCGCAGGGGCGACGGGCTCAGAACGGGGAGCGCGGCCCATTGCCGTTTGCGCCGCCGCGTCTTAGCTTCGGTTTATGAATACCTTTCTCATCATCCTGCTGGTCGCGGCGATGATCGCCACGGTGGTCGCGCTGGTGCGCGGCATCGTCTCGTTCCTCCAGAGCGCGTCGGCCGAGGCGCGCGGCGAGGGGCCGACCGCGGCGCAGCTCAAATCCAACCGGATGATGCAGATGCGCATCTTCTATCAGGCGCTGGCCGTGTTGATCGTCGTCGTGATCCTGTTCGCCGCCGGGCGCACCTGATGGTCCGGCTCAATCGCATCTATACGCGCACCGGCGACGAAGGCACGACCGGGCTGTCGGACGGCAGCCGCATCGCGAAGACCGATGCGCGGATGCAGGCGATCGGCGATGTCGACGAGGCGAACAGCGCGATCGGGGTCGCGATCGCCGGCATCGGCGACACTGCCTTGGCCGAGCAACTGACCCGCGTGCAGAACGATTTGTTCGATCTCGGCGCCGATCTCGCGACGCCGGGTGACGATTATGAGCCCGGCGAGATGACGCTGCGGATCGTGCCCGCGCAGGTCGCGCGGGTGGAGGCGGAGATCGATGCGCTCAACGAGCATGTGCCGCCGCTGACCAGCTTCGTGCTGCCCGGCGGTGCGGCGGCGTCGCTGCATCTGGCGCGTGCAATCGTGCGCCGTGCCGAGCGATCGGCGATCGCGCTCGCCCCGCATGCCAATCCCCAGGCGCTGATCTATCTCAATCGCCTGTCGGATTTTCTTTTCGTCGCCTGCCGATCGGTGAACCTTAACACAGGTGGGGACGTTCTGTGGGTAGCAGGGGCAAACCGATAGCATAGGCAGTCCCGTGCGCGCCCGATCTCCCGGGTGGCTGCAGGAGGACGAGCATGGAAGCGTTCCCCCGGCGTGACGCCGGGACCGACCCGTTGGCGCGGCGCTATGCGCAGGTGCGGCGGCTGAGCGAGGCGCTGGTCGCCCCGCTGTCCGATGCCGACGCCACCGTTCAGTCGATGGACGACGCCTCTCCGGCGAAATGGCATCTGGCGCATACGACCTGGTTCTTCGAAACCTTCGTGCTGCGCGATCACGTTCCCGGTTACGCGCTGCACGACGCGCGCTTCCCGTTTCTTTTCAACAGCTATTACGAGGCCGAGGGGCGGCGTCATGCACGCGGACGGCGCGGGATGATCACCCGGCCGGCGCTGGACGAAGTGCTGGCCTATCGCCACGCGGTGGATGCGGCGGTGCTCGCGGCCTTTGCCGAGTTGCCGGCGGCGGCGCTCGAGTTGGTTGCGTTGGGTTGCCATCATGAGGAGCAGCATCAGGAATTGCTCGTCACCGACGTGCTGCATCTCTTCTCCGAGAACCCGCTGGAGCCGGCTGTGTGGCCGGCGCAGCGCAAGGTGCCGGTCGCGATGCCGGGACCAGTCGGGTGGATCGAGAGCGACGAGCGTGTCGTCGAGGTCGGGCATAAGGGCGGGGGCTTCGGGTTCGATTGCGAGGGGCCGCGACATCGCACCTTGCTCCACCCCCATGCGATCGCCGACCGGACCGTCACCAATGGCGAATGGGCGGCGTTCATCGCCGACGGCGGCTATCGCGACGCGCGGCTGTGGCTGTCGGACGGCTGGGCGTGGGTGCAGCGCGAGCGGATCGGCGCGCCGCTGTACTGGGAGCATCGCGAAGGGGCGTGGACGCGCTTCGGACTCGACGGGCGACGCGCGGTCGATCCGGCGGCGCCGGTGACGCATATCAGCTTCTACGAGGCGGATGCCTATGCGACCTGGGCTGGCGCGCGCTTGCCGACCGAATTCGAATGGGAAGGCGCCGCGGCGGCGCATGATGCAGGCGCGGGCAACCAGCTCGACGGCGCGGGGGCGATCGAGCCGCGACCGTCCGAGGGCGGGCCGGCGTTCTTCGGCGACGTGTGGGAATGGACCGGATCGGCGTATCGCCCCTATCCCGGCTTCCACCCCGTCGAGGGTGCGGTCGGCGAATATAATGGCAAGTTCATGAACGGGCAGTTCGTGCTGCGCGGCGGCAGCTGCGCGACTCCGCGGGGCCATGCGCGCGCCTGCTATCGCAACTTCTTCTATCCGCATCAGCGCTGGCAATTCACCGGCGTGCGGCTGGCAAAGGACCTTTGATGCTGAAGCCTGAGATCGAGGACGGGCAGGTGACGCTCGCCGACCCGCAATTCCGTGCCGATGTGCTCGCCGGGTTGGAGCGTCGCCCGCGCGCGATCCCCGCACGTTGGTTCTACGATCATCGCGGCTCGCAATTGTTCGAGCAGATCACCGACTTGCCCGAATATTATCCGACGCGGACCGAGACGGCGTTGCTCGAGGGGCTTTGCCCTGAGCTGCGCGACGTCGTCGGCGAGGGGCGCGCGGTGGTCGAGTTCGGGTCGGGCTCGTCGACCAAGACGCCGATCGTGCTGCGCTGCGTGAAGCCGTCTTCCTATGTGCCGATCGATATCTCGGGCGAGTTCCTGCGCCAGTCGGCACGCGAGCTGTCGGACGCATTCCCCGAGTTGCTGGTGCTGCCGTTCGAGGCCGATTTCACGCGCCCGTTGACCCTGCCGCACACGATCAGCGATGCGCCCAAGCTGGGGTTCTTTCCGGGGTCGACGATCGGCAATCTGATCCCGCTGGCTGCGGTCGACCTGTTGCGCGCGATGCGGGCGTCGCTGGGTGAGGGGGCGATGCTGCTAATCGGCATGGACCGGATCAAGGATCCGGCGGTGCTGGTCCCGGCCTATGACGATGCGCAGGGGGTTACCGCGGCGTTCAACCGTAATTTGCTCGAGCGGATCAACCGCGAGCTTGACGGGACGATCCCGCTCGACGCCTTCGCGCACGAGGCACGCTGGAACGACGATCGCGCGCGGATCGAAATGCATCTGGTCGCGACCCGCGATGTCGCCTTCACGGTCGAGGGTCGTGACTTTGCGGTGGCGACGGGTGAGTCGATTCATACCGAGAACAGCCACAAATATGGCGAGCGCGACGCGCGTATCCTGCTCCGTTCGGGCGGGTGGACGCCGGTGCGTGAATGGACCGACCCTGAGGGTAAGTTCGCGGTGATACTAGCGGAAGCGCAGGCGGAGCGGCCGGCGCCCTAACGCCTCGTCGCCCTTGCGGAGACAGGGGCCTATCGCTGCGTCGGCTTGGTGGGGCATCTGACACAGTCGCGTCGGCCATGTGGCAGGCGGCAGGACGTACGATGCAGACATAGGCCCCTGCCTACGCAGGGGCGACGGCGGGAGTTTGGGACGTCGGCGGCAGCGTCGATCGATCGCTATGTCAGTCCCGTCGTACCCCCGTCTTGCTGAACGGCTTCGGCTCGATCGGCGGGATCGTGGAGTCATTCAGTTCGCACTGCCAAAAACCGACGTCGATCCAGCGGCCCTGTTTGTAGCCGACCTCGCGGTACACGCCCGCGCGGCGGAAGCCGACGGCTTCGTGGAGCGTGATCGATGCGTCGTTGGGCAGGGTGATGACGCCGATCGCCTGCGTAAACCCCTGCGCGCGCAGCGTATCGACCAACGCCTCGTAGAGCAGTCGGCCGACACCTTGCCCGTGGGTCGCGCCGCCGACATAGATCGAGGTCTCGACGACATAGCGGTACGCCGGACGGTCGCGGAAACGCGTCGCATAGGCATAAGCGAGCACCGCATCTCCGCTGGTGGCGACCAGCCACGGATAATAGCCGTCCGACGCCTCGACGCGGTCGCGCATCGCCGCCGCATCAGGCGCCTCGTTCTCGAACGAGACGGTGCCCGACAGCACGAACGGCGCATAGATCGCGGCGATCTCGACGGCGTCGTCGCCGGTCGCGGCGCGGATCGTGATCGGGCCGTGCGACATCACAGACCGATCCGCGCGACGACGAGCTGCCACAGGTTGCGATCCTCGGCGCGCGCCGCGATCGGGCCGAGCCCGACGCATTCGAGGCATTGCGCACGCACCGCCGCGCCGCCCAGCATCCGCTTCGCATCGCCCAATGCCGCGGCGAACGCCTGCTGGCGCTGCCATGTCAGCCGCGACAGCGCGTCGGGGGCGCTGGCGTCGTCATCGTCTTCCTGGTTGGCGACCTGCTGTGCGATCTGCGCCGCGAAGCCGGGCTTCTTCTCCAGCCACACCGGCTGCGCATCGTCGAGCCTGGCGCGCTTTGCGGCTTCGGCGACCGCATCGTCGAGACCGCCGAAGCGGTCGACCAGCTTCAGCTGCTGTGCGATCCCGCCGACCCACACGCGACCCTGACCGATCTCGTTGACGCGCTCGACCGGCAGCTTGCGCGACTGCGACACGCGGGTGAGGAATTGCAGATAGCCATGCTCGATCCCGGCCTGGACGATCCGGTCCAGCTCGGGCGTGGTGCCGCCGAGCACGTCGGGTTGACCGGACAGCGGGGTGGTCCTCACGCCGTCGGTCGACAGGCCGATCTTCTTGAGCGTGTTCTCGAAGGTCGGGATGATCCCGAAGATGCCGATCGAGCCGGTGATCGTGCCGGGTTCGGCGAAGATCACGTCGGCCGGGGTCGATACCCAATAACCACCCGAGGCGGCGAGCCCGCCCATCGAGACGACGACTGGCAGCCCGCGGCGCTTCGCCTCGAGGATCGCGAGCCGGATCTTCTCGGACGCCAGCACCGAGCCGCCCGGCGAGTCGACGCGCACCACGAGCGCCTTGAGGTCGTTATCGACCAGCCCGTTGTAGAGCAGCTTCGAGATCGTATCGCCCGCCGCCTTGCCGGGACCGGCCTCGCCGTCGACGATCTCGCCGGCGATCGTCAGCACGCCGACCTTACCCTTCTTGGGGAGCGGGTTGGCGGCGACATAGGCGTTGTAGTTGATGGTCTTGAACCAGCCCGCGATCTTCTTGTCGTCGCCGCCTGCCAACTGCGCAACGCGGCGGCCGAACGCGACGCGATCGCCGAGCTTGTCGACCAGCCCGGTGGCGAGGTTGGCGCGCGATACGTCGCCCTGCGCCTGCGTGACGAGCTGCGCGGGGTTGCCCAGCCACGGCGCGAGCTGCGCCTTGGGACGCGCGGTCGCGACCGCCTCGCGCCACTGATCGAACAATGTGCCGTAGAGTGCCTGGCTCGCCTCGCGCGCCTCGGGGCTCTGATCGGTGCGGGTATAAGGCTCGACCGCCGACTTGAACTTGCCGACGCGATAGACGTGCGCGTTGACGCCCAGCTTGTCGATCAGCCCCTTGTAGAACAACTGGTTGCCGCCGGGACCGGCGAAGAAGGTGCCGCCCAGCGGGTCCATCCAGATCTCGCTCGCGGCCGAGGCGAGGCGGTAGCCGCCGTCGGTATAGGCAGTGGCATAGGCGAGCACCGGCTTGCCCGCGGTACGCGCGCGGAGCAGCGCGGCCTGTACCTCGCCGAGCACCGCAGGATACGCGCCGCCGAAGCGATCGAGGTCGAGCACGATCGCCTTGACGCGGTCGTCGGTGCGCGCGGTGTCGATCGCGCGCAGCACGTCGCGGAGGCGATATTGCTTGCCGACCTGCTGACCGCTGACCAGTGCGGTCAGCGGCACTTCCTCGGGCTGTTCGACGATCGGGCCGTCGAACTTCAGGACCAGCGCGCCGTCGCCGATCGCGGTCGGGCGCTGCCGCGCGTTGAGCGCGGCGAAGATCGCCGCAAAGAACAGCAGCATCGCGACGAGCACCAGCGCGTCCTTGATCCCGACCAGCAGCTTCCATGCGCCGCGTACCAGCTTCATCGTTCCTGCCACCTTACATTACGTGGCAGCGACCGTAGCGCGGCGTGTATGACGGGGGCAATACGCTTTGGTGGTAAATGGTAGGGTTGGGTGCGGGGCCGTGTTCCCGCCCTTCTCCGTCATGCCCGCAAAGGCGGGAATTGAGAACCTCGGGACCTCGCGCTTCTATCGCCAGACCCGCGCGTCTGGATCCCCGCCTTCGCGGGGATGACGGCGGAGGGGCGGGGTCGCAATGACGGACAGGCTCGGCTAGGGGCTCGCTCGATGAACGCCCCCGCCACCTTCGCGCCGCTAACGCAGGCGCCGCCGCCGACTTGGGCGGCGAGCTGCGCGCGCTGTCGGCGTTGGCGGGGCCGCTGATCGGGGCGAACCTGCTGCAGATGGCGGTGTTCGCGGTGGATGTCGTGTTCGTCGCGCGGCTCGGGCCGGTCGAGTTCGCCGCCGCGACGCTCGGCGTGTTCTTCTTCCATATCCTCGGCTTCGGGCTGATCGGGATGGTCGGCGCGGCCGAGCCGTTGATCGCCGCCGCGCTCGGGCGACGCGTTGGCGCAGTGCGGCAGGTGCGGCGGTCGTTCCGGATGGCGATGTGGCTGGCGGTGCTGGGCTCGGTGGTGGTGATCGCCGTGCTCAACTGCGTTGCGCCGCTGTTGCGGCTAGCAGGTCAGGACCCGGCGGTGGCGGCGCGCGCCGGGTCGTTCTGCCGGGTGCTTTCGCTGGCGGTGCTGCCGGCGGTCGGCGCGGCGCTGATCCGGCTGACCGCGGCGGCGCTGGGGCGGCCGGGCTGGGCGCTGATGGTCACCGCGCTGGCGCTGGGCGTTGCGGTGCTCGCCAATTGGTGTCTGGTGTTCGGCAATGCCGGTTTCCCGGCGCTGGGTCTGGAAGGCTCGGCCTTGTCGAGCGCCATCGTCTCGACGGCGACCTGCGCGGCCTATGTCGTGATCCTGCTGAAGGATCGCCGGCTGCGGCGCTATCGCCTGCTCGGCAAATGGTGGCGCGCCGAATGGTCGCGGATGGCGGAGATCGCGCGGCTTGGTACGCCGATCGCGCTCGGCTGGATGGCGGAGGGCGGGTTGTTCGGTGGCGCGGGGCTGCTGATGGGGCTGATTTCGGTCGCGGCGATCGACGCACATGCCGTGGCGCTCAACATCGCCGCGATCGCCTTCCAGATCCCGTTCGGGCTTGCGCAGGCCGCGACGATCCGCGTCGGCTTCGCGTTCGGTGCGGGCGACCGCGCGTGGGTGGCGCGCGCCGGCAACGTCGCGATCGTGACCGGGATCGCGGTGATGGCGCTGAGTGCGATGGTGTTCTGGGCGGTGCCGCACTGGCTGGTGCGTCTGTACGTCGATCCGGCGCGCGAGGGGGCGGTGGCGTCGCTTGCGGTGGCGCTGCTGGGGATCGCCGCGATCTTCCAGCTCGTCGACGGCGCGCAAGCCGTCGCGGCGGGCGTGCTGCGCGGGGTGCAGGACACGCGCGTGCCGATGTTGATCCAGATCGCCGGTTATTGGGGGGCGGGGTTCGGGACCGCGCTATTGCTCGGCTTCGGGCTCGGCTGGGGCGCAGCAGGAATCTGGTGGGGCCTGGCGGTCGGGCTCGGCGTCGTCTCGGCGCTGCTGATCTGGCGGTGGAGCGCGCGGGAGCGACTGCACCTGTCGCCACACGCGGCCTGATCGCACGCACGGCCCGTCCGACGGTTCCCAAAAATTTGCGCGCGGGCGTTGACCCCGGCGGGGGTCATCCACATATGCGACCAGCTGGCACTCGGCTGGGTCGAGTGCCAAAGAACTGTCACATACCTTCAGAGGGGTACTGAGCAATGAACTTTCGTCCGTTGCACGACCGTGTTCTCGTCCGCCGCGTCGAGGCGGAAGAGAAGACGGCCGGCGGGATCATCATCCCCGACACCGCCAAGGAAAAGCCGCAGGAAGGCGAAGTCGTCGCCGCCGGTGCGGGCGCCAAGAACGACAAGGGCGAGGTCGCCCCGCTCGACGTCAAGGCCGGTGACCGCATCCTGTTCGGCAAGTGGTCGGGCACCGAGGTCAAGGTCAACGGTGAAGACCTGCTCATCATGAAGGAATCGGACATCCTCGGCATCGTTGCCTGAGCTTTCCGAACGCCTCAACTTTCTCAACATTCGTTCATCTGAAAGGGTAGCCACATGGCAGCCAAGGACGTGAAATTCGGCCGTGACGCGCGCGAGCGCATCCTGCGCGGCGTCGACATCCTCGCCGACGCGGTGAAGGTCACGCTGGGGCCGAAGGGCCGCAACGTCGTGATCGACAAGAGCTTCGGCGCGCCCCGCATCACCAAGGACGGTGTGTCGGTCGCCAAGGAAATCGAACTCAAGGACAAGTTCGAGAACATGGGTGCGCAGATGGTGCGCGAAGTGGCCTCGAAGACCAACGACATCGCGGGCGACGGCACCACCACCGCCACCGTGCTGGCGCAGGCGATCGTCCGCGAGGGCATGAAGTCAGTCGCGGCCGGCATGAACCCGATGGACCTGAAGCGCGGCATCGACCTCGCGGTCATCAAGGTCGTCGCGGACATCCAGGCGCGTTCCAAGCCCGTCTCGGGCTCGCAGGAAGTCGCGCAGGTCGGCATCATCTCCGCCAACGGCGACCGTGAGGTCGGCGAGAAGATCGCGGAAGCGATGGAGAAGGTCGGCAAGGAAGGCGTCATCACCGTCGAGGAGGCCAAGGGTCTCGAGTTCGAGCTGGACGTCGTCGAGGGTATGCAGTTCGACCGCGGCTATCTGTCGCCGTACTTCATCACCAACCCGGAAAAGATGCAGGTCGAGCTGAACGACCCCTACATTCTCATCCACGAGAAGAAGCTGTCGTCGCTGCAGGCGATGCTGCCGATCCTCGAGGCAGTGGTGCAGTCGGGCCGTCCGCTGCTGATCATCGCCGAGGACATCGAGGGCGAGGCGCTCGCCACGCTGGTGGTCAACAAGCTGCGCGGCGGCCTGAAGGTCGCAGCGGTCAAGGCGCCGGGCTTTGGCGATCGCCGCAAGGCGATGCTGGAAGACATCGCGATCCTGACCAAGGGCGAGGTGATCTCCGAGGATCTCGGCATCAAGCTGGAGACCGTGACGCTCGGCATGCTCGGCACCGCCAAGCGCGTGACGATCGACAAGGACAACACCATCATCGTCGATGGTGCCGGTGACGCCGACTCGATCAAGGGCCGTACCGAGGCGATCCGCCAGCAGATCGAGGTGACCACCTCCGACTACGACCGCGAGAAGCTCCAGGAGCGTCTGGCGAAGCTCGCAGGCGGCGTTGCGGTCATCAAGGTCGGCGGTTCGACCGAGGTCGAGGTGAAGGAGCGCAAGGATCGCGTCGACGACGCGCTTCACGCGACCCGCGCCGCGGTCGAAGAGGGCATCGTCCCGGGCGGCGGCACCGCGCTGCTGTACGCGTCGAAGGCGCTCGACGGCCTGACCGGCGAGAACGACGACCAGACGCGCGGCGTCGACATCGTCCGCAAGTCGCTGACCTCGCTGGTCCGCCAGATCGCGCAGAACGCCGGTCATGACGGTGCGGTGGTCTCGGGCAAGCTGCTCGACGGCAACGACACGTCGATGGGCTTCAACGCCGCGACCGACACCTACGAGAACCTGGTGCAGGCCGGCGTGATCGACCCGACCAAGGTCGTGCGCACCGCGCTTCAGAACGCCGCATCGGTGGCGGGTCTGCTGATCACCACCGAGGCGACCGTCTCGGAGCTGCCCGAGGACAAGGCTTCGCCGATGCCCGCCGGCGGCGGCATGGGCGGCATGGGCGGCATGGACTTCTAAGCCCAGGGCGGCCTGCGCCAGCGTGGCTGGCGCAGGACCCGCCACGGCGCGGACAGCCGGTCGGCAGCGCCGATCCGGGATGACGTCCAAGGCAGCGGCTTTGCCGCTGCTGCCCGAGTGTTACGGCGAAGGGCCGGCGGAGCGATCCGCCGGCCCTTTGTTTGCGTGGGGCGATCCGCTATATTCCTAGCATGCGCCACGACCCCCTCTACGAGCCGATTACGGTGGAGCAATTCCTCGCGATCGATTTCGGCAGCGACCGCAAGTTCGAACTGGTCGACGGTGTCATCCACATGATGACGGGCGGAACGCCAGCGCATTCGCGTGTGGCGACGAACATCCTTAGTTATCTTGGGCCGCGACTGCGTGGGACCGGATGTCGGGCCTATAATTCCGACATGGGCATCCGACTGGCCGACGATATGGTCAGGTATCCAGACGTAACCGTTTTCTGCGGCAATCCTGCTTCGCGCGAACGCGAGGAACAGCGGGTCTACAGCGATCCAGTTGTCATCTTCGAGGTACTCTCGGAAACGACAGCCAAGATCGATGCGGGAAGCAAGCTGGCGGCGTATCGCAACTTGCCGTCCGTCAGCACGATCGTGCTCGTCGATCCTGACAACGAGCTGACCCGGGTCGTGCAGCGGCTCGGCCCGGAGTCGTGGCGTGACGATCTATTCGCGCAACCGCATGACGTATTTCTCCCAACCCTGAACCTCACCATCCCCCACATGGGAATCTTCGCACGCGACTGATGCGGCGGCTGTGCGTTCGGCGATCATGAAGCAGCGTAGTCGTATTCCCACAGACAGCATCGTGTTCGGCTTCGGTCCCATGCTCCCGCTCGTTGCCGCCGGGATCGGCGCGTGGGTGCTGGCGCCCGGCTGGGGGATGATCGCGGTACGGCTGGCGATCGTATGGGGCGCGTTGATCCTGTCGTTCATCGGCGGCGTGCGGCGTGGGTTCGGGTTTGCCAAGCCGCGCGCGTCGACCGTGGTCGAGGTCGTCGCGGCCGTCGGCTATTTCACGATCGCGGGACTGGCGCTGGTAGTGCCGTTCGTCAGCACGTCTCTCGCGCTGCTCGCAGCGGGCTATGCGCTGGCCGCGCTGCTCGACCGCCAAGCGGCGCTGGCCGGGAATGCGCCGGCGCATTTCGCACGCCTGCGTCCGCCGCAGCTCTTGCTTGGCTGCGCGGGGCTGGCAGCGTGCTGGGCGTGGGTGATGTTGGGATAGGTCGGGCGACCTTCACTTGCCTCATTCCTTCGCCCCGGTCCGCGTGAAGAAGAAGGGGTTACGGATCAAGTCCGGGGCGACGGGGACAATGATGTAAGCCCACGCCGCCCCAACCTTCAGCCTTTCATGGCTTCCAGCAACAGCTTGACGTCCTGACTGCGGCCGCGCGGCAGGATCAATACGTCGTTGCCGCTGGCGACGACGATCAGATCCTCGACCCCGACCATCGCAATCCGCACGCCGTCGCTGCGCGCGAGGCAGTTGTTGCTGTCTAGTAAGAGGACGTCGCCGTTAACGACGTTGCCGCGCGCGTCGCCTTCGCTGATCGTGTGGAGTGCGTCCCAGCTTCCGACGTCGCTCCAGCCCATCGCGACCGGGACGACTGCGACACGATCGGCCTTTTCCATGACCGCATAGTCGATCGAGTCGGAGGGCGAGGCGGCGAACGCATCGGCATCCGGGTAGACTCGCACACCCTCGCGGCGCGCACCGGCGCACGCCTTACGTGCCGAGTCGACGATCGCGGGCGCGAATTGCTCGAGTGCCGCAAGATAGGCGTCGGCGCGGAAAAGGAAGATTCCGCCGTTCCAGGCATGGTCGCCCGACGCGATCATCGCCTCGGCGACGTCGCGCTTGGGCTTCTCGACAAAACGCGCAACGCGGTGGACCCCGGCGGCGATCTCCTCGCCGACCTTGATATAGCCGTAGCCCGTCTCGGGCGCGTCGGGGGTGATGCCGAAGGTGACGAGCCAGCCCTGTTCGACGAGCGGCAGCGCGGCGTGAATCGCGCCGTGGAACGCCTCGCGGTCGGCGATGACGTGATCGGACGGCATCACCAGCATCGCCTGATCGGCGTCGGCGCTGAGCGCGGCAAGCGCGATCGCGGGAGCGGTGTTGCGCCCGGCGGGCTCGAGGATCAGCGCGCTGGGCAGGGTGCCGATCGCGCCGAGCTGATCCTCGACCGCATCGGCGTGCGCGGCATTGGCGACGACGATCGGTGCGGCGAATGCGTCACCGTGCGCGCGTGCCGCCGTCAACTGCAACATCGTCTCGCTCGCGGTGAGTGCGAGCATCTGTTTGGGCTTTTCCGGCCGAGACATCGGCCACAAGCGAGTACCTGATCCGCCTGAAAGGATCACCGGCACGATTTCGGTCAATTGCTGCTCCTGTTCCCCCGTGAGGGCGCAGCCGCACCCTCGACGCCTCAACACACTTGATCGCGCAAGGTTTCCTTATGCGCGATCTTCCGTTGCGGCAACGTGACGACCAGATTAGCGGAATCGCGATGACCGACGCCCTCGACCGGATCGCCGCCGCGCTGGAGCGGCTCGCTCCAAAACCGCCCACCAGCGCCGATCCGCTGGCAGATCCCGCCTACATCTGGCGCGATGGCGCGTTGGTGGCGGCACGTGCCTTTGCGCCACTGCCCTTGGCGTTGTTGCAAGGGGCGGAGGCGCAGAAGGTGGCCTTGCTCGCAAATCTCAAGCGGCTGGCGGAGGGATTACCGGCGCAGGACGCGCTGCTGTGGGGAGCGCGCGGGACCGGCAAGTCGGCGCTGGTGAAGGCGGCGGTCGGCGCGGTGCAGGCGGAGGGCGGTGCGATCGCGTTGGTCGAGGTCGCGGCGGATCGCCTGGAGACGCTGCCACGGCTGTTCGACGTCGTCGCGGGGCAGCCGCGCGCGTTTGCGATCTTCCTCGACGATCTCGGCTTCCACGTGGCGGCGGAAGCCCGCGTGCTGCGCTCGCTGCTCGAAGGTGGCGCAGAAGCGCGGCCGGCGAACGCGCGGCTGATCGTCACCTCCAACCGTCGCCACCTGGTGACCCGCGACATCAAGGAACAGGAAAGCGCGATCAACCCGCGCGACTCCGTGGATGACCAGATGGCGCTTGCGGATCGCTTCGGGCTGAGCCTCGGCTTCCATGTCGTCGATCAGGATGGCTATCTGGCGATCGTGCGCGGCTTTGCCGAGCGCTACGGATTGCCGTTCGACGCGGCGGAGGCGGTGCAATGGGCGACGCGCCGCGGGAGTCGCTCGGGGCGGGTCGCGTGGCAATATGTCGTCGAGGTCGCCGGGCGAGAGGGGAAGCAGCTGGGGTGACGTGGGGCGCTCAGTGCTTCGTTGCGCAACAAGGTTAGAAGGAAGGAGCCAACCGAAAGGATTGAAAGTCGGTCGGCCCCGGGTCCGCGTCTGTCGGGCGGGTCGGATCAGGCCGCCGCCAGTCGCTTTTGCATTCGGTGAACCGGGTTGCCGTCCGCCTCGCCGAGCCGGAAGCGTGCCACTTCGCGCGACAGCGTTTCGGCCTCCGCGGCGAGGGTGCGCGCCGCGGCGGTGGCCTGTTCGACCATCGCGGCATTGCGCTGCGTGACGTTGTCCATCTCCGACACCGCGGTGTTCACCTGTCCGAGCCCGACCGACTGCTGGCTCGCCGAGGTGGCGATGCGCGAGACGAGATCACTGATCTCGCCGATGCGGCCGATGATGCGCTGGAGCGCCTGACCCGCCTCGTTGACGAGATCGACGCCGACGCCGACCTGTTCGGAGGAAGCGAGGATGCGCGTCTTTACGTCCTTGGCCGCGTCTGCCGAGCGCTGCGCCAGCGCGCGGACTTCGGACGCGACGACCGCAAAGCCCTTGCCCGCTTCACCGGCACGCGCCGCCTCGACGCCCGCATTGAGCGCGAGCAGGTTGGTCTGGAAGGAGATGCCGTCGATGACGGTGATGATCTCGCTGATCTCCGCCGAGGAGCGTTCGATGCCGCCCATCGCCTCGACGGCGCGGCGGACGATCTGACCCGATTCTTCCGCTTCGGTGCGCGCTTCGCCGACGATGCGGTTGGCCTGTGTGGCGCCGTCCGCGGTCTGGCGGACCGTCGCGGTGATCTCGTCCATCGCGGCGGCGGTTTCCTCGAGCGAGGCGGCCTGCTGCTCGGTGCGCTGCGACAGATCGTCGGAGGCCTGACGAATGTCGCCCGAGCCGGTGCGGATCTGCAGGCTGGACCGGGTGACGACGCCTAGGGTCGTCGACATCTGCGTGCGCATCGCCTCGAAGCTGTCGGCGAGCGCCTGATATTCGGCCGGGAGCCCGTCGAGCGTCTCGGTCAGGTCGCCGTGCGCCATTCGCTCGAACACCTGCCCGCAGCGCTCGATCACGGCGCGGCGACCGGCCTGCTCGGCCTCAAAATAGGCGGCGAGCGCGATGTCCATGTCGATCAGCGACGCCTTGACCAAGGCGGTCGCCGCACGCGCGCGGCGACGGGCACCGAACGGCCAGAGCAGGCGGCCCAGCATCACCTTTGGGAGCACATGCTCCAGCATCCGCGCATAGCCGCTGATGTACCAGGTGGGGGCAAGGCCGATGCGCGCGTGGATCTGCCCGATGTGCGAGGCGGCCGCGGCGTAGTTACGATCGATCGGCCCCGAAAAGAGCTTGCGCCAATGTTCGAGCTGCTTGTCGCGGGCGTGATCCATCCGTGCCTGCGACTGGAACATGCGGCTGATCGCCGGCGTGCTGGCAATATGCTTGTAGAGCGCGACGAGCGCGGTGGGGGCATGACGCTCGATCGCGCGCTGCACCACGGGAAAGGCCGCATAGCTGCGTTCGGTATAACCGAACGCGGCCAGACGTTGTTCGAAGTCGATTGGTTCCGATCCGCTCACAGCACTTCCTCCGTGCCGTGAGCATTAAGCGGAAACGGTTAAAGCCGGGTAAGCTTCGACCTTTGACTTTCAAGCATTTTCTACAATCTCGGCCAGTTCAAGCCAGCGCATCTCGGCGGCGTCCTTCTCGTCGCGGAGCGTCGCGATATTGCGGCTCAGTCGGTCGAACGCCGCGGGATCGCGTGTATACAGTCCCGGATCGGCCATAGCGGCTTCGTCGGCAGCGATGCGCGCGTCCAACTCCTCGATCCGCTTGGGCAGCAGATCGTAGTCGCGCTGATCCTTGTAAGTGAGCTTCACGCGCGTCGGGGCCTGAGATGGCGGCACGGCGGCGAGCTTTGCCGCGGCCTTCTTCGTTGGCTGCACGCGCGGCCTGCGTTGCCGCTCCCAATCCTCGTAACCGCCCGCGACGACGTCGACCTGCCCCGACCCGTCCAGCCCGAGCGTGATCGTCACGGTGCGGTCGAGGAAGTCGCGATCGTGGCTGACGATCAGCACGGTGCCGCCGTAATCCGCGATCACCTCCTGCAACAGATCGAGCGTTTCCAGATCGAGATCGTTGGTCGGCTCGTCGAGGATCAACAGGTTCGATTCACGGGCGAACTCGCGCGCGAGCAGCAGGCGCGAGCGCTCGCCGCCCGACAAGGTGCCGACCTTCGCCTCGGTCAGCGAGGGATCGAACAGGAATTCCTTGAGATAGCCGTGGATGTGCTTGCGCGCGCCGAGCACGTCGATCCACTCGCCGCCGTCGGCCAGTACTTCGCGCACGGTCTTTTGCGGCGCCATCAGGCTGCGCTGCTGGTCGATGAAGATGCCGTCGAGCGTCTTGGCGCGCTTGACGGTACCGGCGTCGGGTTCCAGCTCCCCGGTCAGCAGCTTGAGCAGGGTCGTCTTGCCCGCGCCATTGCGTCCGACCACACCGATCCGGTCGCCACGCGCGACGCGCAGGTTCAGGTCGCGGATGATCGGGCGGTCGCCGAAGCTCTTCGAGACATGGTCGACGTCGATCACGATCTTGGTCTTGTTGTCGTCGCTCGCCATCTGGAGCGCGGCGGCGCCCTGCGGCCCCATCATAGCGGCACGCTCCGCCCGCATTTCCTTGAGCTTCGACAGCCGACCCTGGTTGCGGCGGCGGCGTCCGGTGACGCCACGTTGCAGCCAATGCTCCTCGATCTTCAGCTTGGCGTCGAGGCGCTGCGCGTTGCGCTCCTCCTCGGCATAGACCTGTTCGGTCCATGCATCGAAGCCGCCGAACCCGACCTCGGCACGGCGCAGCTCGCCGCGATCGAGCCAGAGCGTCTGCTTGGTCAGCCGGGTGAGGAAGGTCCGGTCGTGGCTGATGACGACGAACGCGCCCGTGAAGCGCTTGAGCCAATCCTCGAGCCATTCGATCGCGGCGATATCGAGGTGGTTGGTCGGTTCGTCGAGCAGCAGCACGTCGGGGTCCATCGCCAATGCGCGGACGATCGCGGCGCGGCGACGCTCGCCGCCCGAGGCGGAGGATGCCTCGCGCGACAAGTCGATGCCGAGCTGGTCGGCGATCGCGTCGGCCTGATAATGTTCAGGCGCGTCGTTTCCGGCCAGCGCATAGTCGCGCAGCGTCGCGAAATTGCTGACGTCCGGATCCTGCTCCAGCATCACCACCTTGGTGCCGGGCACGATCGTCCGCCGCCCTTCGTCGGCATCGATGACGCCCGCGATCAGCCTGAGCAACGTCGACTTGCCCGCGCCATTGCGCCCGATCAGCGCCAGCCGATCCCGCTCGCCCACGTATAGGTCGAGATGGCGGAACAGCCAGCCGGACCCCTGAACGAGCCCGAGGTCTTCATACGACAATATAGGTGCGGCCATGGCCTGCGACCTAGGGAACCGGGAGGGCGGGAGCAAGTTGCGCGGAGGATACATGCACCGCTTTCGTCGTTCACAGGCTGTTCAAGCCGCTATCGCTACGCCTACACCGGTGAAAATGCTTCCTTCGCTTCTTCTGTGCGGCCTGGCCGCCCCGGCGATCGCGCTGCCGCTGCCCGAGCAGGTGCGCGAGGGGGCGGCGGCGTTGCAGGCGCGGCGGCAGGGGAGATTACTGCCGCTGCCGGAGATCGAACGGCGCGTCGTGCCCACGATGCGCGACGCGCAATATATCGGCTTCGACCTCGAAATGCCGAGCGGCATCTACACGCTGAAGTTCCTGCGCGACGGCGCGGTGATCTGGGTCGACGTCGATGGCCGTACCGGTCAGATTTTGGGACGGACTGGCCGCTGAGCAGGCGTTCAGCGCGGTGAAAGCCGCAATTCCATAGCCCCCGGCTTTCGTGCTAGCCCGATCGCCAGACAATCGTTTTCTTGAGGAGCCCCTTCACCCATGCGCGTGCTGATCGTCGAGGATGAGCCCAATCTGGGGCAGCAGCTGAAATCAACGCTGGAGGGTGCGGGTTACGCCATCGATCTGGCGACCGATGGCGAGGAGGGGCATTTCCTCGGCTCCACCGAGAATTACGACGCGATCGTGCTCGACCTCGGCCTGCCGGAGATCGACGGGCTGACGGTGCTCGATCGCTGGCGCAAGGAGGGCAAGGTCACCCCCGTGCTGGTGCTGACCGCGCGCGACAGCTGGTCGGACAAGGTCGCCGGGCTCGATGCGGGCGCCGACGATTACGTCGCCAAGCCGTTCCAGACCGAGGAACTGATCGCCCGGCTGCGCGCGCTGATCCGTCGCGCGTCGGGCAATGCCTCGTCGGAGCTGATCGCGGGCGATGTGCGGCTCGATACCCGTTCGGGGAAGGTGACGCGCGCCGGCGATCCGGTGAAGCTGACCGCGCAGGAATATAAGCTGCTCAGCTATCTGCTTCATCACAAGGGCAAGGTGGTCAGCCGCACCGAGTTGATCGAGCATATCTACGATCAGGACTTCGACCGCGATTCGAATACGATCGAGGTGTTCGTCACGCGCATCCGCAAGAAGCTGGGGCAGGACGTGATCACGACGATCCGCGGGCTCGGCTACAGCTTGGAAGACCCGGACGCCTGACACGATGACCGAAGGCGAGGTTAGCCAGCCGCGCGCGAGCGGGTCGCTCTCGCGACGGATGATCCTGATCGCGTTCGCGTGGATCGCCGCACTGCTGGTCGGCGGCGGGTTCGCGCTCGATCGCGTGCTGGTCGGCGCGGTGACCGCCAACGCCGACGACCAGCTGCAATATGTGCTGCGGTCGTTGCTGGCGTCGGCGGAGATCGACCCGATCGGCGAGGTGCGCTTCAATCGCCAGCCTGCCGACCAGAGCTTTCTCGAGCCCTATTCGGGGCTGTACTGGCAGGTGTCGGCGCCGGGGCACGAGACGTTTCCGTCGCGATCGCTGTGGGATCGCGAGCTGGCGTACGGCAAGCCGCATAGCGGATCGGACATCCGCAAGTACGACAGCAGTCAGTTCCCCGACGAGAAGTTGCGCGTGATCGAGCGCGACGTGACGCTGCCCGGATCGAACGTCCGCTGGCGGTTCCAGGTCGCGAGCCGTGGCGATGCGCTGGAGGCACAGATCGCGGTGCTCCGCCGGACGCTGGTGCGTAGCTTCGTGCTGCTGGGGGTCGGGCTGGCGGTTTTGGCGACGCTGCAGACCTTCTACGGGCTGCTACCGCTCCGGCGATTACGGCTGGAGATCGCCAAGATGCGCGCCGGGCGATCGAACCGGATCAGCGGGGCGATGCCGCTCGAATTGCTGCCGATGGTCGAGGAACTCAACGCGCTGGTCGCGCACAACGAGACGCAGGCCGAGGAAGCGCGGCGCCATGCCGGCAATCTGGCGCACGCGCTCAAGACGCCGCTGACGGTCATCATGAACGCCGCGACTGCGCAGTCGGACGATCTCGCCGATACCGTGATCCGTGAGGCGCGGACGATGCGGCGTCAGGTCGACCACCATCTGGCGCGCGCGCGCGCGGTCGGGCGGCGCGGATCGGCGCACAGCCGCGCGCAGGTGTGGCCGAGCGTCGAATCGGTCGAGCGCGCGGTGCAGCGCCTCTATCCGCATGTCCGGATCGACATGAGCGGGCCGAAGGATCTCGTCGCGCATATCGAGCGGCAGGATCTCGACGAGATCATGGGCAATCTGGTCGAGAATGCCGCGAAATACGGCGGCGGCAGCGTGTTCGTGACCGTCGGCGCCGAGGCGGGGTTCGTCGAGATACTGGTCGAGGATGACGGGATGGGGATACCGGAGGCGGACCGTATTCGGATCTTCGACCGTGGGGTGCGGCTCGATACCGGCAAGCCGGGCACCGGGCTGGGGCTGGCGATCGTGCGGGACGTCGCGGAGATCTACGACGGGATGGTGACTCTGGAGGAGAGCGAGGACCTCGGCGGGTTGCTGGTGCGGTTGCGGCTGCCGATGGCGGGGTGAGGGGGCGCGCGCCGTCACCTATTTATCCCGTCACCCCGGCGAACGCCGGGGTCCCGCTACGCAGTATTCGTGACGGCGCGAGGCGTTCTTTTCACGACGGCCTTACCAACTAGGCCCCGGCCCTCGCCGGGGTGACGGTTGAGAAAATGGCTTTCATTGTCGGCGTCATTCCCGCGTAGGCGGGAATCCAGAACCTTTGACTTCACGCTTCTATCGATGGGCCTGCGCGTCTGGGTTCCCGCCTTCGCGGGAATGACGAAGGAGTCAGCCGGCGTAGCGGGCGGCGGTCTCGCGGATCAGCGCGATCATGTTCGGAATGCCCTGCGTGCGGTTCGAGCTGAGTTGCGCCTTCAGGTCGAAGGACGCCAGTTCGCCCTCCACATCGGTCGCGAGGATTTCCGCGGGTGTGCGATCCTGCACCGTGAGCAGCACCAAAGCGATGATGCCCTTGGTGATGTGCGCGTTGCTGTCCGCCAGAAAGTGGAGCCGGGCATCCTCGCGGACCGCGGGATAGACCCAGACCGAGGCGGAGCAGCCGCGCACCAAGGTCGCATCGGTCTTGAGTGCCGCCGGCATCGGCTCGAGCGCGCGGCCGAGGTCGACGAGGAGGCGGTAGCGGTCGTCGCCTTCCAAAAAGGCATATTCGTCGCGGACGTCGTCGAGCGTGGCAGCGGCTTCGGTCATGCCGGGCGCGCTACCGCTCTGGCGCGCCGCCCGCAACCATTCAGAGGTCGACGCCGGCGGCGATCGCTTCCAGCTTGCGGATGCGCTCCTTGAGGTCGGCGATCTCGATGCGCGCCCCCGCCTGGGGTGCGGGGGAGGGTTCGCTCCCCAAGCGCATCTCCTGGCTCTTGAGCTGGAGCCAGCCGCGCCAGCCGTTCAGGGCGGCGAAGACCAGCATCGCCAGTCCGGCAAGCGACGCAACGGCGAGGGTAAGGGTGATCTGGGGATCGGACATGGCTGCCTTCTCCTGTGCTGGCGTTGAGGTCAGCGGTCGCGCAGCTCTTCGATCTGGCGTTCCAGATCGCTGCGGCCGTGTTGATCGGTGATGACGCGCTCCAGAACTGCGATGCGTTCCTTGAGCTGGCGGATTTCGTCGTAGGCGCGGGGCGATGCCTCAGTATCGGGGAGCCGCGTCTGCGCGCGCTCGGCCCGATATCTCTCCCGGCTGACGCGGCCGATGGTGACGATCATCACGATCAGGACCACCATTATCGCTACGGACCACGGCACGATAGTTCCTCCCTCTTTCGTTCATCTTCAGGTGTTCAGTTCAGCGGACGCTGGTCGGGCATGGTGCGCAGCGCGTCGATCTCGTCGGCGAGCGCCACGCCCTTGTCGGTGGCGATCCGTTCAAGGACACGGACGCGTGCCTCCAGCCGCTCGGTCTGCGCCGCATATTGGGCGGCCTTCTCGGCGGTGCGCTCGGCGTCGATCTCGAGCCGGCGACGCTGAAGTTCCAGCCACGGCTTGAAAACCAGCGCGGACAGGGCCCCGATGATCGGAATCAGCAGCGCGAAGAGTGGGATGAGAAGCGGACTGATATGCATGACCTAACCCTTTGCTGACGCAGCGCTTACCGCAGGCTGTCGATTTCCTTGGCCAGTGACGAGTTGCGGCTGGTGTAATGCAGCTCGATATCGGCGAGGCGGCGATCGATGTCGCGGAACTTGGCGCGGACTTCGGCGGTCGACCGCTTCGGATTGGCGCGGACGCCCTGCCAGAATTTCTGGTCGTCATGATCCTGATAGAGGCCGGTCGGCTTCGGATCGACGATCCAGGCGACGATGATGTAAGCGAGCAGGATCCACCATTGCTGCGCGACGATCGTCAGGCCGGCGATCCCGAGGCGGACCCACAAGACCTCGATCCCGATATAGTCGGCAATACCGGCGCAAACGCCCTTCCACTTGCCGTTCTGCGGATCGAGATAGAAGTTGGTGCGGCTGTCGGACATCAGTTCCTCCGCTGCGACGTGGGTTGATCGAGACGATAGTCAGGCGCCGAGCGATAGTCGGCGATGCCCGGGCGGAAATCGGGATTGTCCGCGGCGACGATCCGCTCGACGGTGTTGACGCGGTCCTCGAGCCGGCGGGCGAGATTGTACATCTCGTCGAGCAATTGCTCGTCCTCACCGGTCATCTTGGGCGCGGTCTTCCACTTCGTCACGTAGTGCAGGATCAGCCACGGCAATCCGATCATGAATGCCAGAATGGCGATGACGCCGGTCAAATCCATCTCAACCCTCCTTGTTCAGGCGCTTCTTGAGCGCTTCGAGTTCGGCGTCGATCTTGTCGTTCGACCGCAACTCGTTGAATTCATCCTCCAGCGTGCGGGGCGTGAGGCCCATCGCCTCGGCGCGTCCCTCCGCCTCGTCGGCGCGGCGCTCCAGAACCTCGAAGCGACTGAACGCCTCGTGCGTCTTGGGGCCGTTCCACATCTCGCGCAGCCGCGCCTTGGTGTTGGCGCTCTCCAGCCGCGTCGCGATCGCGTTCTGCTTGGCACGCGCTTCGCGCAACTTGTTCTGCAGCTTGGCGATATCTTCTTCGGAAGAGCGAAGCGCCTCGTCGAGGCCGGTCACTTCCTCGCGGAGCTGCGCGCCCATGTCAGCAGCCTTGCGGCGCTCGACCAGTGCCGCCTTGGCGAGGTCTTCGCGGCTCTTGGAAAGCGCCAGCTCGGCCTTTTCGGTCCAGCTTGCCTCCAGTTCCGCCAGCTTGGCGATATGGCGGCGCATCTCCTTCTGGTCGGCGATGGTCCGCGCGGCAGAGGCGCGAACCTCGACCAGCGTGTCTTCCATCTCCGCGATGATGATGCGGACCATCTTGGCGGGATCGTCCGCACGGTCGAGCAACTCGGCCATGTTGGCGGCGACGATGTCGCGAGTGCGGGAGAAAATGCCCATTCGATACGGACTCCTTGGGTATTCGCGCCTTCTTAGCGGATTGGACGGGGTACGGGGAGGGTCTGTTCCCGCACCCCGTCCTCCGCTCACGCCGTCGCGCGGGCGGAAGCGATGGGGGTGTTCGCCAGTGCCGTCGCCGGGCCGACCGCGCCGAGCACCATCGTGGCGCTGACGAGGACGGTGAGGGCGAGGGCGGCAAGCTTGTTGGTGAAGGTGGTGGTCATGGTGGAAACTCCCTGAATGCGTTGTTGCCAGAAGCATTGCAGGAGGCGTGCCAAATTACGTTTGTGGCGGAAATGCTGGGTTTTCGTCCCTGCGGTGCGCAATTGGAAAAACTGACGGTTGCTATCGTCTGGCAAATTGCGCCAATCCTTGGTGCATGAAGCGCAGTACGCAGGTGATCGGACAATCGGGTGTCTTTCTCGATGCGCTGGAGCGCGCGAGCCGCGCGGCCGCGCTCGACCGTCCGGTGTTGGTGATCGGCGAGCGCGGGACCGGCAAGGAGCTGGTCGCCGAGCGGCTTCATCACTTGAGCCCGCGTTGGGATCAGCCGCTGGTGACGATGAACTGCGCGGCCCTGCCCGAGACGCTGATCGAGGCGGAATTGTTCGGCCACGAAGCGGGGGCGTTCACCGGCGCGTCGAAGGCGCGGGTGGGGCGGTTCGAAGAGGCCGACGGGGGGACGTTGTTCCTCGATGAACTCGGCACGCTGTCGATGGGTGCGCAGGAGCGATTGTTGCGTGCGGTCGAATATGGCGAGGTGACGCGGATCGGTGCGTCTCGTCCTCTGCGCGTCGACGTACGGATCGTCGCGGCGACCAACGAGCATCTGCCCGACCGCGTCGAGGACAATAGCTTTCGCGCCGATTTGCTCGACCGGCTGTGCTTCGAGGTGGTGACGCTGCCGCCGCTGCGTGCGCGCAAGAGCGACATTCCGGTGCTCGCCGATTTCTTCGGGCGGCGGATGTCGTCGGAGCTGGGGCGTGACGAATGGCTAGGCTTCTCGGCGGAGATGGAAGAGGCGATGCGCGACTATCGCTGGTCGGGCAACGTCCGCGAGCTTCGAAACGTCGTCGAGCGGGCGGTCTATCGTTGGGAGCGTGCGGGGCCGGTCGGGGCGATCGAGTTCGATCCGTTCGACTCGCCCTATCGGCCGTCCGGCGCGAACGGCAAGCGCCCGGCGGCGACGCCTGCCCCGACGCCTACTGCGCCGCCGCCTTCGGGAGAACCGGTCGACGAGGAAGTCGCGGCGTGCGAGGTCGGGCCGTCCGACTTCAAGAGCCGCGTGGCGCTGTTCGAGCGCGAATTGTTGACCAAGTCGCTTGCTGAGCATCGCTTCAACCAGCGTGCGACCGCCGAGGCGCTGGGGCTCAGCTACGATCAGCTGCGCCATGCGCTGCGCCGACATGATCTGATCGGAGCGGTTGCGTAACGAGTGTCGGGGAGCCATTTGGAGCGCATCGCGTTCCCGACGCGAACCTTTAGGAGGATTTATGGCTTTCGAACTGCCGCCGCTGCCCTACGCCTATGACGCGCTGGAGCCGGTCATCTCCAAGGAGACGATGACCTTCCACCACGACAAGCATCATGCGGCGTACACCAACAAGCTGAACGAGGGTGTTGCTGCCGATTCGTCGCTCGAAGGGCTGTCGATCGAAGATATTCTGGCGCGCGTCTCGTCGCTGCTGCCGCTGATCCGCAACAATGGCGGCGGTTATTGGAACCACGATTTCTTCTGGAAGATCATGGGGCCGAAGGGTTCGACCCAGCCGTCGGGCAAGTTGGCCGAGGCGATCGATGCGTACGGCGGGCTCGACAAGCTGAAGGAAGATTTCAACGGCAAGGGCGCGGGCCAGTTCGGTTCGGGTTGGGCGTGGGTGATTGCTGATTCGGCGGGGGCGCTGAAGGTCACGTCGACGCCGAACCAGGACAATCCGTTGATGGACGACGCCAAGGAAAAGGGCACGCCGATCCTGGGTAACGACGTGTGGGAGCACGCTTATTACCTGACCTACATGAACGACCGCCCCGGTTACCTGAAGGCGTGGTGGGACGTCGTGAACTGGGACGAGGCTGGACGCCGGTACGAAGCGGCGCGCGGCTGAGCCTCAAAATAGCGTCGATGAACGAGGCCCGGGGCGATTTCCCGGGCCTTTTTCGTGCGCATTGGATCATGGTGGATGCACTGTTAACGATCTTTTGAGAACGGGGGCGATACGAGCGACGTGCCGCTGCGAACGGAGGAAGAAGATCGTGCGTCGTCGTTTGAAGCGCTCCGCCGCGATGATCGGTGGTCTGCCCGTCGCGCTGGTGCTCGCCATCGCACCGTTGCCGGCCGCAGCCAACCCCGAGGCGGTGGATCACGACGACGTCACGGTCGAGGGGTGCGGCAGCCGTATCGTGGGAGCTTCGCGCTGAGCGAGATCCCGCAGGCGATCACCACGATCGATGCCGTGACCCTGCAGGAAAACAACATCCTGCGGCTTACCGATGCGCTGGACCTCAACGCCTCGGTGGCGCGCCAGAACACATTGGGCGGGCTGTGGGACAGTTTCGCGGTCCGTGGCTTTGCCGGCGACGAGAATTTGCCGAGCGGCTATCTGGTGAACGGGTTCAATGCCGGACGCGGGTTCAGCGGGCAGCGTGACGTGGCGGGGATCGAACGGGTCGAGGTGCTCAAGGGCCCGGCGGCGGCGGTGCTGGGGCGAGGAGAGCCGGGCGGATCGATCAATCTGGTGACCAAACAGGCCGAGATCGGGCGGACGTTCGGCAGCGCGTCGCTGCAATATCGCAGCTTCGACACGGTGCGCGCGGAGGGTGACGCGAACGTCGCGCTGACCGGCACGCTGTCGGCGCGGTGGATCGGTTATGCCGAATCCGGCGACACGTTTCGCGACACGATCAGCCAGCGGCGCTGGGGGTTCCTGCCGTCGGTCGCGCTGGCGATCGGCGCGGACACGCGGTTGATCTACGATATGGAGTGGACGCGCACCGCGGTGCCGTTCGATCGCGGCATCGTCGTGCTTAACAACGATTTCCGCACCGTGCCGCGTTCGCGTTTCCTGGGAGAGCCCAGCGACGGCGATACGGTCGCGCGCGCCTTTGGCCATCAATTGCGGCTCCAGCATGATTTCGGCGGCGGGTGGAGCCTGTTGCTTGGCGCGAGCCATCGCGACACGGAGCTGACCGGCGCGTCATCGGATGCCGAGACCGCGACCGCGCGGCAGAAGCTGTTCGTCGATGGCCGTACATTGTCGCGGCAGCGCCGGACGCGCAGCTATACGTCGACGCACGACGTGTTCCGCGCCGAAATGGCGGGGGAGTTCGCGACGGGCGGGGTACGCCACCGGGTGCTGATCGGCGGCGACATCGACTATTTCGACACGGACCAATATTTCACGCGCTTCCGTGGGCCGGTCCTCACCGCGACGACCTCCGATCGGCAGAGCTATGCGATCGATATCCGGAACCCGGTGTATGGTCGCTGGCCGGTGCCGACGGGTACGCCGACCACCAACCGGCTCGACGTGCAGCGCACGCTGGGCGGGTATGTGCAGGATCAGATCAGCCTGACTGACCGCTTGCAGGTCCGCATCGGCGGACGCGTCGACAATTTCCTGCTGCGCGTCGACAACCGGTTGCTGAACACCGAAGGCCGCCGCAGCCGTGCACGGTTCAGCCCGCAGGCCGGCATCGTCTATGAACTGGCGGAGCCGCTGTCGCTCTATGCGGCTTATGGCGAAGGTTATCGCGCCAATATCGGCACCGATGCGCGAGGGGCTGTCTTCGAGCCGGAGACGAGCAAGTCGATCGAGGCAGGGGTGAAGCTGGCGGCGTTCGGCGGTCGACTGAGCGGGACGCTCGCGGTCTATCAACTCGACAAGGCGAACGTGCTGGCGACCGACCCCGCCAATCCGGGCTTCTCGATCGCGATCGGCAAGGCGCGCAGCCGCGGGATCGAGCTGGACGTCAACGGGCAATTGCCGGGGCGCATCGATGTATCGATCAGCTATGCCTATACCGATGCCGAGGCGCGGTCGCGGGTGCGCGATCCGAATTTCTCTTTCCAGATCGTCCCGGGCGATCCGCTCATCAATATTCCGAAGCACAATGCCAATGTGCAGCTCGCCAAGCATCTGACCTTCGGTGCGCGCGAGGCATCACTGGGGGCGGGGGTGCAACATGTCGGCGAGCGCAATGGGCAGACCGGCACCAGCTTCACCTTGCCCGCGCATACGCTGGCGCGCGTGTTCGGCGAGGTCGATCTGACGCCGGAGACGACGCTGTTCGCGTCGGTCAGCAACCTGTTCGACGCGCAATGGTATGCGAACAGCTATGCCCCGGTGTGGGTGCAGCCGGGTGCGCCGCGCACCGCGACGGTCGGCGTCCGGGCGCGCTTCTAGGGTTTGATCCAGCTGACTTGAACCATCCCTCTTCGTACCCCGGCGAAGGCCGGGGCCCATTTGGGAAGGCCGGGGGATGAAGCGACGCACATCAATAGCGTCCCCCAGCTGGGCCCCGGCCTTCGCCGGGGTACACGTCAGAGTTGATGGATCACACGCTAGCCTGAGGAGTGTTCGCGATCGTAGGGTTCGTTTACCTTTGGCTTGGCGACGGGCGGTCGTTATGTGGTCCCTGCTTCGACAAGCTCAGCACGAACGGTGTGGGTGGGGCGGTGCTTGTGCATGAGCCGTTCGCCCTGAGCCTGTCCAAGGGCGTGTCACGCGCAAGTGCTTCGACAATCTCAACACGAGCAGTGTGAGTGGGGAGAGGCATGCGCTTCAGCCGTTCGCCCTGAGCTTGTCGAAGGGCGTGTCAGGCGGCGAGTGCTTCGACGGGGTCAGCATCAGCGGTATAAGGCGGGGCGTATGCTGGTGCGTGCGCTTGGGCAACCATGCGGGGCTGAAATCATTGTCGTTCCGAGCGCCCGCGTTCGGGCGTGCGGAGATCTTCATGCTCGCACCCACCGCCGCGCCGTGGCGTATTCATCCGCTTCACGGCATCTTGCTCGCCTTTCCGATAGCGCTATTCCCCGCCGCGCTGGCTGCGGATGTGACCTATCTGGGCAGTGCCGAGATACAATGGTCGAACATGGCGGCCTGGGCGATCACCGGCGCGCTGGTGTTCGGAGCACCGGCGCTGGCATTGAGCGTGTTCGCGGCGCTGCGGCGGCGTACAACGTGGCTGTATCCACTGCTGCTCGGGCTGGCGTGGGTTGCGGGGCTGGTCAACGCCTTCCAGCATAGTCAGGACGCGTGGGTGTCGGTCGGGATCGGCGGGCTGCTGCTGTCGCTGGTGTCGAATGCTGCGGTGCTCGTGGCGGGGTGGCTGGCGCTAGGCAGCCGCCGCGTCGTCGTGCGGGAGATGGTGCGATGATCCGCGTTGCCGCCACCTTCGCCACACTGGTGCTGCTCGCCGCGTGCGGGAGCCAGCCGAGCGACGTCCGGCAGACCGGGCCGAACCCGCAATTGCCCGACCAGCAACCCTCGCTGATCCCCGCGATGAAGATCGCCAAGCCGACCGGCTGGGGCGATACGCGCCCGACGGTGCCGAAGGGGTTCGCGATCACGGCGGTCGCGACCGACCTGAAGGTGCCGCGGCAGATGCTGGTGCTGCCCAACGGCGACCTGCTGGTCGCGGAGGGCAAGGGTGGGCACGCGCCGAAGCTGCGGCCCAAGGACGTGATCGCGGGTTATATCAAGAGCCTCGGCACGACGAGCGTGAAGGGCGGCGACCGCATCACCTTGTTGCGCGACGCCGATGGCGACGGGCGGCCGGAGGTGCGCACCACCTTCATCGACAAGCTCGACGCGCCATATGGCATGGCGCTGGTCGGCAACGAGCTGTACGTCGCCGAGCAGGGCGGGTTGAAGCGCTTCGCCTATGTGCCGGGTGCGACCAGCATCACCACGCCGGGCGCGGAGGTGACCAAGTTGCCGTCGCGGATCAACCATCACTGGACCAAGTCGCTGGCGGCGAGCGCGGATGGATCGAAGCTGTATGTCGGGATCGGCTCGAACAGTAACGTCGGCGAGCGCGGGATGGAGGTCGAGCAGGATCGTGCGGTGGTGTGGGAGATCGACCGCCAGACCGGCGCACATCGAGCAATCGCGACCGGCATCCGCAACCCAACCGCGTTGGCGATCGAGCCGACCACCAATGCCTTGTGGAGCGTCGTCAACGAGCGCGACGAACTCGGGCCGCGGCTGGTGCCCGATTATCTGACGCAGGTGCGGGACGGCGCCTTCTATGGCTGGCCGTACAGTTACTACGGCCGGAACGTCGATCCGCGGGCACATCCGGGGCGGCCCGATCTGGTCGCGACCGCGGTAGCGCCGGATTATGCGCTTGGCTCGCATGTCGCGGCGCTGGGGCTGTCGTTCGTCTCCGGCGGCGGCTGGGGCGGGGCGTTCAGCGAGGGCGCGTTCGTCGGCGAACATGGCAGTTGGAACCGGCAGGATCTGGCGGGTTACAAGGTGACGTGGGTGCCGTTCGCGGGTGGACGCCCGGCCGGCGAGCCGCGCGATCTGGTGACGGGGTTCATCGGTGCGGACGGCAAGGCGCGCGGGCGTCCGGTCGGGGTGCTCTACGACGCACCGCGCCGGGCGTTGTTCATCGCCGACGACCTGTCGAACACGGTGTGGCGGGTGACGCCGGCGGTGACCAGTGCGGTGGTGGGGCAAGCAAGGCCGCGGGGATAGTTTTCCGCCGTTCGTGCTGAGCTTGCCGAAGCGCGTGTCTGGACACGCCCTTCGACAAGCTCAGGACGAACGGTCGATATTGGGTCGCTATAAGCAGAATCATGGGACCGGGCTGACGTCCATCGCCACGAACCAAGGCAGGGGCGTCGGTGAGAGGGTTACCCCTCCGGCGGAACCGGCGGAGCGTCGTCGCCGAGCGTCAGGCCGTGGCGCATCAGCATCGGCACGTTGGCGATCGCGAACAGCATCGTCACGGGGATCACCACCCATACCTTGTAGATCGCCCACAGGTCCCAGCCGCGCTGCGGGCCGACCGCGACCGCCGCGCCGCGCCACACCGCCTCGTTGAGGAACGCCATGATCACGAAGAACCACACCCAGTTGAGCGTCAGCCGCCGCCAGCCACTCTCGCGCAGGCCGGGATAGCTGCTCCCCATCAACTGCTGAAGCAACGGCCGCCCGGTGGCGACCCCGAAGCCGAGTACCGCGGCGAGCAGGGCATACACGATCGTCGGCTTCATCTGGATGAAGCGGGGGTCGCGGAAATACATCGTCAGCCCGCCGAACACGATCACCAGCCCCGCCGAGATCAGCAGCATCGGCGGCACGCGGCCGAGCTTCACGCGTGCGATCACCAAGGCGACGATGCTGGCGACGACGAACACCGCGGTGGCGAGGATCACGCGCGCGAGCAGCAGCGCCTCGACCTGCTTGAGCGTCGAGAGCATCGGGGTGAAATGCGCGATGATCCCGCGCGCGACCTCTGCGGGGACGAGGAAGTTGGCGGCGAAGAACAAGGCGAGCGGGCCGTAATCGACCAGCGCGCGGATGCCGCCATGACCTTCGTTCTGCGGCGTGCTCATCGTTGCTTGCCCCCATCGATGCCGGCGATGATCCGGCTGACCTCATGCGCGTCGAACGGGCGCAGGTCGTCCATCTGCTCGCCGACGCCGATCGCATGGATCGGCAGACCATAGCGTTCCGCCGCCGCGACCAGCACGCCGCCGCGCGCGGTGCCGTCGAGCTTGGTCATGACCAGGCCGGTGACGCCGGCGACTTCCTTGAACACCTCGATCTGGCTGAGCGCATTCTGGCCGGTCGTGGCGTCGAGCACGAGCAGCACGTCGTGCGGCGCGGCGGGGTTGAGGCGGCCGAGCACGCGGCGGATCTTTGCCAGCTCGTCCATCAGCTCGCGCTTGTTCTGGAGCCGGCCGGCGGTGTCGACGATCAGCACGTCGGTGCCGATCGCGGTCGCCTGCTTCACCGCGTCCCAGACGATGCCGGCGGCGTCGCCACCTTCGGGGCCGGTGACGATCGGCACGCCGATCCGCTCCGCCCAGGTCTTGAGCTGGCCGATTGCGGCGGCGCGGAACGTGTCGCCCGCCGCCAGCATGACCGCATAATCCTGTTCGAGGAACAGGTGGGCCAGCTTGGCGATCGTGGTGGTCTTGCCCGAGCCGTTGACGCCGATCACCAGGATCACCTGCGGGCGCGGGAAGGCGTCGATGCCGATCGGCTTTGCGACGTCGCGCAGCACCTTCTCGACCTCCTCGGCGACGACGAGCCGGATGCCGAGTTCCTCCATGTTGCGCTCGAACGTGCCTTCGGCCAGCCGGTCGCGGACCTTGGCGGCGGTGGCGGGGCCGAGGTCGGACGCGATCAGCGCTTCCTCGACGATGTCGAGCGTTTCCTCGTCGAGCCGCGCGCCGCCGAGACCGGCGAGGTTGCCGACCAACCGGTCGGAGGTGCGGCGGAAACCGCCCAGCAGCTTGTCGTGCCAGCTCGTGCTCATGCGATGATTCCGGTCAGATGGTCGGAGGCGGCGGCGGTGATCGTCACCGCGACGATGCCGCCAATGGGAGAGGGCGCGGGCAGGCGCACCGCGGTGAAATCGGGCGCGTGGCCGCGGTCGCCGGGCTTCTCGACCAGCACCGGCTGGACGGTGCCGACCTGCGCGGCGAGGCGATGGGCGAGGCGCGCGGCAGCGGCGGCGCGCAGGTGCGCGGCCCGGTCGCGAGCGGTGGCGGGGGCGACCGGCGGCATCCGCGCCGCGGGCGTGCCGGCGCGCGGCGAGTAAGGGAAGACATGGGCGTGGGTGATGTCGGCGTCGTCGATCAGCGCCAGCGTGTTGGCGAACATTGCGTCGTCCTCGGTCGGGAAGCCCGCGATCAGGTCGGCACCGATCGCGACGTCGCGCGCCGCCTTGAGCCGCTCGACCAGCCGCAGCACGTCGAGGCGTGTGTGGCGGCGGCGCATCCGCTTCAGGATCATATCGTCGCCGGCCTGCACGGACAAGTGAACGTGCGGCATTACGCGCGGCTCCTGCGTGAGCAGCGCGAGCAGCTGGTCGTCGATCGCGGCGGGATCGAGCGAGGAGAGACGCAGGCGTTCGAGCGCCGGCACCTCGGCGAGCAGGCGCTCGACCAGTGCGCCCAGTCCTGCGCCGCGATCGTCGTAGCTAGCGAGATCGACCCCGCTCAGCACCACCTCGCGCTGCCCGTTTTCTACCAGCGCGGCGATCTGCGGGATCACCGCCGCGATCGGCTCGGCGCGGTTACGGCCGCGGCCCTGCGGGATCGCGCAGAAGGTGCAGTGATGGTCGCAGCCGTTCTGGACGCCGACGAAGGCGCGGGTCTGCGGGATCGCGCGCGGCGCGTTCGGGCGCGCGCCCCAGGTGGCGGGCAGCAGCTTGGCGGCGTTGCCGATCACGCGGTCGACCTCGGGCATCGCCGCGAAGCCGTCGCGGTCCATCTCGGAGGCGCAGCCGGTGACGATCAGCTCGGCATCGGGACGCGCGCGGCGCAGCCGGCGGATCGCGGCGCGCGTTTCCTTCATCGCCTGATTGGTGACGCCGCAGCCGTTCACCACCACCTGCCCACGACCCGCCATCTGGCGGATCGCCGCGCTTTCGGCGATGTTGAGGCGGCAGCCGAGCGTCACGACCTCTGGCTGGGTGGAGAAGGACATGGCGGGCGATCTAGTTATGACGAAGGGCGAAGTCGACTCCGCGGCGCGCGAAGTGCACGACTTCTGGTTCGCGCTGACCACCGAGCAGCAATTTGCGAAGGACGATGCGCGCGACGCAGCGATCCGCGTTCGGTTTGGGGCGTTGCGTGAGCGGGTGCTGACGAGCGGTGCCGCCGCGTGGCGGGACGATCCGCGCACGGTGCTGGCGGCGGTGATCGTGCTCGACCAGTTTTCGCGCAACCTGTTCCGGGGGAAGGCCGAGGCGTTCAGGGCCGACCCTCTGGCACGCGAGCTGACCGAACTGGCGATTGCGCGCGGATGGGACGCGGACTTGTCGAAGGAGGAGCGGGTGTTCCTCTACATGCCGCTGATGCACGCCGAGGATGCGGAGGGGCAGGCAAAGAGCGTCGCGATGTTCGAGGCGTTGGGGATTGAGGAGAATGCGAGGTTTGCGCGGGACCATGCCGAGGTGATTGCGCGGTTCGGACGGTTTCCGGCACGCAATGCGGCGCTGGGGCGCGAGACGACGGCGGCGGAGCGGGTGTATCTGGAGGCGGGTGGGGGTTGGTAGCCTCCCGTCATTCCCGCGACGGCGGGAATCCAGAACCTCGGACGTCGCGCTTCTATCGACGGACCTGCGCGTCTGTATCCCCGCCTTCGCGGGGATGACGGGGAGGCGGAGAGTAAGGTCCGAACAAACTTGCCTCCCCTGCAGCTTTCGGCTATCGGCGAACCCAAGTTCCGTTGAGGGACGCAAGGATCAAGCGCTCTTGTGGCGCACGCTGGCCGGCGAGGTTTCGCCCGCCGGCGTATTTTGCGTTTCGTGGCGGATGAAAGGAGTTTCGATGTTCGATAGCCTCAGCGATCGTCTTGGCGGCGTCTTCGACCGGCTGCGGGGGCGTGGTGCGCTCACCGAAGCCGACGTGCGTCAGGCGATGCGCGAGGTGCGCGTCGCGCTGCTCGAGGCCGACGTCGCGCTGCCGGTCGCACGGCAGTTCGTCGACGAGGTCACCGAAGAGGCGATCGGGCAGAACGTGCTCCGCTCGGTCACGCCGGGGCAGCAGGTCGTCAAGATCGTCAACGACGCGCTCGTGCGGATGCTAGGCGGTGACGATCCCGAGGGCGCCGAGCTGAACCTCGCAGTGACGCCGCCCGCGATCGTGATGATGGTCGGCCTGCAAGGTTCGGGCAAGACCACCACCACCGCCAAGATCGCCAAGCGGCTGTCGACCGGATCGATGACCGGTCGCACCGCGAAGAAGGTGTTGATGGCGTCGCTCGACGTCAATCGCCCGGCGGCGCAGGAGCAGTTGGCGACGCTCGGCACGCAGGTCGAGGTCGCGACGCTGCCGATCATCGCCGGGCAGCAGCCGGTCGAGATCGCGCGCCGCGCGGTGCAGGCCGCGAAGCTGCAGGGCTTCGACGTGCTGATGCTCGACACCGCGGGTCGTCTGCACGTCGACCAGGCGTTGATGGACGAGATGAAGGCGGTCGCCGACGTCGCAAAGCCGCAGGAAATCCTGCTGGTCGTCGACTCGCTGACCGGTCAGGATGCCGTCAACGTCGCGACCAACTTCTCGGAGCAGGTACCGCTGACCGGTGTCGTGCTGACCCGCATGGACGGCGACGCGCGTGGTGGTGCGGCGCTGTCGATGCGTGCGGTCACCGGCAAGCCGATCAAGTTCGCGGGTGTCGGCGAAAAGCTCGACGCGCTGGAGGCGTTTCACCCATCGCGGGTCGCGGGTCGTATCCTGGGGATGGGCGACGTCGTCTCGCTGGTCGAGCGCGCGGCGGAGTCGATCCAGCAGGAAGACGCCGAGCGGATGGCGAACCGGCTCGCCAAGGGCCAGTTCGACATGAACGACCTGCGCAGCCAGCTTGCGCAGATGAAGCGCATGGGCGGGCTGGGCGCGCTGGCCGGGATGCTGCCGGGGATGAAGAAGGCGCAGGCCGCGATGGACGCGACGTCGGGCAGCGACAAGATGCTGGTGCATCTCGACGCGATGATCGGGTCGATGACCGTCAAGGAGCGCGCCAAGCCCGAGCTGATCAACGCCAAGCGCAAGATCCGCATCGCCAAGGGTTCCGGCACCACGGTGCAGGAGGTCAACAAGCTCCTGAAGATGCATCAAGAAATGTCGACCGCCATGAAGAAGATCAAGAAGATGGGCGGCCTGAAGGGCATGATGGCGATGCTCGGCAAGGGCGGCCTGGGTGGTCTCGGCAATGCCATCGGGGGCGCCGACATGGGCGACATGATGGGCAAGCTGGGCGGTCCGGGCGGTGGTCCGGGGCTGCCCGGTCTACCCGGTAACCTTCCGGGTGGCCCCGGCGGGTTCAAGTTCAAGAGATAGCGATCGTCGCCCTTGCGGAGGCAGGGGCTTGAGGTCTCTCCACGACGAGGGGCGCCGATTGTTGAAGCAGAAACAGGCCCCTGCCTCCGCAGGGGCGACGAAACGAAGAAGCAAGGAAGTTAGCAAATGGCACTCAGCATTCGCCTGTCGCGTGGCGGCTCGAAGAAGCGTCCGTATTATCGCATCGTCGTCGCCGACGCGCGCAGCCCGCGTGACGGCAAGTTCATCGAGAAGCTGGGCAACTACAACCCGCTGCTCGCCAAGGACGACGAGAAGCGCATCGTGCTCGACGGCGAGCGCGCCAAGCACTGGCTGGCGATGGGCGCGCAGCCGACCGACCGCGTGGCCCGCTTCCTGGACGCGGCCGGCGTGAAGGAGCGCGCAGTGCGCAGCAACCCGAAGAAGGCCGAGCCGGGCGAGAAGGCCAAGGAGCGCGCCGAGGAGCGTGCCGAGAAGCAGAAGGCGGCCGAGGAAGCCGCTGCCGAGGCAGCCAAGGCGCCTGCGGCCGAGGCGGAAGCTCCTGCGGCCGAGGCCGAAGCGACCGCCGAATAAGCATCCGATCGCGGTCGTCGTGCGTTGTTGCCCCTCAATTCGAGAGGAGAGCGCATGATGACCGCCGATCCCGACCCGCGCACCGCACCCGAGGACCATGAAGACGCGACCAACCAAGGCGTCTCCGCCAACGACCCCGCCGAAGGGCGCGACGACGCCCCCGGTGGCGACGACGGCTCGCCCGACAGCGAATGAGGTGCCGGCCGGCGCGATCGTGCTGGCCGCGGTGACCGGTGCGCATGGCGTGGCGGGCGAGGTTCGGCTCAAGGTCTTCGCCGACGATCTGGCGGCGCATCGTTCGTTCAACGACGGTGCGCTGAACCTGGTGAAGCTGCGTGACGGCACGATCGCGCGCTTCGCCGAGGTCGCGGATCGCACCGCGGCCGAGGCGTTGCGCGGGACGGTGCTGACGGTCCCACGCGACGCGCTGCCGCCGCTGGGCGAGGGCGAATATTATCACGCCGATCTGCTGGGTCTGGCGGCTGTGTCCACCACCGGTGAGGATCTGGGTGTGGTCGCGGCGGTCGAGAATTTCGGCGCGGGGGACGTGGTCGAGGTCCGGCGCGCGAGTGGCAAGACGTTCATGGTGCCGATCGCGGCAGTGCCGGAATGGAATGCCGAGCGGCTGGTGATCGAGGCCGATTTCGTCGAGGGCTGAGAAGCCGCTCCGTTCGCCCTGCGCTTGTCGAAGGGCGTGTGCAGCACACGTGCTTCGACACGCTCAGCACGAGCGGCTTACAAGACTACCTCCTGAGCGGCCTCCGCTCCGCGAGCAAGTTGCGGATCGCGGTCGCCGCCACACCGGCCTCGCCCATCGCGTGGCTGATCTGATCGAGCCCCTTCACGACATCGCCGGCCGCGAACAGGCCCGGCACGCTGGTGCGCTGATGGTCGTCGACCTCAAGGCAGCCCTCGTCGCTGGCGCGCGCGCCCGCCTCGACCGCAAGCCGCGAGCGAATGCGCGAGCCGAGCGCGGGATAGACGCTGTCGAACCGCATCCGCCCGCGTGCGGTGTCGAAGGCGAGTTGCTCGCCCTCGATGGCGTAGCCGCCGCATGGCCCCTCTACACGCACCACGCCGGCGTCATCGAGCGCCTGCGCGCACTTCGGATCGAGCGCATGTTCGGCCTCCGGCGACACCAATGTCACGTCGCGCGTGAAGCCGCGCAGGAACAACGCCTCGCGCATCCCATGATCGCCGGTGCCGATGACCGCAACGCGTCTGTCGGTCACTTCATAGCCATCGCAGACCGGGCAGTAGCGGAGCAGCCCCTGCGCCAGCGCCGGATCGTGAACGTCGGGAAGCAGGTGCGCCGGGCGATGGTTCACGACCCCGGTGGCGAGCAGCACGGTGCGCGCCCGATGCGTTCCGTGATCGGTGCGAACGATGAAGTCGTCGCCGTCGCAGGCGAGGCCGGTGACGTTGACCTGCTCGCGTCGGGCGCCATATTTCTCGGCCTGCGCCTGCATCAGCGCCAGCAGGTCCTTGCCCGCGATTCCCTCGGGGTAGCCGGCATGGTTGTGCGTGCACGGGATCATCGCCGCGCGGCTCGATCCGCTGTCGAACAGGCGGATGTCGAGATGGTAGCGCGCCAGGTAGATGGCGGCGGTCAGCCCTGCCGGACCGGCGCCGATGATGATGCAATCGTCCACGAACCCTCCGCCTTGCACGCTCTGCCACCCGTATATACATGCTGTACATACAGGAGGCTGGCGATGGGTAACGAATATCGCGCCAAGGTGTTCAAGTCCGGGAATTCGGTGGCGTTGCGGCTGCCGAAGGCGCTTGGCTTCGAGGCGGGGCAGGAGGTTCGAGTCCGCGAGGAAGCCGGCAAGTTCTCGTTCGAGTCGGTAGATGACGACGGACGGATCGATCTTACCGGCCTTTGGGGCTCCTGCCCTGATCTCAAGCCGTTGACACCGGAGGAGCGTGAATTCGATCATTCCCCGCGGATCTGGGACGATCCCGACTGGCAGGGCTGGGGTGAGGATCCGAACGCGTGACGTTCATGCTCGACGCCAATATCGTCATCGCCCTTCTGGGTGGTGGACCCGATGTGTTGCGTGAGCGGGTCGAGGACTGTCGACCGGGCGATGTCGCGATCTCTTCGATCGCCTTTGCCGAGGTCGCACTGGGAAGTTGGAACGGCAAGCGACCATCGCTGATCGTGTTGGACCAGCTGCCAAGATTGTTCGAGATTCTGCCGTTCGATCTCCTCGCAGCGCGAAGCTACGCGCGGCTGAAGTTCCGGCGACGCAGCTTCGACATGCTGATTGCGGCGCATGCGTTGTCGCTCGACCTGACCCTCGTCACCAACAACGAACGCGATTTCGCCGACATCCCCGGGCTTAAGATCGAGAACTGGACATTGCCGTGATGACGGCGAGCGACCTGCTGTGGCTGGTCGGCTTCCCGGCGATCGTCGCGGCGGTGCTGGCTGGCGTGTTGCTGCTCCTCCATGGACGGGGGTGGTCGGGGCGGCGGCTTGTCCTGACCGCGTCCTTGCCGCTGCCGTCGCTCGGCGCGCTGTCGTGCGTCGGACTGTTCGTTCATGCGACGCTGTCCCCGCCGGAGCGGTGCGGCGTCGATGCTTGCGGGATGGTGGCGGTTTTCGCGATGTTCGGCCTGGCCTATGCGGCGGGTGCGTTCCTGCTCGGTGCGGCTGCGGCGGCAGGCATCGTCCACCTATCGAGAAGACAATGACGTTTCGCGCTACGATCCTGACGCTCTATCCCGAGATGTTTCCCGGTCCGCTCGGCACCTCGCTTGCCGGGCGTGCGCTGGGCGACGGTAAATGGTCGCTGGATGCGGTCAATATTCGCGACTTCACCACCGATCGACACCGCACCGTCGACGACACGCCCTCGGGGGCGGTGCAGGGATGGTGCTGCGTGCCGACATCCTCGCGCGTGCTGTCGATGCCCATGCCGATGGTCGTCCGTTGCTCGCGATGACGCCGCGTGGTGCTCCCTTGCGGCAGGCGCGCGTGCGCGAACTGGCGGCCGGGCCGGGCGCGGTGATCCTGTGCGGGCGGTTCGAGGGGTTCGACGAACGGCTGCTCGAGGCGCGCGGGGTCGAGCAGGTGTCGATCGGCGATTACATCCTGTCGGGGGGCGAGATGGCGACGCTCGTGCTGCTCGACGCTTGCGTTCGGCTGCTTCCCGGCGTAATGGGCGCGGCTTCCAGCGGAGTCGAGGAAAGCTTCGAAAGCGGCCTCCTCGAATATCCGCATTATACCCGACCTGTCGAATGGGAGGGGCGCACGATCCCCGAAGTGCTGCGATCGGGGGATCATGCGAAGATCGCGGCTTGGCGGCAACGGCAGGCGGAGATCGATACACGGCTACGGCGGCCAGACCTTTGGGAGCGTCATGAGGGCGCTCGGGTCGGCTCGCCCTCTGGCGCGCGGCAACGGACTGAGGACGACCAATGAACCTGATCCAGACGCTCGAAGCCGAGCAGATCGCCAAGTTCAACGAAACCAAGAAGATCCCGGAATTCCGCCCCGGCGATACGCTGAAGGTCGGCGTGAAGGTGGTCGAGGGTGAGCGCACCCGCGTCCAGAACTACGAGGGCGTGTGCATCGCGCGCTCGAACAAGGGCATGGGCTCGTCGTTCACCGTCCGCAAGATGAGCTTCGGCGAGGGCGTGGAGCGCGTTTTCCCGCTGTACTCGCCGAACGTCGATCTCGATCGAGGTGGTGCGCAAGGGCGCGGTGCGTCGCGCCAAGCTGTATTACCTGCGCGGTCGGACCGGCAAGTCGGCGCGTATCGCCGAGCGTCGCGACACGCGCACGGTCGCCGCTGCCGAGTAATCGGCACGGCCCTGTGGGGTTTGCGAAGGGGCGTGGCGGGAAACCGCCGCGCCTCTTTTCGTTTGGGGGGGCAGTCCCGTTTGTCGCTGGGTGAGGTGGTGAAGCGCCTTGGGGTTGATCCGGACGGCTTGCGCCATCTTCATTCGTACCCCGGCCTTCGCCGGGGTACGAATTCAGCTTGGATGGATCATACTTTAGCCGTTCGCGATGCGCGTCGCTGCGGCGACTGCGTCGATCAGGCCCAGGCGCGCCGCAAGCGGCAGGAGTGGCGCGATCATCGGCGGGCGTTCGGCCATGGCGCGGATCGCGCTGGCGATCGTGACGGGGCGGGCAGTCTGGTGGGCGAAGCGGGTTTGCCAGTTCGACGATGGTTCGCCCGCCAGCCACGCCTTCGCCGCCGACACGCCGCTTGCCAGCGCGATGCCCATGCCTTCGCCGGCCAATGATGGGATTACGGCCGCCTGATCGCCGAGCCGATAACAGCCGTCCGTCCCGCGGCGCGCCCGCCAGCCGTAAGGCACGTTGGCGATTGCCTCGAGCGGCGTGGCATCGCCCGCGAGCCGATCACCGAACGCGGGCAGCTCCATCGCCAGCGCAGCGAGCAAGGCATCCGGGCTGCCTGCCTCGGTCAGGCGCGAACGACGGATCGCGAGGCACACGTTGGCGCTGCCATCCTCCTGCAGCACCACGCCCGCATAGCCGCGGTCGAACAGGTGAAGCTCGATCGCGTTTCCAACGCAGCGCGCGACATCGGCACCGCGGCGGCGGGTGCGCAGGCCGAGTGTCGGATCGCCACCGCGTGCCTCGGCAGGTCGGGCCGCGCCGCGCACGTCATGCTTCCCGCTGGCGAGGAACAGCGCCTCGCTGGCGAGCAGCGCGCCGTCACCGGTACGGACCGCACCGTCCTCGATCGCGCGGGCGACGACGCCGCGTTCCACCGCGGCGCCGCTCGACACGGCCCGATCGAGCAACAGCGCGTCGAGACGCGCGCGCGATACGCCGATCGCAGGCGCGGGCAGCGCTGCTTCGATCACGCGCCCGCGTGCGAAGATGCGGACGCGCGTCACGCGCGGTAGGGCGAGCGCATCGGCCTTGATACCGAGCGCGGCCAGCGTCTCCAGCGTCCGCCAGCTCAGGAAGCCGCCGCACAGCGCATCGCCGGTCTCGCGCGTCCGCTCGATCACCAACGGTCGCGTGCCGCCGCGAGCGAGCGTGATCGCGGCGGCGCTGCCCGCCGGACCGCCGCCGAGGATCAGCGGCTCGCGACGCATAGCCGGAACGGGAAGGCGCGGAACACGCAGGCGTCGCTCACCCCGGCGTCGTCGAGCAGCGCTGGCCATTCGGCGGGGCGATAGCTGCGCGCGATCGACAGCCGTCCGTCATGCCGCACGATCGAATGCCAGCCGAACAGCCCGGCAAGCAGCGGCCAGCCGTGATAGGCGAAGTCGTGGCGGTGGAGATCGTTGACCAGCCAGCCGACCCGCGCTTCACGCGCCATGAAGCGCAGGAAGGCGATCAGCTGCGCGCGGGTCATGTGATGCGCGACGAGGCTGGAGATCACGAAATCCCAGCCCTCTCCGGCGAGATCGGCATAATCGCCGGTGCGCCAGTCGATCGCGACGTCAGCCGGGGTATGGGCACGCGCCGCGGCCTCGCTACGCGGGTTGAGGTCTATGCCGACCAGCTCGAGGGCGACGCCGCGCCGCGTTCCCCAGCGCGCGATCCGCCGCAGCATATCGCCGTCGCCATAGCCGACATCGAGCAGGCGATAGTGTTGCCCCGGTTTCGTCAGCCGCGCGAGGAAGGCCAGCGTCGGTCGCGCGGCCATCGTCACGACATTGACCCGCGCGAGATCGGCGACGACCGCGGCATAGACGTCCGCCGGAAGATCATCGGCGTCCATCAGTTCTTCGGCGGTGGCGCGCTGGTCGAGCATCATGCCGCGCTTGCGAATGCCAGCCCTTCGGCGGCAAGCCCGGGGCCGAAGGCGAGTGCGATGCCGTGCTCGACCGGTGACCCGGCCAGTACCCGCGCCAGCACGAACATCAGCGTCGCGGACGACATGTTGCCATTCTCGGCGAGTACCGCGCGTGAATCTTCGAGCGCGTCGGCGGGCAGCGCGAAGGCGTGTTCCACCGCGTCGAGGATCGAGCGGCCGCCGGCATGAACCGCCCAGCGATCGACCGGGCGGCCGGCGGTCAGCGTCGCCATCAACGCAGGGTCGCGCAGTGCGGCGCCGATCCGCCCCGGCACCTCGCCCGACAAGTGCATCGCAAAGCCGCGATCGGTGATGTCCCAGCGGATCAACCCGGCGGCATCGGGAAGGGTGGCGCTGAACGGCTGGCCGATCGCCAAGCCCTGCGGTATCGCGGTCACCAAGGCAGCCGCCGCACCGTCGCCGAATTGCAGCATCGCCAGCAGCGGCTCGAGCATCCGGTCAGCCTGAAGATGGAGCGTCGAGAGTTCGACAGTGACGACCAGCACGCGAGCCGCCGGCTCCGAACGGACGATATGCCGAGCGGTGCGCAGCGCCGCGATCGCCGCGTAACAGCCCATGAAGCCGATCAGTGTGCGCTCGACGCTGCCCGGCAGGTCGAGCGCGCGCGCGAGGATCTGGTCGACGCCGGGAGCGACGAAGCCGGTGCAGCTCGCCACGACGAGGTGCGTGATGCCGTCGAGCGCGACCTGTGTTCGTAGATTGGCGATCGCTGCCAGCGCCAGCGCCGGGGCGGCTTGGGCGTAAAGCGCCATCCGCGCGGCGGTGCCGGGATGCGGCTCGGCGGCGTAGAAGCCGGTCGTGCCCACCGGTGAGCCGTGCTCGGCGGGAAGCACTGACCAGCGATGCATAATGCCCGATCGTGCCGCCATGCGCGCGAACACGCGTGCCTCGCGATCACATAATCGTTGCTCGGCCCAGTCGACGAACGCGGTGTGGATATCGTGGGTCGGGACGGCGGTGCCGACGGCGGCGAGATGGGGCGTTACGCGCATTACCGGCGCTCAACGCGTGGCGGCGAGGAACGGCCCGGCGTCGAGCGGCTGGCGCGGACTGAATTGATGCGACTCACCTTGCCGCGCTTATCGTGTTGTCACGTCGAGGCAATCGGCCTCGGGCTCAATCATCGCGCCGTTCGCGCGCCGCCGCCCAGAACGCGAGCCGCTTGCGGATTTCGCGCTCGTAGCCGCGTTCGTTGGGTTCATAGAACAGATGATCGTCGCCGATCTCCGCGGGGAAGAAATCCTGCGCGGCGAACGCATCGGGGTAATCGTGATCGTAGCGGTAGCCCTCGTGGTAGCCGAGTTCCTTCATCAGCTTGGTCGGCGCATTGAGGATGTGCTTGGGCGGGGGCAGCGAACCGGTGTCGCGTGCCAGCGCACTGGCGCGATCGAAGGCAACGTAAGAGGCGTTCGATTTCGGCGCCGTCGCCACGTAATTGATCGCCTGGGCGAGAAACAAGCGGCCCTCGGGCATGCCGACGCGCTCGAACGCCTGCCATGCGGTCATCACCTGGACCAGCGCCTGCGGATCGGCCATCCCGACGTCCTCCGACGCCGCGCAGCACAAGCGGCGGAAGATCACGCCGGCATCCTCGCCGCCACGCACCATCCGCGCCGCCCAATAGAGCGCGGCATCCGTATCGCTGCCGCGCAGGCTTTTGTGGAAGCAACTGAGCAGGTTGAAATGCTCTTCCTGCCCGCGGTCGTAGAGCGGTGCGCGCTTCTGGACGATCGCCGCCAGCGCGGCAGTGTCGATCACAGCGTCGGACTCGATCAGGAACAGCGTTTCGCACAGCCCAAGCAAATAACGCGCGTCGCCGTCCGCCATCGCGATCAACGCGGCGCGCGCGTCTAGATCGAGCGGCAACGTCCGTTCCTGCTGCGCCTCGGCGCGCGTGATGACGGTCTCGAGTTCGGCGGCCGACAGTCGATCGAGCGTGAAGACCTTGGCGCGCGACAGCAGCGCGGCGACGAGGCTGAAGCTCGGGTTCTCCGTGGTCGCCCCGATCAGCACGATCGTGCCGTCCTCGACCGCGGGCAGCAGCGCATCCTGCACCGGTCGCGAGAAGCGGTGCAGCTCGTCGATGAACAAGGCGGTCGGCTTGCCGGCGGCGCGCAGATCCCTCGCGACCGTGAGCGTGCGGCGGAGGTCCGCGATCCCCGTGGACACTGCCGAAAGCTGGACGAAGACATAGCCTGCCTCGGCCGCGATCAGCCGCGCGATCGTCGTCTTGCCTACTCCCGGCGGGCCCCACAGCACGAACGAAGAGAGCCGGCGCGAGCGGATCATCAGCGCCAGCGGCGCTTCGGGACCGAGCAGGTGACGCTGCCCGATCACGTCGGCCAGCGCGCGCGGGCGCAGCTGGTCGGCGAGCGGGGCATGGGCATCCGTGGCGGGAGGGCTGGGGGGATCGACGGGATCGAACCCGGCAAACAGATCGGCCATGCGCTTGCATGTAAGGTGCGGGCGGGGCCGCGTCATGCACGAAAGCGAAAATATATCTTGAACGCTCTTGCTTCGTCGCCGCTAAGATATATCTTGTTGCATCATGATACGAGATGGAGTCGACCGAATGTTTGGTTTTTCGCACGGTGGCCGCGGCCGCCATCATCATTCCGGGCAGCGCGGCGGCAGCGGCGGGTTCGACCCCGAGCGGTTCTTCCACTGGATCGAGCGGCTCAACGAGGGCGAGCATCGTCGCGGCGGCGGGGGCGGCGGTGGACGCAGTCGGCGGATGTTCGACGGTTCGGAGTTGCGGCTGGTGCTGCTCAAGCTGATCGCCGACACGCCACGCCACGGCTATGAACTCATCAAGGCGATCGAAACGCTGACCGGCGGTGCTTATGCGCCGAGCCCGGGAGTGGTCTATCCGACGCTGACGCTGCTCGACGAGATGGAGCTGATCGCGGAGCAGGCCAGCGAAGGCGCGCGCAAGCGGTTCGCGGTGACCGACGCCGGGCGCGCGCATCTCGACGAACAGGCCGAGACGGTTGCGACGTTGATGGCGCGGCTGGAGGCGCTGGCGGCGCAGCGCGCCCAGGGCGAGGGCGAGGGCGCGCCGGTGCGTCGCGCGATGCATAACCTTCGCCACGCGGTCATGGATCGCGTCAAGCGCGCCGATGCGTCGCCGGAACTGCTCCATGAGATCGCGGCGCTGATCGACGAGGTGGCGCAGAAGGTGGAGCGACTGAAGTGAGCGTCGTCGTCGCTCGCGTGCCGACGCATTCGGCGAGCCGCTATCTCCAGCAGCTCGCCAAGCATTGGAGCCACAAGATGGAGGTCAGCTTCTCCGAGCAGGAAGCAAGGATCGCCTTTCCGAACGGCGCGACGCTCGACCTGCACGCCGACAGCGAGACGCTCGATGTGCGGCTGGCGGTGCCGGAGGAGGGCGACGTGGCGCGGATGAAGGAGGTGGTGGCGAGCCACCTCGATCGCTTCGCCTTTCGGGAGGCGCCGCTGACGTTCGACTGGCAGGGGGTTTAGCGCGCCACCTCGAAGCGCGTGGTGCGATGCACGTGTTTCGACAAGGTCGGCACGAACGGTGAGGCGGGGTCAGGCGCGAGGCGACGCGAGAAGCTCCTGATAAACCTGCAACACCGCGGCGTTGGCGGTGTCCCAGCGGAAATGCTGAGCGCGGTCGTGCGCGGCGCGCCCCACCGCTGCGCGCAACGCCGGATCGGAGATCAATTGCGCGATCGCGGCGGCATAGCCGTCGAGGTCTTCCGGTGGCACGAGAAAGCCGGTGCGTCCGTCCTCCAGCAGGTCGACCGCGCCGGTGGCGCGCGCCGCTACGACGGGCACCCCGGCGGCCATCGCTTCCGACGTCACCTGGCCCCATGTCTCGGTGACGCTGGGGTTGAACAGCAGGTCCATCGAGGCGACCGCGCGTCCAAGATCGTCGCCACTCTGGAATCCCGCGAACGCCGCCTGCGGCACGCGCTCGGCGAACCAGTCGCGCGCCG